>JAILZQ010000030.1 GCA_023512415.1 Geminicoccaceae bacterium | reverse complement strand
AGGGAACGCCGTGCCGCTTGAGCTGACCAGCGAAGAGAAACAGATCGCCCTGGAGCGGGCGGCCGAGCTCGCCCAGGACAACGCCGACATCGACAAGCGGCTGGTGGAGCTCGCGGCGCAGATCGACGCCCTCCGTCCGCTCGAGGACCTGAACGCCAAGATCTACGGCCACTACGACGGTCTCATCGGGACCTACGAGACCGAACGGCGCGCCATCGACGGGCGCTTCCCCGAGAGCCCAGTCACGGCCGCCGTGATCGACCAGGCCGCGCGGGTGGGCGGCCCCATCTTCCCGGAACCCCACACGGGGCTGTCTCCGTTGCGCGTGGTCGACCTCGACGGTGGAACCGGCTCCGACCCGGCAAACGAACTCGCCGCCGTCGCCTGGGAGCTCGCCGCCATCGACGCCCTCCTCGCCCTTCCGTTCGCGCAGCGCGCCGCCTCCCCCGATGCGCAGGACATCCTCGACGCCCTCGCGGCCGAGCGGGCCGCCTTGGCCGTGGAGCTCGCCGCCCTGGCCGCCAACGAGAACTACGGCCCGGGCAGCGGTCCCCATCTCCAGGCGCAGGGGGCCTTTGACCTGGTGGAGGCGTTCCTCGCGACCCCGGACCTGTCGGATTCGGCCATCCAAGGGCGGAAGACGGAGACCGAGGCGCGGCGGGACTACCTCCAGACGACGAGGCTCCCGACGATGGAGGCGGAACTGGTCCCTCTCTACGACGAGCGGTACGCCTGGCTCGACGCGCGCGTCCAGCTGGTCTTCGGCACGAGGACGCGGCTCTTCGCGCTCGAGGACGAGGCGGCCCGGCTCACGGCCCAGAAGGACACGAACGTCTTCCTCGGCGGGCGATACACGGCGCTCGGCTCGTAGGCCGGGCCGGAGAGGAAGGCGGCATGTCCGAGGCGTTCCTGGGCACGGGGTGGGCGTTCCCCATCCAGATCGACGACACCGGCGGCATCGGGATGCGCTCCGTCGAGGAGGACATCCGCGAGGCCGTCGGCATCGTGCTCGGCACGCGCCTGGGCGAGCGGGTCATGCGCCCCGAGTTCGGAAGCGCCCTCGCCGACCTGGTCTTCGTTCCCAACGACGCGAACCTCGCGGGCCGCATCGAGTTCCTCGCGCGCAAGGCCCTGGAGAGATGGGAGCCGCGCATCGCCTTGAAGGAGGTCCGGGCGCGGCCCGCCGGGGAGCGGATGGAGATCGACGTGCGCTACATCGTGCGGCGGACCAACCGGGAAGACAACGTGGTCGTCCCCTTCTTCGCCGGGGCGCTGCCGTGAGGGTGACGCGATGGCGGTGAAGGGCCGGCTCATTCCCGTTCCGAACCTCGACGACCGCGACTGGCGGGCGATCAAGGACGAGATCGTCCGCGCCATCCCCGAGCGGACGCCCGAGTGGACCGACCACAACCTCTCCGATCCCGGCATCACGCTCGCCGAGGCCTTCGCCCTCCAGATCGAGCAGCTCATCGTGCGCCTGAACCAGGTCCTCCCCAAGCACATGCGGGAGTACCTGAACATGATCGGCGTGACGCTCACGCCACCCTCCTCGGCGAAGGCCCTCTGCTTCTTCCGCACCACCGCGAAGCCCTCCTTCGACATCACGGTCCTCAAGGGCTTCGAGGTCGCAACCTCGGGCGCGGGCGGCGAGAAGCCGGTGGTCTTCTCCACGGACAAGGACCTCGTCATCCACGCCGCGAAGATCAAGAAGTTCATCGCGGACCAGGGCGGGACGCTGGCGGATTTCACAAGCGACGCCCGCGATCCCGCGACGGTCTTCTCGCCCCTTCCGGCAGTCACGGTCGGGGACGCCATCTACCTCGCCTACGACGAGGACAACTACTTCGAAAAGCTGATCGTCGACGTGGCGGCGCCCGCCGCCGGCGTCACGGGCGTGTGGGAGTTCTACGAGGCGCGGGCCGACGGCACGGCCTCGTGGGAGCCGCTCGAGGTCGAGGACGGGACGCTCGGCTTCACGCAGTCGGGCACGGTGGAGTTCGAAGTGCCGGCGCGGTGGGACGCGACCACGGTCGCCGGCGTCCGGGCCACCTGGCTCCGCTTCCGGATCACGAGCGTCGACGTGGGCGGCGTCTTCGCATCGCTCCGCAAGCTCGACATCGATCAGATCCTGGGGCGCGTCTCCTGCTCCAACGCGGTGACCGTCCCCGAGGAGATCCTGGGCGCGAGCGACGGCTCCTCCGACCAGCGCTTCTTCCTCTCGAAGGTCCCCGTCCTCGACATCGCGGTCGTCGTCGACGAGGGAGAAGAGCCTTTCCGAGAGCTCTGCGACTACGCCCGGGAAATCGCCCGGGCCGGGGAGCGGCAGCCTGCGGTCGGAGCGGAGGGCGCGTGGTCCGGTCTGACGGAGCCCCGGGGTCTGGTTCCCATCGCGGGCGTGCTTTGGCGGACCTCCGAGGGTCCCCGGGGCGAGCCCCCGGCGCCGCGGCTCGCCGCGACCGCGGGCGAGCCCGTGCCCTTGCCGAGGCCGCGGCCCTTCGAGCGGACCCCGCTCGGGCCGCCGCCCGCTCGATCCGATTCCTTCCTCGCCGCGCTCCGCGCCGCCGACCGCTGAAGCCGGCGGGCCGGCCGATCGGCCGGGTGGCCCGTTCAGCCGTGGATGTAGCTCTCGAGCTGCTCAATGAGCTGGTGCTGTTCGCGGATGATGTTGTTGACGAGATCGGTGATCGACAACATGCCCACGAGCCGGCCGTTGTCGATCACCGGCAAGTGCCGGATCCGCCGGCTGCTCATCGTCGCCATGCACTGTTCGACCGTGGTGTTGAGCCCGACCGAAACGACCGGCGCCGACATGACCTCGCGCACGCGCGTGGTCGGCGAGGTCTTGCCCTTGACGAACACTTTGCGGACATAGTCGCGCTCGGAGAAGATCCCGATCGGTCGGTCGTCCTCGACCACCACGAGCGCGCCGATGTCCTTCTCGGCGAGGATGCGGATCGCGTCGAGCACGGTCTGGTCGGGACCCACGGTCCAGACCGTGTTCCCTTTCTCGGCGAGGAGCTGCTTGACCGTGGTCATGCCGGGCCTCCCGTTCGCGCCGCACGGACGGGTGGAAAGCCCCCCGTCTCTTGCTACTCGTGGGCAGCATAGCACGCCCGGGGTCGCGGCTCCACCGCGCCGGTCGCCGCCTGTTGGCAGCCGGTCGCCGCGTGCTATATGCAGCGCCCGGCCGGCGAGCGCGTCGCGTCGCCGCGGCCGGGCGCGCGGCGGGCGTGGTGGAACCGGTAGACACGCGGGATTTAGGTTCCCGTGGCGCGAGCCGTGCGAGTTCGAGTCTCGCCGCCCGCACCAGCCCGGCGCGGGCGGCGGCCGTCCGGGGTCGAGCGGGAAAGAGACGAATCGATGCAGGTCACCCAAGTCGCGGCCGAGGGTCTCGTCCGCCAGTTCAAGGTCGTCGTGCCGGCCGCCGAGATCGAGGAACGGGTGACCACCCGCCTCGAGGATCTCAAGGGCCGGGTGCGGATGCCCGGCTTCCGCCCGGGCAAGGTGCCGCTCGGCCTCTTGAAGAAGCAGTACGGCAAGGGCGTGCTCGGCGAGGTGGTCGAACAAGCCCTCGAGGAGGGTGCGAAGAAGGCGATCGGCGAGCACGGCCTCAAGCCGGCGCTCCGGCCCAAGATCGAGATCACCGCCTTCGACGAAGGCAAGGACCTCGAGTTCGCGATGCGGGTCGAGCTCCTGCCCGACGTCCCCGAGGTCGACATGAAGGCGATCGCGATCGTCCGGCCGGTGGCCACGGTCGACGAGACCGTGCTGCGCCAGGCCCTGGAGCGGCTCGCCCGCTCGCGGCAGAAGTTCCAGGCTCCGGCCGAGCCGCGCCCGGCGCGCTCGGGCGACCGGGTGACGATCGATTACGAAGGCACCATCGACGGCCGTCCCTTCGAGGGCGGCTCGGGCAAGGATCTCGCGGTCGTCCTGGGTGCCGGTGGGCTGATCCCGGGCTTCGAGGACCAGCTCGCGGGGGTCGTTCCCGGCGAGCGGCGGACGATCGAGGTGACCTTCCCCGAGAGCTGGGGCGAGGCGAGCTTGCGCGGCAAGACGGCGCGCTTCGAGGTCGAGGTGAAGGCGGTCGAGGAACCGCTGCCGGTGGTGGTCGACGACGCGCTCGCCAAGGAGCTCGGCTTCGACGACCTGCCGGCCCTCGAGAAGGCGCTCGCCGAGCGGATCGAGGCCGACTTCAAAGCCGCCTCGCGGCAGAAGGCCAAGCGCAAGCTGCTCGACCATCTGGCCGCGACCTACCGCTTCCCTGTCCCGGAGGGAATGGTCGACATCGAGTTCCGGACGATCTGGCAGCAGGTCGAGCGGGAGATGCAGGAGCGCGGGCTCACTTTCGAGTCCGAAGGCAAGAGCAAGGAGGAGCTCGAGGCCGAGTACCGGGCGATCGCCGAGCGGCGGGTGCGGCTCGGGCTCATCCTCTCCGACATCGGCACCCGCCACGAGATCAAAGTCGAGGGCCCGGAGCTGCAGCAGGCGGTGATCGCCCAGGCGCAACGCTTCCCCGGCCAGGAGCGCCAGGTCCTCGAGTACTACCGCACCAACGCGGCCGCCCTCGAGGCGCTGCGGGCGCCGATCTTCGAGGACAAGGTGGTGGACTTCATCCTCCAGCTCGCCCAGGTGACCGACCGGAAGGTGAGCCCGGAGGAGCTCATGCGCGAGGACGAGGAGGAGGAGCCGGCCGCGGCCGGGTCGGCACCGGCTTCCGCCGGTTGAAGCTCCCGGTTCCGAACGAGCCCGATCGAGGTGACCCCCATGCCGATCTTCTCCCAGCTCGTGCCCATGGTCGTCGAGCAGACCGCCCGCGGCGAGCGCGCCTTCGACATCTATTCGCGGATGCTCAAGGAGCGCATCATCTTCCTCTACGGGCCGATCGACGACCATGTCGCGAGCCTCGTGACCGCCCAGCTCTTGTTCCTCGAGGCCGAGAACCCGGACAAGGACATCAGCCTCTACATCAACAGCCCGGGCGGGCTCGTCACGGCCGGTCTCGCGATCTACGACACGATGCAGTACATCCGACCGGACGTCGCGACGATCTGCATCGGCCAGGCGGCCTCGATGGGCTCGTTGCTGTTGGCCGCCGGCACCAAGGGCAAGCGCTACGCCTTGCCGCACGCGCGGATCATGACCCACCAACCCTCGGGCGGGTTCCAGGGGCAAGCGACCGACATCGAGATCCACGCCCGCGAGATCCTGCTCATGAAGCAGCGGCTCAACGAGATCTACGTCAAGCACACCGGTCGCACGCTCCCCGAGGTCGAGGCGCGGATGGAGCGCGACACCTTCATGAGCGCCGAGCAGGCCAAGGAGTTCGGCATCATCGACGCGGTAATGGACAAGCGTCCGCCGAAGCCGGCCAAGGAGTGACCGTCGGCCGATCGCCCGCCGGGCCGGCGCCGTCCGGCGTCGAGCCGGCCGGTCGCGGGGCGGTGCGCGGCGCCCTCCGAGCGGGATCGCCCGGGGGGCCGGTGGGGCGTGGCCGAGCCGGGCGCGGTCGACCCGGCCCTGCGCCGCTGCGTCGCGGGTTGTGTACCCCGGCGGGCGCCGCTACCATCTTTTCCGGGACCGCGTGGGACGGTTGGATGATGTCCAAGGGTAGCGGCGACTCGAAGAACACCCTCTATTGCTCCTTCTGCGGGAAGAGCCAGCACGAGGTCAGGAAGCTGATCGCCGGCCCGACCGTGTTCATCTGCGATGAATGCGTCGAGCTGTGCATGGATATCATCCGCGAGGAGAACAAGAGTGCAGTCGCCAAGAGCCGTGCCGGGGTTCCGACCCAGGCCGAGATCAAGAGTGTGCTCGACGATTACGTGATCGGCCAGGAGCACGCCAAGCGCGTCCTCTCGGTGGCCGTGCACAATCACTACAAGCGACTGGCGCACGGCAACAAGGGCGGGGATGTCGAGCTCGCCAAGTCCAACATCCTGCTGATCGGCCCGACGGGCTGCGGCAAGACCCTGTTGGCGCAGACGCTCGCCCGGATCCTCGACGTGCCGTTCACCATGGCGGATGCCACCACGCTCACCGAAGCGGGCTACGTGGGCGAGGACGTCGAGAACATCATCCTCAAGCTCCTGCAGAACGCCGATTACAACGTCGAGCGGGCGCAGCGCGGCATCGTCTACATCGACGAGGTCGACAAGATCAGCCGCAAATCCGAGAACCCCTCGATCACCCGCGACGTCTCGGGCGAGGGGGTGCAGCAGGCGCTGTTGAAGATCATCGAAGGCACGATCGCGAGCGTCCCGCCGCAGGGCGGCCGCAAGCACCCGCAGCAGGAGTTCCTGCAGGTCGACACGACCAACATCCTGTTCATCTGCGGCGGCGCCTTCGCCGGCCTGGAGAAGATCATCGCCGCCCGCGGCCGGCAGAAGTCGATGGGCTTCGGCGCCGAGGTGACCGGTCCGGACGATCGGCGCACCGGCGAAATCCTGCGCGACGTCGAGCCCGACGATCTCTTGAAATTCGGGCTGATCCCGGAGTTCATCGGCCGGCTGCCGGTGATCGCCACGCTCCACGACCTCGACATCCCGGCGCTCATCAAGATCCTCAAGGAACCGAAGAACGCGCTGGTCAAGCAGTACCAGCGGCTGTTCGAGATGGAAGGCGTCAAGCTCACCTTCACCGAGGACGCGCTGCGGGCGATCGCCGAGCGGGCGATCCAGCGCAAGACCGGGGCGCGCGGCCTGCGCTCGATCATGGAGGCGATTCTCTTGGACACCATGTTCGAGCTGCCCTCGCTGGTCGGCGTGACCGAAGTCGTGATCAACCGCGAGGTCGCCGAGGGCCGCGCCAAGCCCTTGATGATCTATGCGGAAGCGAAGGCCGGCGTGTCCTCCGCCTCCTGATCGCCCGTCGCGCGCCGCCTCCCGCCCGCTCCGGTGCTGGCGCTCCTCGAGATCTCCGCCGGCATGGCGCTGCTCTTGGGCGGCGGCGAGGCGCTCGTCCGCGGGGCGGTGGCGATCGCCCGCCGGCTCGGCGTCTCGCCGCTGTTGATCGGCCTCACGCTCGTGGGCTACGGCACGTCCACGCCGGAGCTCGTGGCCTGCCTCGAGGCGGCGTTCGCCGGCGTGCCGGACGTGGCGCTCGGCAACGTCGTGGGCTCGAACATCGCGAACGTGCTGTTGATCCTGGCGGCGGCGGTGCTGATCGCGCCGGCGCGGATCGAGCCCAAGGCGTTCCGCCGTGACGCGATCGCCCTCTCGGTCTCCGCGCTCGTGGCCCTGGCCCTCGCGGCCACGGGCGTGGTGGGGCGGCTCGCCGGGCTCGTCCTCGTGGCCCTCCTCGTGTTCTACACGGTCCAGACCTACCGGGCGGAGACCGCCCACCCCGACGAGTGGGGGGCGATCCTCGCCGCCGAGGGCGAGCTCAAGGACGGCAGGCGGCCCCTCGACTTCCGCCTGGCCATCCTGCTCGCGCTGGGCGGGATCGTCGCCACCGTGGTCGGTGCCGGGCTGTTGATCGACGGCGCGGTGACCCTCGCCCGCGGCTTCGGCGTGAGCGAGCTCGTGATCGGCCTCACGCTCGTGGCGGTCGGCACCTCCTTGCCCGAGCTCGCGACCGCGCTCGTGGCCGCCTGGCGCGGTCAGACCGAGCTCGCCTACGGCAACGTGGTGGGCTCCAACATCTACAACGTTTTGGGCATCCTGGGCGTGACCGCGCTCGTGAGCCCGTTGCCGGTGCCGCCCACCCTCGTGACCTTCGATCTGCCGGTGATGCTCGCCGCTACCGCCGCCTTGATCCTCTTCGCCCTCACCGGGTGGCGGATCGGCCGGCGCGAGGGTGCGGCGTTGCTCGCCGGCTACGCGCTCTACCTCGGCGTGCTGTTCCGGGGTGCCGGCTGAGCGCGGTGGCCTTCTGCGGCGCTTCCTTGAAAGCGGCCCCGTCGCTTGCCACCTTCTGGCCGTATCCAGTCGGGCCGCGGTTCGCCGCGGCCTCAGAGAGGTAGCATGAGCGAACAGCCCGCGAGCGCGATCTACCCCGTCCTTCCGCTCAGGGACATCGTCGTCTTCCCGCACATGATCGTGCCGCTCTTCGTCGGCCGCGAGAAGTCGATCCACGCCCTCGAGGAGGTGATGAAGGACGACAAGCAGATCCTGCTCGTCGCCCAGAAGAACGCCGCGCAGGACGACCCCGGCCGCGACGACATCTATCGGGTGGGCACGGTCTCGAGCGTCCTGCAGTTGCTGAAGCTGCCCGACGGCACGGTGAAGGTGCTGGTCGAGGGCCAGGCGCGCGCCCGGATCACGAGCTTCATCGACAATCCGCGCTTCTTCCAGGTCCGCGCCGAGCTCTTGTCCGACCGACCGAGCGACCCGCGCGAGATCGAGGCGCTGGTCCGCGCGGTGACCGGCCAGTTCGAACAGTACATCAAGCTCAACAAGAAGGTCCCGCCCGAGGTCCTGGTGAGCCTGCAGCAGATCGACGATCCGAGCAAGCTCGCCGACACGATCGCCGCGCATCTGAGCCTCAAGATCCCCGACAAGCAGGAGCTGCTCGAGACGACCTCGCTCGCCGAGCGGTTCGAGCGGCTCTACGGCTTCATGGAAGGCGAGATCTCGGTTCTCCAGGTCGAGAAGCGGATCCGCGCGCGGGTCAAGAGCCAGATGGAGAAGACCCAGCGCGAATATTATCTCAACGAGCAGATGAAGGCCATCCAGAAGGAGCTGGGCGAGCTCGAGGATGGCAAGGACGAGCTCGGCGAGCTCGAGGAGCGCATCAAGAAGACGAAGCTCTCCAAAGAGGCGCGCGAGAAGGCCCAGGCCGAGCTCAAGAAGCTCCGCTCGATGAGCCCGATGTCGGCCGAAGCCACGGTCGTCCGCAACTATCTCGACTGGCTCTTGTCGATCCCGTGGAAGAAGCGGACCAAGGTCTCGACCGACCTCAAGAAGGCCCAGGCCATCCTGGATGCCGACCATTACGGGCTGGAGAAGGTCAAGGAGCGGATCATCGAGTATCTCGCGGTCCAGCAGCGGGTCGGCAAGATGAAGGGGCCGATCCTCTGCCTGGTCGGCCCGCCGGGTGTCGGCAAGACCTCGCTCGGCAAGTCGCTCGCCAAGGCGACCGGCCGCAACTTCGTCCGGGTGAGCCTGGGCGGGGTGCGCGACGAGGCCGAGATCCGCGGCCATCGGCGGACCTACATCGGCTCGATGCCGGGCAAGATCATCCAGAGCATGAAGAAGGCCAAGAGCTCGAACCCGCTCTTCATGCTCGACGAGATCGACAAGCTCGGCGCCGACTTCCGCGGTGACCCGTCCTCGGCGTTGCTCGAGGTGCTCGATCCGGAGCAGAACGCGAACTTCAACGACCACTATCTCGAGGTCGATTACGACCTCTCGGACGTGATGTTCGTCTGCACCGCCAACACGCTGCGGATGGCGCAGCCGCTGTTGGACCGGCTCGAGATCATCCGCATCCCCGGCTACACCGAGGACGAGAAGGTCGAGATCGCCAAGCGCCACCTGATCCCCAAGCAGCGCAAGCAGCACGGGCTCAAGGAGGAGGAGTGGTCGATCAGCGACGAGGCCCTCGTCGACCTGATCCGCTACTACACGCGCGAGGCCGGTGTGCGGAACCTCGAGCGGGAGATCGCCAACCTCGCCAGGAAGTCGCTCCGGGAGATCCTGGTCGAGGGCAAGAAGGCGGTGAAGATCACCCGCAAGAACCTCGAGAAATACGCCGGTGTCCGCCGCTACCGCTTCGGCGAGGCGGAGCTCGAGGACCAGATCGGGGTGACGACCGGGCTCGCCTGGACCGAGGTCGGCGGCGAGCTGTTGCAGGTCGAGGCGGTCACCGTGCCCGGCAAGGGCAAGATGACCGTGACCGGCAAGCTCGGCGAGGTCATGCAGGAGTCGGTCCAGGCGGCCCGCTCCTGGGTGCGCTCGCGCGCCCGTGAGCTCGGGCTCCCGGCCGAGACCTTCGACAAGACCGACATCCACATCCACGTGCCGGAGGGGGCGACCCCGAAGGACGGGCCCTCGGCCGGTGTGGCGATGGTCACCTCGATCGTCTCGGTGCTCACCCGGATCCCGGTCAAGGCCTCGGTCGCGATGACCGGCGAGATCACGCTGCGCGGTCGGGTCCTGCCGATCGGCGGCCTCAAGGAGAAGCTCCTGGCAGCACTCCGCGGCGGCCTCGAGACGGTGATCATCCCGAAGGAGAACGAGAAGGATCTCGCGGAGATCCCGGACAACGTGAAGAAGGCCTTGAAGATCGTCCCGGTCGCGACGATCGACGAGGTGCTCCGCCTCGCCCTCGTGCGGATGCCCGAGCCGCTGCCGGCCGAGACGGAGCTCGTGCCGGCCGTGGCCCCGGCGGTGCCCGCGCCGCCGGCCGCCTAGCCCGCCGTCCGGCCGCTCAACTGACCACCGAACCGGGTCGATCGGGCGGAGCCCCGCTCCCCCGATCGGCCGCGGCGGCCGGCCGCCGGCCGACCGGTCGGGGACGGGCATGATCGGCGATCTCGGCGCCCTCGAGGAGCTCGCGCTCGGCGACCTCACGGTCGACCAACCGGGGGCGGCGGTCGCCGGCACGCCGGCCGGGCCGTTCCACCTCGAGGTCCTGGCGCCCGACCTCGTCCGGCTGCGGCTCGGGGTGCGCAGCGGGCCGGACTACGGTCTCGTGCATCTCCCGCCCGAACGGCCGGCGGTCGCGGCGAGCCGCCTCGGTGCGGTGGTCACCCTGGCCTGCGGTCCCTTGCGGGTGACGATCGAGCCGAACCAGGCGGCGATCGCCGTGAGCCGCGCCGGCCGGACGCTCTTGGGCCGGCCGCGCGACGCCCATTTCCGCCGCCGCTTCCGGCTGCCGCGCTTCGCCCGCCACGCCCGCGGCCTCTTCGCCGCCTTCGACCTCGCCGAGGGCGAGCCGGTCTACGGCCACGGCGAGAAATGGACCCGACTCGACCATCGCGGCCAGCTCCTCGTCTCCTGGAACGAGGACGCGCTCGGCGTGAACGCCGAAGCCTCCTACAAGAACGTCCCCTTCGCCCTCTCGCCCCGCGGCTGGGGCCTGCTCGTCCACACCACCGCGCGGGTGGTCC
Organism: Geminicoccaceae bacterium; assembly: GCA_023512415.1. Taxonomy (GTDB): domain Bacteria; phylum Pseudomonadota; class Alphaproteobacteria; order Geminicoccales; family Geminicoccaceae; genus JANXAZ01. The sequence continues at coordinate 15,778 of JAILZQ010000030.1, read as the reverse complement.
ACGGGCCGGGCTTCGCCCCGCTCTCGCACCGCTCTTATGCGCTCCTGGTCGAGGAGCCGGCGCTCGACCTCTTCCTCTTCGCGGCCGAGGACGCCACCGGTGTCTTGGACGTGCTCACCCGCCTCACCGGCCGGCCCGGCCGGGTGCCGCGCTGGACCCTCGGCCCCTGGCTCTCCCGGGCCTATTACCGCGACGAAGGCGAGCTCCTCGAGGCCGCCCGCCGCTGCCGCGCGCTGCACCTGCCCATGGACGTGATCACCCTCGACGGGCGCGCCTGGCAGGACACCGCGACCCGCTTCCATTTCGGCTTCGACCCGGCCCGCTACCCGGATCCCGCCGGCACGACCCGCCGCGTCCACGAGCTCGGCTTCAAGCTCTGCTGCTGGGAATACCCGCTCGTCGCCCTCGAGGGCCCGCACTATCCCGAGCTTTCCCGCGCGGGCTTCCTCCTCCGGGACGAGCGGACCGGCGAGCCCTGGCGGTACGAATGGGACCCGGCGCCCTTCGGCCCGGTCCTCACGCCCTTGCCGCCCTCGGCGATCGTCGATTTCACCCATCCGGGTGCGTTCGCCTGGTGGCGCGACCGTCACGCGACGCTCTTCGATGTCGGCGTCGACGTCATCAAGTCCGACTTCGGCGAGCAGGTGCCGGACGATCCGCACTGTCGCGCCCACGACGGCACGCGCGGCCCGGCGCTGCACAATGTCTACCCGCTCCTCTACAATCGCTGCGTGCACGAGGCCGCGCGCCGCCGCTTCGGCGTGGGCTTCGTGCTCGCCCGCTCGGGCTGGATCGGCAGCCAGACCGTGCCGGGCTTCTGGGGCGGCGATCCCCAGGCCGATTGGGGCGGGCTCGCCGCCTCGATCCGCGGCCTGCTGTCCTGGTCGCTCTCCGGCAACCCGTTCTACGCCACCGACATCGGCGGCTTCTACGGCGCCCAGCCCGACGCCGAGCTGTTCGTCCGCTGGACCCAGGCGGCCGTGTTCGCTTCCCACATGCGCTTCCACGGGATCGGCCCGCGCGAGCCTTGGGCCTTCGGCGACGTGGCCCTCGCCTGCGTGCGCGCCGCCCTCGAGCTCCGGGTGAGCCTCGTCCCCTACATCGAGCGCGCGCTCGCCGAAGCCGCCGCCACGGGCCTGCCGCTCTGCCGGCCGATGCCGCTCGCCTTCCCGCAGGAGCCGGAGAGCTGGGCCTTCGAGCTGCAATATCTGTTCGGCCCGGATCTCCTCGTGGCCCCGATCGTCCGCCCGGGCGGCCGGGTCACCGTCTGGCTGCCCGAAGGCGGCTGGGTCGATTGGTTCACCGGCATCCGCTACGAGGGCCCGAGCCGGCTCGAGCTCGCCCTGCCGCTCCACCGCTTCCCGCTCTTCGCCCGCGCGGGAGCACGGATCCCGCTCGCCGCAGCGAGCGAGCGGGTCGCCGCCTGGGGCGAGGGCGAGCCGATCCCGCTCGCCGAATGCCGGAGTTTTTGATCGTGGCCGCTCGCCTCTTCGCCTCGGCGCTCCTCGCGCTCGTCACCGCCTGCACCCGACCCGCCGGGCCGCCGCTCGAGCCGGTCGCGGGCTTCGAGGTCGAGCGCTATCTCGGCACCTGGCACGAGATCGCGACGATCCCTTCCTGGTTCCAGCGCGCCTGTGCCACCGACACGACCGCGACCTACGCCCCGGCGCCCGAGGATCCCCGCTGGATCGCCGTGCGCAACGCCTGCCGGACCGATGCGGGCGAGGAGAAGGTGGCGATCGGCCGGGCTCGCTTCACGGGGCCGCCCGACCGCGCCGCCCTCGAGGTCACCTTCCTCGAGCCCCTGGGCTTCTGGCTCTGGGCCGTGTCGGGCGATTACGTCGTGATCGCCCTCGACCCCGACTATCGCTGGTCGCTGGTCGCCCATCCGAGCCGTGACTATGCCTGGATCCTGGCCCGCGAGCCGCGCCTCGCCGACGCGGTGCTGGGTCGGCTGCGGGCGACGCTCGAGGCCGCGGGCTACGATCCCTGTCGCCTGGTCTTGACGGCCGCGGCCGATCCGCGGCGCGGCGCCCGGCTCTGCGACCTCGAGCTTCCCCGCCCGGGGAGGGATGCGTGACGCCGACCCTCGTCCTCCTGATCGTCGGCCTCACCCCGCGGCTGCTCGGCCCGCACACGCCCGAGCTTTCGGCCTTCGTGAAGGACGGCGCGGTGCGGCCCTTGCGCACGGTCGTCCCGGCCGTCACCTGCACCGTGCAGTCGACGCTCCTGACCGGCCTCCTGCCGCGCGACCACGGCGCCGTGGCCAACGGCTGGTACTTCCGCGACCTCGCCGAGGTGTGGCTCTGGCGGCAATCGAACCGGCTCGTCGGCGGCGAGAAGCTCTGGGAGGCCGGCAAGAAGCGCGATCCGGCCTTCACCGCCGCCAACATGTTCTGGTGGTACAACATGTATTCGAGCGTGGACGTGTCCGCGACGCCGCGCCCGATGTACCCGGCCGACGGCCGCAAGATCCCCGACCACTACACCGAACCGCCCGAGCTCCACGACGAGCTGGACCGGCTCTCGGGGCCGTTCCCGCTCTTCCGGTTCTGGGGCCCCGGGGCCGACATCGCCTCCTCGCGCTGGATCGCCCGGGCCACCGCCCACGTCCTCGAGACCCGTCGGCCCACCTTGACGCTCTGCTACCTGCCGCATCTCGACTACGGGCTGCAGAAATGGGGTCCGCATCCCGAAGACCCGCGGGTCGCAGCCGAGCTCCGTGCGATCGACGCGGTCGCGGGTGAGCTGATCCGCTTCGCCCGGGGCCGGGGGCTGCGGGTCCTCCTGGTCTCGGAATACGGCATCGTCCCCGTCTCGGGTGCGGTCCACGTCAACCGCGTGCTGCGCGAGGCGGGCCTGATCCGCGTCCGCGTGGAGCTCGGCCGCGAGCAGCTCGATGCCGGTGCCTCGAAGGCCTTCGCCCTCGCCGACCACCAAATCGCCCACGTCTACCTCCAGCACGGCACCGATCCCGCGACCGTGAAGGCCCTGCTCGAGCGCACACCGGGCATCGCCCGCGTCCTCGACGAGGACGGCAAGAGGGAATTCGGTCTCGACCATCCGCGCTCGGGCGAGCTCGTGGCGCTGGCCGAGCCGGATCGCTGGTTCACCTATTATTGGTGGCTCGACGATTCACGAGCGCCCGACTATGCGCCGACGGTCGACATCCACAGGAAGCCCGGCTACGACCCGCTGGAGCTCTTCCTCGATCCGCGACAGCCCTTCGTGAAGGCGAAGATCGCGGCCAAGCTCCTCTTGCGCCGGCTCGGCTTCCGCACGCTCCTCGACGTGATCCCGATCCGCGGTGTGGAGCTCGTCAAAGGCTCGCACGGGCTCCTCACCGAGCGGGAGGAGGACGGGCCGCTCGTCGCGAGCTCCGCACCGCACCTCCTGCCGGAGGGGCCGGTCGCCGCCACCGCGTTCAAGGAGCTGGTCCTCGCCCATGTCTTCGCACCTTGACAGGGCCGTGCGTCGCCGGGGCTTGTCGAAGACCCGCGCGGGTGCGACCTTGCCTGCGAGGGAGGACATGGCCATGACCCAGAGCGCGCCGGAAGAGGAGCGGGTCGTCCTGGTCGACCCGCAGGATCGCCCGATCGGGACCGCCCCCAAGCTCCTCGCCCATCGCGAGGGCCGGCTCCACCGCGCCGTCTCGGTCGTGGTCCGCGACCGCGCCGGCCGCTTCCTCCTGCAGAAGCGGCACCGCTCGAAGTACCATTCGGGCGGGCTCTGGACCAACACCTGCTGCAGCCATCCGCGGCCGGGCGAGCCGGCCCGCGATGCCGCCCGCCGCCGGCTGGTCGAGGAGATGGGGATCGAGGCCGAGCTCGAGCCACTTTTGACCACGATCTACCGGGCCGAGCTCGACAACGGCCTGGTCGAACACGAGCTCGTCCACGTCTTCGGTGCGGTCTACGAAGGCCCGGTGCAGCCCGATCCGGCCGAGGCCGAGGGCTTCGCCTGGGTCACACCCGAGGAGCTCGAGGCGGACGTGCGCGCCCGGCCCGAGCGCTACAGCTACTGGTTCCGCCTCTATCTCCGCGAGCACCGGCCGGCGCTCGAGCTCCGCCCGGCCGCCTGACGCACAGGCGGGCGCGTTCAGGCGATCCGCAGATCCTCGCCGAGCCCGGTCGTCTTGGCCTCGATCCGCGGCTCCTGACCGCCGCGCAGGATCGAGTTGCCCATGTAGAGCAGGCGCTGGTCGACCGGCGGTGGGTTCAGCCAGTCCTCTTCCTTGATTTGGCCGGACTTGCCGTAGGCCTCGAGCGGGTTCGCGTAGGTCACTTTGCGGATCTGCTCCTCGGGGATGCCGGCCCGGCGCATGAGCTCGGCGGTCTTCGGCACCGCGAGCGGATCGGAGATTCCCCAATCGCAGGCCGAATCGCAGAAGATCCGCTCGGCCCCGAAGCGGCGGACGATCTCGACCATCCGCTCGTTGCCCATCTTGGTGAAAGGATAGATCGAAAACGCCGCCCAGAAGCCGCGGTCCAGGACCGCCTGGACGGTCTCCTCGTTGTTGTGGTCGATCACGACCCAGGAGGGGTCGAGCCCGTGCTCGCGGACCACGTCCATCGAGCGCAGTGTGCCCTTCTTCTTGTCCCGGTGCGGGGTGTGGATCATGACCGGCAGGCCGAGTTCTTTGGCGAGCTCGAGCTGGCGGCGGAAATAGCGGTCCTCGAGCTCGGTCTGCTCGTCGTAGCCGATCTCGCCGATCGCCACGACACCCTCCTTCAAGGCGTAGCGCGGCAGGATCTCCATCACCGCCTCGGCCAGCTCCTCGTTGTTGGCTTCCTTGGGGTTGAGGCCGACCGTGCAGTAATGGCGCAGCCCGAACTGGCCCGCGCGGAACCGCTCGAATCCGCAGATCATCGAGAGATAGTCGATGTAGGTCCCGACATGGGTGCGCGGCTGGCCGAGCCAGAAGGCGGGCTCGATGCAGGCCACCACCCCGGCCGCGGCCATCCGCTCGTAATCGTCGGTGGTCCGCGAGATCATGTGGGTGTGCGAGTCGAGGTACATGGGCGTCTCCCGGCGCGGCTCAGCCCTGGGCGAAGGCGGCCCAGCGGATCTCGCCGCGCGCGATCGGTCCTTCGAGCTCGGGGTAGCGGGCCAACAGGGCCCGAGCCTCCGGCCGCGGGCAGCTCGCGAGCGCCAGGGCCGCGGCCTTGCGCTCCTCGCCCGAGCCGGTCTCGAGCACGCGGGCCAGATCCTCGAGGGCGGCGTCGTCGGCGTGCGGCCCGACGCAGCGCCAGAGCTCCGGGCTCACCGGCCGGCCGGCCGCCCAGCGCTCGTGGGCATAGTCGCAGAGCATCCGGGCGAGGCGCGGATTGGCCCGCTCGTCGAGGCCCTGGATCGGGTCGAGGGTCGTGCCGATGAAGAGCGCCTTCAACACGAGGTGGTTCCAGGCGTGCTCGTCGAACCGCTCCTTGGGGTAGGGGTTGCGGTGGGCGACCGCCTCGAAGACGGGCCGCATCGCCGACCGGGCCCCCTCGCGGGCGCGGGCGACCAGGAGCTCCGCGGCCGGGTAGAGCGGGAGGCCGCGGTAGAAGGCGATCGTCTCGCCGATGTCGGCGGTGCGGAAGAGGGTCTCGAGCCGCTCCTTGAAGCGCTGCGGGTCGCCGTCGAAGCTCGCGAGCACGAGGGCCACCCGGGCCGCCTGGTCGACGCTCCAGTCGATCGGGTCGAAGCCCGGTCGCAGCGCCGCCGCCTCGGCGAGCTCGGCCGGCGAGAGGCGGAGATCGGCCTTGCCGAGCCGGCGCGGCGCCCAGCCGAGCGCCAAATAGAGCGGCTTCTCCTCGATCGCGCTCGCCACGGCGGCGAGCTGGGTGTGGAACCATGCGGCCGCCTCGGCCGGCATCCGCTCGACCACCCAGCGGGTCAAGAGCGCGCAGGCGCGCTCGCTCGGGCTCATCCGACGTCCTCCCCTGCCGCCATTATCGGCCGCCCCTCCGCGCCGTCCAGCCCGAACGGACCTCGCCGAGCCGCATGCCTCGGCGCTAGGCTCCGCAGGGTCCATCCTGGAGCCCTACCGTGCGAGCTCGATCGTTCCTCGCGTTCCTCTCGTTCGCCGCGGTTTCGGCCGCACCGCCGGCTGCCGGCTTCGAGCCCGACTTGTTGGCCGGGTCGGCCCGGGCGATCTGCGCGGCCCCGCCGCTCCTCCTTCCCGAGCTTCCCGGGCTGCGCCTTTTGAGCGCCGCCAACGACCAGCAGCGCAACGATCTCCTTCTCTTCGAGCGGGCCGGCGGCGATCGGCTGCAAGTCCGCCGCATGGTCCACGCCGGTCGCGTGCGCGGAGTGATCGTCGAGCATTTCACGGGCGACGGCCGCGGTGTCGCGATCGCCCACACCGACGCCGCCTGTCGGCTCTTGGGCGGCCGGCGGATCGTCGAGGAGGGCCTCGACCGGTTCTACGAGGACCTCGACCCCGAGCTGCGGCCGATCGGCGCACGGATCGCGATCAACCCGCCACCGCCGCGGGGCGAGCCGCGTGCGGGGGTCGCCGTGGCGTTGATCGATTCCGGGGTCAACTACCTGTTGCCCGGGATCGCGGCACACCTGGGCTACGGGCCCGACGGGCGCCTCGTGGGGCTCGACCTGGTCGACGGCGACGATCGGCCGTTCGATCTCGACCAGAGTCGCAACGCCTTCTTCCCCCGCCGGCACGGTACGGCGGTCGCCTCGATCCTCGCCCGCGAGGCCCCGGCGGCCCGGATCCTGCCCTATCGCTTCGACCTCGAGCGCGCCCGGGGCCTCGCCCGCATCGTCGCCCACGCCAGGACGCACGGGGCCAAGATCGTGCTCGTGCCGCTCGGCAACGGCAGCGTGGAGGACTGGGCCGAGTTCCGCGAGGTGGCGGCCGCCAACCCCGACCTCTTGTTCGTCGTCTCGGCCGGCAACGATGCCCGCGACATCGACCGGAACCCGGTCTATCCCGCGGCCTTCGGGCTGCCCAACCAGCTCACCGTCGGCTCCTGCACCGGCGACGGCCGGATCGCCCCCGATTCGAACTGGGGGGCGCGGACGGTCGATCTGTTCGCGCCGGGCGAGGGGGTGTGGATCACCGATGCCGAGGGTCGCCGCGGGGCGGGCTTCGGCACGAGCTTCGCGGCTCCCCGCGTCGCCGCCCTCGCCGCCCGGCTGCTCGCCCGCGAGCCGGGCCTCGATGCCGCCGGGCTCGTGGCCGCGGTGCTCGCCCGCGCCGAGCCCATGCCGCCGCATCCGCAGGGGCTCGTGATGTCGCGCCGCGGTTGGATCGCCGACCCGGCGGCGGACTGAAGGGGTCAAGGCCAGAAATCGTCGCTCAGCACGTAGGCGACGATCGCGATGATGTCCTCCTCGGAATAGACTTCCTTCCAGGGCGGCATCCCCCGGAAGCCGTTGTGCACCCGGTCCCAGACGAACTGCGGGGTGTAACGGCGGGGGGTGAGCTTCGGCGCCTTGCCCGGATAGGCTTTCGAGCCGTGGCAGTGAGTGCACTGCTCTTTCCAGATCTCGTCGCCGCGGGCGATCAGCTTGGCGTCCGCCAACAGCTCCTTGGGAAGGGGCGGGGGCGGGTCGTCGAAGAACTTGGAGTTGTCGCCCGCGGCCTGCTGGGCGGAACCCGGCGGTGCGGACAGCACCGTCGCGCCGAGGAACAGGAGCAGCGCGAGCACAGCGTGAGAACGAGCGGCCAAGCAGGACCTCCACAAAGAGGCGGCCGGCCCCGGGGGACCGGCCGCTTCGAGAAAGGGGCGGGCCGCCCCGGGACGGCCCGCGCTCGCGATCAGTTGGCGGGAACGATCTTGTAGACCGTGTCGAGGCTACCGACCGGACCCGTGGTGATCGAGGTCAAGGCGTAGACCTCACCCTGCTCGTCCTGGGCGAAGGCCAGGATGTAGGGCACCTTTTCCATGTTGGTGACGGTCGCCTTCTCCATCGACCACTTGCCGTCCGCGCCCTTGGTCGCGAAGAAGATCTGGCCGTCCATGGTGTCGAACGACTTCGACCAGTCGCCGAAGATGTACTTGCCGTCCCAGGCCTTGTGCGAGCCACGGTAGACGTAGCCGCCGGTCACCGAGATGCCCATGCAGTTCTGCGGGATCGCGGTGCAGTTGTTGTAGACCAGGATCGGCATGGTGAGCCCGGTCTTGTCGCAGTTGGCCGGGTGCTTGTTCGGCGCCAGGAAGTCGAAGCAGCGGTCCGCTTCCATCCGCCGCCAGCCGAGGTTGGCAGCCTTGGTGATGACGCTCACCTCCTCGAAGCTGTTCTGCTGGACGTCGCCGCAATAGAGCGCGCGGTCGCCGCCCATGTCGAACGAGCAGCGCCAGGGGTTGCGCAAGCCCAAGGCCCAGATCGCCGGATGGGCGTCGGCGCGGCCGACGAACGGGTTGTCCGCCGGGATGTAGTTGGTCTGCGGCGAATCGACGTCGAACCGGAGCATCTTGCCGAGGGGCGTCGACAGATCCTGGCCGTTGCCGATCAGCACGTTGTGGCCGATGCCCCAGTCGTTGGCGTAGCCACCGTCACCGGTGGAGACGTAGAGCTTGCCGTCCGGGCCGAACGCCATCCAGTGGCCGTTGTGGTTGAACTGCGGCCAGTCGATCGCCGAGATGATCTTCTCGGTGGTGGGATCGGCCTTGTTCGGGTCGTCCTTCGAGACGGTGTACTCGGCCACGACGTTGGTGTGCGCCCACCAGAGCTTGCGATCGAGCGGCGCGCCCGAGGAGAGCGGGGCGCTGTAGGCCACGTAGAACTTGCCGTTCTGGCGATAGTTCGGGTGGAAGGCGATGCCGAGGAGGCCCTGCTCGTCGAAATAGGGCTCGAGATGCACGAGCTTCGATTCGATGTTGAGGAACGGCTCGGGACGCAACCGGCCCTGTTTGTCGATGATCCGGACCTTGCCGGTCTGCTCGATCAGCGCCTTGCGGCCGCTGCCGTCCGGGATCGGCACCATGTCGAGCGGCGCGTTGACGCCGGTGACGTAGGGCTCGAGCTTGATCTTGACCTCGGCTCGAGCCGGTCCGGCCAAGCCGACCGCCAGGCCGATGGCGGCGGCCATGGTGAGTCCCGTCAGGGTTGCACGCATCGTCGTCCTGTCCTCCCTGGATGAACTGCTGCCCCGCCGGCTCCCCCGGTCGGTCGTAGGCCAGCCGGACTTAGCGGAGCTGCGACGAACTGTCCATTGCGAGCGCCGCGGAGCAGGGCCGATCGGCGATGCTTTACGGTCGGGGTGTTCATGTGCCGGCGACCCAACGCTGGAGGAGGAGCGTGAGCGCGAAGCAACCGACCGCCGCGAGCGCCGCCTGGGCCGCGCCCACGGTCGCCAGGAACAGCGCGTCCACGAGCGCGATGCCGGCGATCAGGCTCACCACCGCCCGCGGGACGTCGCCTTCGGCCCGGCGGTTCAACAGGAACAGGGCGAAGGCGAGCCAGGCCGCGAGGGCGAGGAGGAGGAACCAGGCGAGCGGGCCGGCATCGAGCCGGGCGAGGCCGTAGAGGAGCGGAGCCGCGAGGAAGGCCAAGGGCCAGACCCGCTCCAGCCGGTCGAAGGCTTCCTGCTTGGCGGCCTGCGTGAGGCCCACGAGCCAGCCGAGGCCCGCGAGGGCCAAGACCCCGAGGGCCGGTTCGGGGCTCGCGGTCGCGGCGAGCCCGGCCGTCAGGTAGGCGAGCACCCGGCAGAGGCCCATGAGCAAGGGCGAGAGCGGGTTGCCCTTGTGGTTCCAGTCGTAGAAGACGATCGCCCCGGCGAGCCCGATGCCCACGACCATGGCGCCGAGGCCGGAATCGGTGGGGGGCAGGGCCAAGGCCGCGGCGAGGGCCAAGAGGCCCAAGAGAAGGAGAGCGAAGCCGAGGGCGAAGACCGTCTCCGGGGCGACCTCGCCCGACGGGATCGGCCTTTGGGGCCGCTCGCGGGCGTCGATCGCCTGGTCGAAGGCGTCGTTGAGGTACATCCCGCCCACGTAGAGGAAGGAGAGGGCGAGGGCCACGAGGAAGGTGACGGCGGACCAGGGCTCGCCACCGGCCACCGCAGCACCGGCCAAGGCGTTGCTCCACACCGTGGGCAGGTTGGAGACGCGGCCGAGCCGCAGCCAGACCGGGAGGACGTCGGGGGCGGCCGCGGCCATCAGAGGAGCCGCTCGCGGGCCCACAAGAGCTCGCGCGCGACCGCCTCGTCGACCCCGCTCGCGCGCAGCTCCTCGGGGAGCACGTCGAAGGTGTAGGTCTCGACCTCGAGATGCCGGGCGATCGGCTCCGTGCGCTGCAAGGCCAAGAGCCGCTCGAGGCTCGGCCGGGTGGAGGCGAGGCCGTCGAGCCGCTCGACGAAGATCGGGACGTGGCAGTGGACCCGCCAGGTCCGGCCCCGGGCGCTGCCGAGCTCGGCCATGGCCCGATCGAGGTCGAGGAAGTGGCGCAGGGTGCCGTCGGCCGCCCGCTCGACCACCTGGTGGAGGTAGACGCCGTCCTCGAAGCGGCAGAGCCGTGCCGCCGTGTCCGGGCCGACCGCCGGCACCTCGAGGGCGGCCGAGAGCTGCAGCTTGGCCACGGCGACCCCGGCCGAACGCAGCCGGCGGACGCTCGCCTCGACGTCCTCGAACGCGACCGCGGCGTGGCAGGCATCGAGGCAGAGGCCGAGATGGCGACGGAGCACCGGCTCGGCCTCGGCCGAGGGCAGGTCGGCCATGGCCGCGAAGACCCCGAGGGCCTCGTCCGAGAAGAGCCGCCGCTCGAGGAAGGAGACGGCCTCCTCGGTGGTCTCGAGCAGGCAGTGCGGCTCGGGCTCCAGGGCCAGAGCGATCCGCCGGCCGGTCCGCCGCTCGACCGCGACCAGATCGGCCACCGCCCGCTGCAGGTTCGCCACGATCCGCGGGATCACCCGGGGATCGACGGCGAGCGGCCGGAAGGTGCCGGGCACGGTGCTGATCGAGCCCAGGAGGCCCGGCTCTTCGGGCAGGAGGGCGGCCAGGAGCTCGGCGAGCCTGCGCGTGTAGGCGACCCGCTCGGGCCGCGTCCAGTCGGGCTGGTAGACCTGTTCCTTGACCCGGGTCCCGTGGAAGGGGCCGTAGGGGAAGCCGTTGATCGTGAAGACGTAGAGCCCGTTGTCGGAGAGCCAGGCGCGGAACGCCTCGAGCGCCTCGGCCGCGGCGAGCTCCTCGGCCGCGATCGCCGAGAGCCGGAGGCCCACACCCATGGGTGCCCCGGGGCAGACGCGGCCCTTGATCACCGGCAGATGTGCCTCGAGGGCGGAGCGGGTCTCGGCCCAGCTCTCGCCCCGGTGGATGTTCGTGCAGTAGGTCAGGTGGACCGGGCCCGCGGGGGTGGGAACCTGCACGGAGCCTTCCTCAGGGCCGGGCGCGCTCGGCGAGCCAGCCGATCGAGCGGACGACCAGCGCCTCGTCGATCGCGTGGACCTCGACACCCCGGCCGATCGCCTCGAGCAGGGTGACGGTGAGCTCGCCGCCCAGATGCTCGCGGAACTCCTGCAGGCCGGCCAGCAGGGCGAGCCCGCCCTCGGCGGTGCGCGCCTCGAGCGCCGCGTTCCAGAGCCGGAAGCCCAAGAGCTCCAGGAGCGCGCAGACCCGCTCCTCGGCCCCGGGCTCGAGCAGCCCGGCCAGGACGGAGTAGCGGGTGTCGAGGGCGATGCCGATCGCCACCGCCTCGCCGTGGCGGAGATGGTGGCGGGTCAGGGACTCGAGCTTGTGCGCGGCCCAATGGCCGAAATCCAAGGGCCGCGCCGAGCCGGTCTCGAACGGATCGCCGCCCCGGGCGATCTGATGCATGTGGAGTTCGGCGCAGCGGCGGATCATGAAGGCCATGGCCGGCCGGTCGAAGGCGGCCAAGGCCAAGGCGTTCCGTTCGAGCCACCGGAAGAAGTCGGCATCACGGATCAACGCGACCTTCACCGCTTCGGCCATCCCCGCGATCTTGTCGCGCGCGGGCAAGAGCTCGACGAAATCGAGGTCGTTCAAGACCGCGAAGGGCGGGGCGAAGGTACCGACGAAGTTCTTCGAGCCCCGGAGGTTGACCGCGTTCTTGACACCCACGCCCGAATCGTTCTGGGCGAGCACGGTCGTCGGCACCCGCACGAGCCGGATGCCGCGGTGGCTCGTCGCGGCCACGAGGCCCACGGCGTCGAGCACCGCCCCGCCACCCACCGCCAGGATGAAGGAATGGCGGTCGAGCCGGTGGTCGTAGACGAGGCCCATCATCCACTCGATGTGGAAGAGGTCGTTCTTGATCTTCTCGCCGCCGGGGACCGTCAGCGGTGGGGCCACGAGTTCGATCGTGCGCGCATGGTGCCGGGCATAGGCCTCGATCTCCCGGGCCAGGCCCGGGCGGACGGCGAGCAGCCCCTCGTCGAGGAAGACCAGGCAGCGGTGGCGGCGGTCCGGCTCGAGCCGGGCGAGGGTGTGGGCCAAGACCGGATTGTCGGGCCGGAACAGGCCCTCGGTGAAGACGACCGGGTATTCGTAAGCGACCGTGAAACGTTGCAGGTAGGTCGTGGTCGCGACCGTCCCCGTGCCCGGCTCACCCCCGACCTCGGCCATGTGACCCCCCTGCCCGGTCGGCCCGTCGCGCGGGGCCGATCGGCCGCGCAGAGTGGCGATCCGAAGGCCGGCTGGCAAGCGCGCCCGTGGATGGAGGGCGCCCGCGCGCCGGGCAGCTCAGGCGGCGCGGATGCCGCCCTCGCCCGATCGGGCCACGGGCTCGGCGCCGGATGGCGGGGTCCGCAGCAGGTGCTGGTGGTCCCACCATTGGTCCCAGGGCAGCCCCGGGACCCGACGGTAGGGCTGAGGGCCGCCCGGCGGGAAGGGGCCGGTCACGGCCCGATCCTGTGCCTTGGGCCAGAAGCGCGGATCGACCCCGGGCACCGGCAGGACCAGGTCGGGGTCGCGGCCGAGCCGGCGCAGGAGCGGCGTGTCGAGCGGGTTGCGCTTCTCCCGTTCCTCGAAGCGCAGGCTCACGACCGTGGGCTCGGGCGGCTCGGTTTCGAGGGGTTCGCCGGCTGCCGCCTCGGCCTCGGCCGGGCGGACGGCGGCGAGCTGGCGGTGCTGCTCGAGCAACGAGAGCGCGCGGCGGTGCTCCATCTGCGCGGCGGTGCGGTAGCGGACGATCGTGGCGAGCCCGGCCCGGGCCGCGGGCTTCGCGAAGTCGCTGCCGCAGGTGCGGGTCTCGTCGACCGGCGGGACGTCGGCGAGCGCTTCGGCCTCGAGCCGGTCGGCGCGTGCCTCGCGCCAGATCGCGACGGCGATCGCATCGACGAGCTCGCGCTCGACCGGGTCGGCCGGCCGGTAGCGCTCGCGCAGTTCGGCCACGAGCGCGCGGAATTCTTCCGGGTCTTCGTGCGGGAGGAGGCAGAAGCGGGCGGCGCGCAGGCCGTGGCGCAAGGCGTTGCGGGCGCTGCGCGCCTTGCCTTCGGGGGTGCGCGGCCCGCCGCGTGGAGCGGGGGAGGGGGACGGATCGGCCATGCCGACCTCCGGTCGCGAGCGATCGAGGACGGTTTAGGGCGTTCAAGGAAAAATGTCAAGGAGAAGGTCGATCGTCCTCGACCGAGGCGAAGAGGTCGTGGGCGTCCGAGCCCGTGATGCGGACGTCGAGGAGGGTGCCGGGCGGCACCGTGGCGTCGAGGATCACCCGGCCGTCGACCTCGGGCGCGTCGAAGCGGGTCCGGGCGAGGGTGCGACCTTCTTCGTCCGGGCCGTCCACGAGCACGGGTTCGAGCCGGCCGACCTTCGCCGCGAGCCGCTCGGCCGAGATTTTTTCCTGCAGCGCCATGAGCCGGGCGCGGCGCTCCTCCGCGACCTCCTCGGGGACTTGGTCGGGCAGCGCGCTCGCGGCTGCGCCTTCGACCGGCTCGAAGGTGAAGCAGCCGACCCGGTCGAGCCGGGCTTCCTCGAGGAAGGTCAGGAGCTCGGCGAACTCCGCCTCGCTCTCGCCGGGGAAGCCCACGATGAAGGTCGAGCGGATGGCGAGCTCGGGGCAGATCCGCCGCCACTCCCGGATCCGCTCGAGGGTCCGCTCGGCCGCCGCCGGCCGGCGCATCGCCTTCAAGATGCGCGGGCTCGCATGCTGGAAGGGGATGTCGAGATAGGGGAGGATCTTCCCCTCGGCCATCAACGGCACGACCTGGTCGACGTGCGGGTAGGGGTAGACATAGTGCAGCCGCACCCAGACCCCGAGCCGGCCGAGCTCGCGGCAGAGGTCGAGGAAGCGGCTCTCGAGCTCGCGCCCGCGCCAGCGCGCGGGCGCGTAGCGCAGGTCGAGCCCGTAGGCCGAGCTGTCCTGCGAGATCACGAGGATCTCCTTCACCCCGGCCTCGACCAGGGATTCGGCCTCGGCCAGGACCTCGGGCAGGGGCCGCGAGACGAGATCGCCCCGCAGCTTCGGGATGATGCAGAAGCTGCAGCGGTTGCGGCAGCCTTCGGAGATCTTGAGGTAAGCGTAGTGGCGCGGGGTGAGCTTGAGCCCGTGGGCGGGGACGAGCTCGAGGAAGGGGGCGTGCGGCGGCGGCAGTTGCGCGTGGATCGCCTCGAGCACGGCGTCGTATTGCTGGGGGCCGGTGACCGCGAGAACCCGTGGATGCTCGGCCAGGATGCGCTCGGGCTCGGCCCCGAGGCAGCCCGTGACGATCACCTTGCCGTTCTCGGCCAAGGCTTCGCCGATCGCCTCCAGGCTCTCCTCCCGGGCCGAGAGGAGGAAGCCGCAGGTGTTGACCACGACGAGATCGGCGCCTTCGTACGAGGGCGCGATCGTGTAGCCCTCGGCCCTGAGGCGGGTGAGGATCCGTTCGGAATCGACGAGCGCTTTCGCGCAGCCCAGAGAGACGAAGCCGATCGCGGGCGGCCGACGGCGGCGCGGGCGAGCGGCCTTCGGGGCGAGGGCGGCGGAGGTGCGCACGGACATGGCGCGCGATATAGGGAGCCCGGCCGGCCGGCGCGAGGGGGCGGGGGGTGTCCCCTCGCGCACGGCGCGTGGGGCGCCGGCACCGGCGATTGCGGGTGAGGTAGCGGGCATGAGCGCAGCTTGCGGCTCCCGCGCCGAGATCGAGGAGCGGCTCGCCGGGATCCGCGGCGAGCTCGAGCGGCTGGGCGTGCGCGCCCTGCACCTGTTCGGCTCGGCGGCGCGCGACGAGCTCCGCGCCGACAGCGACGTGGACGTCCTGGTCGAACTCGACCGCCCCGCGACCTTCGACGGCTTCATGGCACTCAAGGAACTGTTGGAGGACCGGCTCGGCCGGCGTGTCGACCTGGTCACCCGCAACGCGTTGCGGCCGCGGCTCTTGGCGCGGATCGCGGGCGAGCTTCGGCGTGTCGCGTGAGGTGGACCTCTGGCTCGAGGACATCCTCGAGAGCGGGCGCCTCGTGTCGGGCTGGACCCGAGGCCTCACCTCGGCCGAGTTCCGGGCCGACCGGCGCACGGTCGATGCTGTCTTGCGCAACCTCGAGGTGATCGGTGAGGCGGTGAAGCACCTGCCGGAGGACCTTCGGAGCCGTGAGCCCTCGGTTCCGTGGCGGCGGATCGCCGGCCTGCGCGACGTGCTCGCCCACGCCTACTTCGCGGTCGACCTCGACTTGGTCTGGGACGTGGTGGCCCACCATCTCGAGCCCCTGCTCGAGGCGGCGTCGCGATTGCGCGGCGAGGAGGGAGGGGATGGCCGACGCCGAGGTCGGCTCGACAGTGGATAGCGATATCCATATCATCCAAGCGTAGCTTGGAGTGACCGATGGCCCAGTTGCTGCTGCACCTTCCCGACGCGCTGGTCGCCCGGCTCAAGCGAGCGGTGCCGCCGCGGGAGCGGAGC
>JAILZQ010000247.1 GCA_023512415.1 Geminicoccaceae bacterium | reverse complement strand
CGGGTGACGAGGATGACCTCGGCGCCCTCGGCCCGGACCGTGACGTCGTCCGGCAAGGCGCTGTCGTCGAGCGCGAGCTTGTAGCGGAAGCCCGAGCAGCCACCGCCCTCGACCGCGATGCGCAGCTTGAGCCCCGGCCGACCGTCCTTGCGCACGAGCTCGCCGATCCGCCGCGCCGCGGCCGGCGTGACCCGGATCGGGTCGGGCCGACCCTTGATCTCCGCCATGGCGAGCCCCTATGCTCCGGCTACTTGCCCCAACGATGTAAGAAGTGCGCCGCGCTTGTCAAACCGGCTCGCGGCACGGCGCATCGGTCCGGCACGGAGAAGGCCCCGATGCGGCTGACCCTCGCCTCTTACGCCTGCCGGCCGGAGGCGAGCACGGGGCGTGTCGTGCCCGAGCCCGAGAGCCCGCTCAGAAGCGCCTTCCAGCGCGACCGCGACCGGATCGTCCACTCGACGGCCTTCCGGAGGCTCGAGGGCAAGACCCAGGTGCTCGCCCCCTCGCGCGGCGATCATTACCGCACCCGCCTCACCCACAGTCTCGAGGTGGCGCAGATCGCCCGCACCGTGGCCCGCGCGCTCCGGGTCGAAGAAGACCTCGCCGAAGCGATCGCGCTCGCCCACGATCTCGGCCATTCGGCCTTCGGCCACGCCGGCGAGCGGGCGCTCGACCAGGCGCTTTCGGCCTACGGCGGCTTCGACCACAATCTCCAGACCTTCCGCATCGTGACGGCGCTCGAGCGCCGCTACGCCGCCTTCGACGGCCTCAACTTGACCTTCGAGACGCTCGAGGGCGTGGTCAAACACAACGGCCCGGCCCGCATGCCCTTGCCGGAGCCGATCGCCCGCCACCCGCTCGCCGAGCGGATCGACCTCTCCACGCAGCCGCCGCTCGAGGCGCAGATCGCCGCGGTCGCCGACGACGTGGCCTATTGCGCCCACGACCTCGACGACGGGCTGCGCGCCGGCTTCTTCGCCGCCGAGGAGCTCCTCCCGCTACCCGGCGTCGGCCCCCTCGTGCAGGGCCTGCTCGACGCGCACCCCGGGCTCGAGCGCAGCCGGCTCGCGCACGAGACCACCCGCCGGCTGATCGACGCCATGGTGAGCGATCTCGTGGCCGAGGCTCGCCGGCGGATCGCCGCGGCCGAGCCCGGCTCGCCCGAGGATGTGCGTGCCCTCGACCGGCCGCTCGTGAGCTTCACCCCCGCCATGGCCGAGACGGTGGCGGCCCTCCGTGCCTTCCTGGGCGAGCGGGTCTACCGCCACTTCACGGTGAACCGGATGAGCCGCAAGGCCGAGCGCCTGGTCCGCGAGCTCGTCGAAGCGTTCCTCGAAGCACCCGAATGCCTGCCCGACCATTGGCGGGCCCGGGCGGTCGATCGGCAGGCGACGGCTGCCGCCGTGCGCGATTATATTGCCGGCATGACCGACCGATACGCGATCGACGAGCACGACCGCCTCTTCGCAACGGGCCGTGAGCCGAGATGAACGCCTTCGACGCCATCGCCGACCTCGTCCGCACGGCCCTCGAGGGCCTGATCGCCGAGGGCCGCCTGCCGGCCGGCCTGCCGCTCGATTCGGTGCTCGTCGAGCCGCCGCGCGACCCGGCGCACGGCGAGGCGGCGACCAACGCCGCCCTGCTCCTGGCCAAGCCCGCCGGCCTCCGGCCGATGGAGCTCGCCGAGCGACTCGCCACGGCACTCGCCGGGGCGCGCGAGGTGGTCGAAGCGACCGCAGCACCGCCCGGCTTCGTCAATCTCCGCCTCGACCCGGCCTTCTGGCGACGGTCGCTGCGGGCGGTCCTGGAGCTCGGCGCGGACTACGGCAAGGTCGATCTCGGCCGCGGCCGGCCCGTGAACGTCGAGTACTGTTCTGCCAATCCCACGGGCCCGCTGCACGTGGGCCACGGCCGCGGCACGGTGTTCGGCGACGCGCTCGCCAATCTCCTGGCCTACACCGGCTGGAAGGTCACCCGCGAATATTACGTCAACGACGCCGGCGCGCAGATCGAAACCCTCGCCCGCTCGGTCCATCTGCGCTACCGCGAGGCGCTCGGCGAGACGATCGGCCCGATCCCCGAGGGGCTCTATCCGGGTGACTATCTCGTCCCGGTCGGCCGGGCGCTGGCCGAAAGCGAAGGCCCGCGCTGGCTCGACCGGCCCGAAGCCGAGTGGCTCGGGCTCTTCGCCCGCCGCGTCGTGGACGCGATGCTCGCCCGCATCCGCGAGGATCTCGCGGCCCTCGGCGTGCACCACGACGTCTTCCGCTCCGAGCGCGAGCTCGTCGAGAAGGGCGAGGTCGAGGCGGCGCTCGCCTTCATGGAGCGCAAGGGCCTCCTCTACACCGGCACGCTGCCGGCTCCCAAGGGCAAGCCCGTCGAGGATTGGGAGCCGGCGCCCCAGCTCCTGTTCCGCGCCACCGCCTTCGGCGACGACACCGACCGGCCCTTGAAGCGCTCGACCGGTCATTGGACCTACTTCGCGGCCGACATCGCCTACCATCTCGACAAATGGCGGCGCGGCTTCGACCGGATGATCGACGTGTGGGGCGCCGACCACGGCGGCTACGTCAAGCGCATGCAGGCGGCCGTCAAGGCCTTCTCCGACGGCAAGGCCAGCCTCGAGATCCGGCTCTGCCAGCTCGTCAACCTCTTGGACGGCGGCAAGCCCTTGAAGATGAGCAAGCGGGCCGGCCGGATCGTGACGCTCCGGGACGTCGTCGAGGAGGTCGGCAAGGACGTCTTCCGCTTCATGATGCTCACCCGGCGCAACGACGCGCCCTTGGACTTCGATCTCGTCAAGGTGACCGAGCAATCGAAGGACAACCCGGTCTTCTACGTCCAATACGCGCACGCCCGGATCCGCTCGGTGTTCCGCCACGCCGCCGAGCAGGACCTGCCCGGGACCGTCGCCGAGCTACGCGAGGCGCCGCTCGATCGGCTCGCGGACCCGGCCGAGCTCGCCCTCGTGCGGGCCGTCGCGGCCTGGCCGCGGACCGTGCGGGCGGCGGCCGAGCAGAGCGAGCCGCACCGGATCGCCTTCTACCTGCAAGAGCTCGCGGCACTTTTCCATGCGCTCTGGACGCGCGGCAAGGAAATGCCCGATCTTCGCTTCCTGGTGGCCGAGGACCGCCCGCTCGCGCTCGCCCGCCTGGCCCTGCTCGAGGCGGTCCGCACGGTGCTGGCGACCGGGCTCGGCCTGATCGGCGTGACCCCGGTCGAGGAGCTCCACTGAGGAAGCCCGGCAGGGAGGACGCGGATGGCGAGCATCCAAGAGACCCTGGGAGCCGGTCGCAAGGGCTACGCCACGGTGATCGCGGCCGACCCGCCGCGGCGCGGTCTCTTCCGCCGGATCGTCCTGCCGACCGCGCTCGCCACGGTGGTCCTGGGCTTCGCGGCGATCGTCTGGCTCGCCTGGCAGGACAGCCTCTCGGGCAGCGGCGAGCCGCCCTTGATCCGCGCCGCCGCGGGGCCGATCAAGCGGCCGCCCGACACCCCGGGCGGGGTCGACATCGAGGGCGAGCGGCTCGGTGTGACGAGTCTGCTCGCCGGCCCACCGCCGCAGCCGCGGGTCGAGCGGCTCCTGCCGCGCGAGCCGACGCCGCCCAAGAGCCTGGC
This sequence comes from Geminicoccaceae bacterium, assembly GCA_023512415.1. Taxonomy (GTDB): domain Bacteria; phylum Pseudomonadota; class Alphaproteobacteria; order Geminicoccales; family Geminicoccaceae; genus JANXAZ01. Next base: position 113 of record JAILZQ010000247.1, on the reverse strand, counting down.
CGAGGCCGATCCGACCCTGCTCGCCCCCCCGGCCGCGCCGGAGCCGCGGGCCGTTCCGGCCCCCGCCGCGCCAGCGGTCGCGCCCCCGCCCGAGCCGGCGCACGCAGCCGAGC
>JAILZQ010000029.1 GCA_023512415.1 Geminicoccaceae bacterium | reverse complement strand
CCCGCGCCCGGGCCCCCCGCCGCGCGGGCCGGCTCCGCGGCGAGCCGCCCTCGCCGGTCCGCCCGCCCGAGGGCTGCCGCTTCCACCCGCGCTGCCCGCACGCTTTGCCGGTCTGCCGCGTGCGGGAACCGGAGCTTGCGGAGGTGGCACCCGGCCACCGCGCCGCCTGCCACCTGCACCGGGAGGCCGCCTGATCCGCCCGTCCGAGGCTCCGCGCGCCACAGCGCTCCTGCTCGAGGGCGATGCCTTCGCGCGCGGCCTCGCCCAGGCGCGCGCCCGGCCGGACCTCGCACCCGCGGTGCGGGCGGCGGTCGAGCTGCGGCTGGCGGAGGTCGAAGGCGCCCTCGACCGGCCGGAGATCGAAGCCTTCCTCGAGGCGCAACGGGCCGCGACCGAGCGGCTCCAGCCCGAGGTCCTGGCCGAGATCGAGGGGCTGGGGACGGGCTTCGGCATCGAGCCGGCGCGGCTCTTCGCCTTCCTGCACGCCTCGGTGATCGCCGAGCTGCTCGAAGGCGGGGCGGTGGCCGCGGAGGGCTGCACGGCCTTCGCGGTCCGCACGAGCGCGGGGGCGCTGCTCGCCAAGAACCGCGACTATCGCGACGAGCACCGGGCCTTGCAGCAGGTGATGCTGCATCGGCCGGCGCGCGGGCGGAGCTTCCTCGTGGTGGGCTCGCTCGGTGCCCCGGGTTGCTTCTCCTCGGGGATCAACGAGGACGGACTCGCCCTCGCCGACACGGCCGCCCCGACCCGCGACCTCGGCCCGGGCCTCAACCGCTACTTCCTCACGACGCTCCTGCTCGAGCGCTGCGCCACGGTCGACGAGGCGCTCGCGCTCGTGCGCGCCACGCCGCACACCGGCAGCGGCTGCCTCGTGCTCGCCGATGCGGCGGGTGCGCTGGCGGCGGTCGAGCTCGGCCACCGGCAGGTCGGCATCGAGCGGGGAAGCGGCGGACGGATCGGTCGGACCAACCACCATCGGCTTCCCGAGACGGCACCCGCCAACCTCTCGAGCCCGCGCCGAGCCGCCGCCCACGGCAACTCGATCGCCCGGCAGGCCGCCCTCGGCCTCGCCCTCGACCGGCTCGCCGACCCGCCGGGGCCGGACGGTCTCGGAGCCCTCCTCGGCCGGCACGCCGACGCGGAGGGCCCGGCCTTCTGCCGCCACGGCGGGGACGATCTCGCCGCCACCATCTCGGGCGCGCTCTTCGACACCGCCCGGCGGCAGCTCGCGTTCTGCGCGGGCCCGCCCTGCAGCGGCGCTTGGCGCACCTTCGACCTGCACCCCACCTGTTCCGGGAGCCCCGCCCCTTGAAGCCCTTCACGATCGCCTGCCCCACGGGCCATCTGGCCTTCACCCCGCTCGAGAAGGCGAGCTTCCTCGAGGGCTGCCGGCTGCGGCCGGATGCCATCGTCGCCGATGCCGGCTCCTGCGACATCGGCCCGAGGCCTCTGGGCGCCGACCGGCACGTGAGCCTCGAGGCGCACCAGCGGCACGATCTCGAGATCATGCTGCTCGAGGCCCGGCGGCTCGGCGTGCCGATGATCGTGGGCTCGGCCTCGGATACCGGGACCGACCGCGGCGTCGACCAGTTCGTCCGGCTCGTCCGCGAGATCGCGGCCGAACACCGTCTCGCCCCGTTCGAGCTCGCCGCGATCTACTCGGAGCAAAAGGTCGAAGACCTGCTCGGCCGGCTCGCCCGCGGTGCGCGGATCACCGGGCTCGACGGCCGGCCGGACGCCGATGCCGCGACGCTCCGGCGGACCGACCGGGTGGTCGCGGTCATGAACGCCGAGCCGATCCGCCGGGCGCTGCGCGAGGGGGCCCAAGTCGTGATCGCCGGGAGGGCGTCCGACTGCGCGCTCTTCGCGGCCCCCCTGCTCGAGGCGGGGTTCTCGCCCGCGATCGCCTATTACACGGGCAAGCTCATGGAATGCGCGAGCTTCGCCTGCGAGCCCTTCATGGGCAAGGAGACGATCTTGGGGACGGTCGAGGGCGAGAGCGTGGTGGTCCGGGCGATGCACCCCGAGCAGCGCTGCACCCCCGCCTCGCTCGCGAGCCACGCCATGTACGAGCGGACCGACCCGTTCCGCGAATACGTGGCGGGCGGCTGGATCGACATGAGCGGCTGCCGCTACGAGCAGGTGGACGCCAAAGCCACGCGCGCCTCGGGGGCGGTGTTCCACGCCACGCCGCGGCTTTCCGTCAAGCTCGAGGGGGCGGGGCGCGTGGGCGAGCGGCGCCTCGCGATCGTGGGCGTGCGCGACCCGCAGACGATCGCCCGGATCGACCAGGCGATCGCTTGGGCGCGGGGCAAGGTGGCCGAACGGTTCGGCCCGGAGGGGCGAGGCTGGCGGCTCTTCTACCACCTTTACGGCCGCAACGCGGTCATGAGGGAGCTCGACCCCGACCCGCCCTCGGCCCCGCACGAGCTCGGTGTCGTGGTCGAGGCGGTCCACGAGGACGGCCGGATCGCCGAGGAGATCGCGGCACTCGCCGCCCGCAACCTGTTCTACGCGCGGCTGTCCGGGACCAAGGGCACGGCCGGTGCCGCGGCCCTCATGTCGGACGAGATCCTCGTGGGCGAGCCGGGCTACGAGTGGACCTTGAACCACGTGATCGAGGTCGAGGACATCATGGAGTTGGTCCGCATCCGCCATCTCGTGGTCGACGGAAGGGGCGGGGAGGGACGCTGATGGTGAAGCTGCGCGAGCTCGCTTCCACGATCCGCTCGAAGAACGCGGGGGTGGACCATCTGACCTTCGACGTGATCTTCCGCGATCCCTCGGCCTTCGCGCGGGTGCGCGATTCGGGTGCCCTCGCGCCCGAGCGGATCTGCGCGCTCTACCGGATCCCGCGCGAGCGGCTCACGCACCATTGCGTGTTCGAGCCGGCGCAGGCGATCAAATTCACGATCCGCCGCCTCGTCCCCTCCGGGAGCCCGGGCGAGACCGACGTCTTCGGCGCCCAGCAATACGCGCCCCTGTTCGAGGTCGAGGTGCCGTGAGGCGGGCGGGCGCGGCAGGGCGGCCGGTGCCGACGATGCGTGCGGCGGCGATCCATTGCGAGTGGTGCCGCAGGAGGGACTCGAACCCCCGACCCGCGCATTACGAATGCGCTGCTCTACCGGCTGAGCTACTGCGGCGGCCGGTGCGACCATAGCCGCGGCGGCGGCTCGGGCGCAAGGCGGGGCGGGCGGCCCCGGAACGACGGATGGCGCCCGTGCGCGCGGGCGGCTGGCCGGGACCGGCCGGGCCGGGCTATGCCGCGAGCGCAGACGAGCCCGCGCGCTGGCGGGCGGAGGAGGTCTTCATGCTCGAGGCGCGTGCCAACTGGACGCTCGAGGAGATGGACAAGGCGAGCCTGTTCCATCCCAACACCTCGATCGCCCAGCACCTCGCCAAAGGCCCGACCATCGTCGGGCAGGGAAGCGGCGTGCGGATCCGTGACCGGGCGGGCAAAGAATTCATCGACTGCGGCGCCGGGCTCTGGTGCGTCAACATCGGCTACGGCCGCAAGGAGATCGCCGAAGCCGCCAGGGCGGCGATCGAGCAGCTCTCCTACTACCATCTGTTCGGCTCGGCCTCGAACGAGCCGATGATCCGCCTGGCCGACCGGGTCCTGACCCTCTTCCGCGAGAAGGCCGGGGTGCGCGGGCTCTCGAAGGTGTTCTTCGGCACTTCGGGCTCGGACGCCAACGACACCAACGTCAAGCTCGTGCGCTATTACAACAATCTGCGCGGCAAGCCCGGCAAGAAGAAGATTTTGGCCCGCCACGGCGGCTATCACGGCCTCACCGTGGCGGCCGGCTCCTTGACCGGCATCCCGGTCTACCACCGGGCCTTCGACCTGCCGCTGCCGGGCGTGATCCACCTCTCCTGCCCGCACCATTACCGCTTCGCACGGCCGGTCGAGAGCGAGCAGGCGTTCTGCGACCGGCTCGTGGCCGAACTCGAAGAGGTGATCGCGCGCGAGGGGGCGGAGACCATCGCCGCCTTCATCGGCGAACCGATCATGGGCACGGGTGGCGTGCTGCTGCCGCCGGCCGATTATTGGCCGCGGGTGCAGGAGATCTGCCGGAAGAACGACATCCTCTTGATCGTCGACGAGGTGATCACGGGCTTCGGCCGCACGGGGCAATGGTTCGCCTCGGGCCTCTACGGCCTCGAGCCCGACATCGTGACCCTCGCCAAAGGCATCACCTCGGCCTATTTCCCGGTTTCGGCCTCGGTCGTGGGCGAGCGGATCTGGGAGGTGCTCGAGAAGGCCTCGCCCGAATGGGGCCCGGTGATGCACGGCTTCACCTATTCGGGCCACCCGGTCGGCGGGGCGATCGGCCTCGTCAATCTCGACATCATGGAAAAGGAGGGGATGGTCGAGAACGGTGCCCGGGTGGGCCCGTACCTGAAGCGCTGCCTCGAGGAGCGGATCGGCCATCACCCGTTCGTGGGCGAGGTCCGCGGCGTGGGCATGCTGAACGCCGTCGAGTTCGTGGCCGACAAGGCGAGCCGACGGCCCTTCCGCCCCGAGCAGGCGGCGCATCGGGTGGTGGGCGCGAAGCTGCTCGAGGCCGGGGTGATGGCCCGACCCTTGCCGTTCATCGAGGTGATCCCGCTCTCCCCACCGCTCTGCATGAGCGAGGCCGAGGCGGAAGAGGCGGCCGACCGGTTCGGCCGCGCGCTCGACGCCGCGACCGACGAGCTCGCCCGCCTGGCGAAGGACCGGGGCTGACGCGGGCAGGGGGCACGGCGAGCGGAGGAGGCGTGCCGAGCGACGCGCTGCTCCTCGACCTCGACGGGACGCTGCTCGACATCGCACCCCGGCCCGAGGCGGTCGTGGTCCCGACCGGGCTCCCGGCCGCCCTCGAGGCAGTCCGCGCGCGGCTCGAGGGTGCGCTGGCACTGGTGAGTGGCCGGCCGATCGGCGAGCTCGACCGGCTCCTGGCACCCTTGCGCACGGCCGCCGCCGGCGTCCACGGCGCCGAACTCCGCCGCCGGCCGGACGGCCCGGTCGAGCGGCTCGGCACGCCCTCGCTGCTCGACCCCCTTCGTAGGCTGCTCGCCGCGACGCCGCTGCCCGAGGGCGTGACGGTCGAGGACAAGGAGGTGGCCATAGCGCTCCATTGGCGACGCGCGGCCGAGCCGCCCGCGGCGCTGATCGCCGAGCTCGAGGCCCGCGTGGCGGCGAGCGACGGCAGCCTCGAGGCGATCTTCGGCAAGGCGGTGCTCGAGCTGCGCCCTGCCGGGCTGGACAAAGGCCGGGCGGTGGCGGCACTCCTCGCCGAGCCGCCCTTCGCCGGGCGCCGGCCGATCTTCGTGGGCGACGACCGGACCGACGAGGACGCCTTCCGCGCGGTCGAGCGGGCCGGGGGTCTCGCGTTCCCGGTCGGACCCACCCCGCCGGGCGGGCGGCCGGCGGTGTTCGCGGGGCCGGGGGCGGTGCGCGCTTGGCTCGCCTCGGTCGCGGCGGGCGGCGCGCTCCTTCCGATGGGCGTCATCGTTCCGATGGAGGAGGCCGGCGGGTGAGCGGGCTCGACCTCGGCGTGGTCGGCAACTGCATCGTCGCGGCCCTGGTCGACGAGCGCGGTACGATCGTTTGGCACTGTCATCCGCGGATCGACGGCGATCCGGTCTTTTGCGGCCTGTTGGAGCCGCGCGCGGGCCCGGCCGAGGGCCGCTTCGCGATCGAGCTCCAAGGCCTCGCCGCGACCCGGCGCCGCTACATCGACAACAGCGCGGTGCTCGAGACGCTGCTCCTCGACGGCCAGGGCCGTGGGGTACGGATCACCGACTTCGCGCCGCGCTTTCGCCAATACGATCGGGTCTTCCGCCCGCCCATGCTGGTCCGCAGGCTCGAGCCCGTGGGCGGGACGCCGCTTTTGACCGTGCGGCTGCGGCCGCTCTTCGACTACGGAGCGGCGGTGCCGCAACGGATCCCGGGCTCCAACCATCTGCGCTTCGTGGCCGCGGCGGGGGCGCTGCGCGTCACCACCGATCTGCCGATCGCGATGCTCGAGCGGGAAGCGCCCTTCGTGTTGATGCGCCCGGCTTGGCTCGTGCTCGGGCCGGACGAGAGCTTCGCCGCCTCGCTCGACCACACCTGCCGCGACTTCCTCGAGCGCACGCTCGACTATTGGTGCGAATGGTCGCGCTACCTCTCGGTGCCGTTCGAGTGGCAGGAAGCGGTGATCCGCGCCGCCGTGACCTTGAAGCTCTGCAGCTTCGAGGAGACGGGCGCGATCGTCGCGGCCCTCACCACCTCGATCCCGGAAGCCCCGGGCACGGCGCGGACCTGGGACTATCGCTATTGTTGGCTCCGGGACGCGTTCTTCGTCGTCCAGGCGCTCAACCGGCTGGGCGCGACCCGGACCATGGAGGACTATCTGGGCTGGGTCGCCACCGTGATGGCCCTCGAGCCGGGCCGCGAGCTCGCGCCCGTCTACGGGATCGTCCCTTCCGAGCCCTTGCCGGAACGGATCGTCCCGGCGCTCGCCGGCTATCGCGGCCAGGGGCCGGTGCGGATCGGCAACCAGGCGGCCGAGCAGCGGCAGAACGATTCCTACGGCAGCGTGGTGCTCGCCGTGGCGCAGATGTTCTACGACCAGCGGCTGCCACGGCGCGGTGACCTCGCCCTGTTCCGCACCCTCGAGGGGCTCGGCGAGATCGCCGCGCGGGTGGCGCTCGAGCCCGATGCCGGGCTCTGGGAATATCGCGGCCGACGCGCGGTCCACACCCATTCGGCGGCGATGTGCTGGGCCGCCTGCCACCATCTCGGCAAGATCGCGAACCGGCTCGGCCTACCCGACCGGGCGAGCCACTGGCGGGGCGAGGCCGAGCGGATCCGCAAGGCGATCCTGGCCGAGGCCTGGCGGCCGGATCTCGGCAGCTTCGTCGCCACCTTCGGCGGCAGCGGGCTCGACGCCAGCCTGCTCCTGCTGCACGAGATCGGGTTCCTCGCGACCGACGATCCGCGCTTCGCGGGCACGGTCGAGGCGATCGGCCGGCGGCTGCGGCGCAACGGCCATCTCCACCGCTACGACGAGGAGGACGATTTCGGGCTGCCGCAGACCGCGTTCAACATCTGCACCTTTTGGTACATCGAGGCGCTCGCGGCCCTCGGCCGGCGCGAGGAGGCTCGTGCCCTGTTCGAGCACATGCTCCAGGCCCGTACCTCCCTCGGGCTCCTGTCGGAGGACACCGACAGCCGGACCGGCGAGCCCTGGGGCAATTTTCCGCAGACCTACTCGATGGTCGGCTTGATCACGAGTGCGATGCGTCTGTCCAAGAGCTGGGAGGAAGCGTTCTGGCGCGGCTCGTGATCGTCTCCAACCGGGTCGGCACGCCCGGCGGCACGCGCACGGCCGGCGGGCTCGTGGTCGCCCTGCAGGATGCGCTCCGCGACCGCGGCGGGGTGTGGGTCGGCTGGAGCGGCGAAACGGTCCAGGGCGAGCCCGGCCCGGCCAAGAGCCTGCGCCGCGGCCGCATCACCTACGTCACCCTCGACCTCGCGCGCGAGGCCTACGAGGCTTTCTACGCCGGCTTCGCGAACGGCACGCTCTGGCCTCTGTTCCATTACCGCCTCGGGCTCATCGCCTTCCGGCGCCGCGACCTCGAGGGCTATCTCGCGGTCAACGAGCGCTTCGCCCGGACGATCGCCGAGCTCTTGCGCCCCGACGATCTGGTCTGGGTCCACGACTACCATTTCCTGGCGCTCGCCGCGGCGCTGCGGAGGCTCGGAGTCGCGAACCGGCTGGGCTTCTTCCTGCACATCCCGTTCCCCGCGCCCGAGGTGTTGCGCGCGCTCCCCGGCCACGAACGGCTCCTGCGCGCGCTCGCGGACTACGATCTTTTGGGCTTCCAGACCGACAGCGACGCCCGCTGCGCGGCCGAAGGCCTCGAGCGGCTGGTCGGTGCGGAAGCGGTGGGCGAGGGGCGCTGGCGCCTCGGCGAGCGGATCGTGGCGGTCGGGGTCTTCCCGGTCGGGATCGAGACCGACGGCTTCGCCCGGCTCGCGGCCCGGGCGGCCGATGGCCCGGAGGTCAGCCGGCTCGCCGAGAGCCTCGCCGGGCGCGCCTTGATCTTGGGTGTCGACCGGCTCGACTACTCGAAGGGGCTGCTCGGCCGACTCCAGGCGATCGCCGAGCTGCTCGAGCGGCGGCCGCAATGGCGCCGGCGCATCACCTTCCTGCAAATCGCCCCGGTCTCGCGCGGCGAGCTGCGGCAATATCGAGCGCTCCGCGCCGAGCTCGACGCGCTGGCCGGCCGGACCAACGCCCGCTTCGCCGATGTCGACTGGACGCCGATCCGCTGGGTCAACCGCAACGTACCGCGCGCCGTGCTCGCGGGCTATCTACGGCTCGCCCGGGTCGGCTTCGTGACCCCGTTGCGCGACGGGATGAACCTGGTCGCCAAGGAGTACGTGGCTGCCCAGGACCCCGAGGATCCGGGCGTCCTCGTCCTTTCACGGCTCGCCGGGGCGGCCGAGGAGCTCCGGAGCGCGGTCCTGGTCGACCCGCTCGACGTCGAGGGCATGGCCGAGGCGCTCGATGCCGCACTCGCCATGCCGCTCGACGAGCGGCGCGCCCGCTGGGCGGCGGCGATCGCGGTGCTGCGCGACCACACTGCCGCCCGCTGGCGGATGCGCTTCCTCGAGGCGCTCGAGGCGACCGGCCCGGCCACGGGAACGGCGGCCGGGGTCCTCACTCGTTGCGCAGCCGCCACTTGAGCGCGAGCTCGTCGAAGAAGCCGCGGGCCCGCTTCAAGCGGATCCAGTGGTTGACCCAGTTGATCCAGACCTGGTCGTCCTGCGGCAGCAGCATGGCGATCGGCGTGCGCGCCCGTGGTGCTGCGACCGGGACGATCATCATCTCGGGATAGCGCTCGACCAGCGTGGCCGCCTCGACGTTCGAGGTGATGTGGGCATCGGCCCGGCCGGCCAGCACCTCCTGGAAGTCACGTGCCGGGGCCTCGACGATCTTGTGCTTGGCGTTCGGGAAGAATTGCTTGACCTGTTGCTCCTGGACGGTGCCGAGGGTGGCGGCCACCGTGACCTCGGGCTTGTCGAGATCGGCCCAGTCCTTGAAGCGGCCGGCGTTCTTCTTGAGCGTCAAGGGCACGGTCGCGAGCTCGAAATAGGGATCGGAGAAGCCCGCCACCTTGGCCCGGGCCGGGCTCAGCGAAGCCGAGCCCGTGATGTCGTATTTGTCGGCCTGGATGCCCTGGACGAGGGTCTTCCAGTCGGTCGCGACGAACTCGACCTTGACGCCGAGATCGGCCGCGAGCTCGGTGAGCATGTCGATGTCGTAGCCCTTGTAGCTGTTGGTCGCCGGGTCGCGCATCGTCATCGGGTTCCAATCCCCGGTCGTGCCGACCCGCAACACACCGGAATCGAGGATCCGCTTCAGGCGCGACTCGGCGGCCTCGGCGAGCCCCGAAAGCGCCACGAACGCGGCCGCCGCCAGGACCAAGCTCCTGCGTCGCATCGTTCCTCCCTTGCCGTCGGCGAGCCCCGCGGGCTCGGGCTTCCCCCGTCCGGCCGATCCATGGCATGCGGCCGCGGCGGGTGACAAGCAAGCGGGAACCATGAGGGGCGCACGGCGGCGGTGCGGCAGAGGGCGGGCACTCCTCCTCCTCGCCCTCCTGCCCTTGCTCGCCAGCTGCGGTGCGGGCTGGGGCTGGTACGTGGTGACGCCCACCACCCCATCGGGCCGCGCCAACCTGCTCTTCCTCTTGGACGGCATGGTCTGGACGGTGGCGCTCTCGGCGACCGCGATCCTCTTGGGCGTGGCGGTCGGCCTCCTCGTGGCGCTCTTGGCCCTCTCCGGCCGGCCCTTCCTCGAGCGGCTCGCGCGCGTCTGGGTCGAGGGGATCCGAGCGATCCCGCTGCTCGTCTTGATCCTTTGGGTCTATTACGGGCTGCCGGTGGTGGCGGGCGTCTCGCTCGGGCCCTTCGCCGCCGGCGTGCTCGCCCTCGCGCTCTCCGATTCGGCCTTCGAGGCCGAGATCTTCCGCGCCGGGATCCAGTCGATCGAGCGGGGCCAGCACGAGGCGGCCGAGGCCCTCGGCCTTTCCGGCTGGCGCAAATACCGGTTCGTGATCCTGCCCCAGGCGCTGCGCCGGATCCTCCCCGCGCTCGGCAACCAGTTCGTCTACATGATCAAGATGAGCGCGCTCGTCTCGGTGATCGGCATGCAGGAGCTGACCCGGCGCGCCAACGAGCTCGTGGTCGTCGAGTACCGGCCGCTCGAGATCTACACCGTGCTCGTGCTCGAATACCTCGTCTTGATCCTCTTGGTGTCGAGTGCCGTGCGGCGGCTCGAGCGCCGGCTCGCCTTGCCGGGCGACTCGCGGCGCTGAGCCGGCCCGTTCAGCGGCCGCGGCGCCGCTGCGCCGCCTCCTCGGGGGTGATCTTGCCGTCCTTGTCGCGGTCGAGCCGCTCGAAGGCCGGCAGGTCGGCGGCCAGGAACTCCTCGCGGCTCACGACACCGTCCTTGTCGGCATCGAGACGCTCGAAACGGCGCGTGCGCGCCTGGTCGAACTCCGCACGGGTGACGGTCCCGTCGCGGTCGAGATCGGCCCAGGCCAAAGGGCGGCGCTGCTGCGCGAACGCGGGGTCGGCAGCGAACGTCCCGCTCACCAGGGCGAGCGTGGCGATCAGCGAGAGCATCGGGTGGCGAAGACGCATCGGCTCCATCTCCCGATCAGGGGGCACGGTCCGTCGGCCGGCAGCGGTTCACCCGGACACGATCTTCGAGACCTCGTCTGCGGGGGTCGATCAGCCCCGATGGCCGGCCGAGGACAGACCCGGTGTCGCAGCGGCGGGGCCCGGGCGCAAGCGCGGCAGGATCAGGCCAGCCACCAGGACGAGGCCCGGGATCGCCAAGAGGTTCATGGTCTGCCAGCCGAGCGTGCTCTGCACGAAGCCCGCGAGCGAAGCCGAGGCCGCCACGCTCGTGAAGACCAGAAGATCGTTCAAGCCCTGGACCTTGGCCTTCTCGGCCGTGCTGTGGCAGGTCGTGAGCAGGGTCGTCCCGCCCACGAACATGAAGTTCCAACCGACGCCCAGAAAGAAGAGGGCGATCGCGAAGTTCGCGACCTCGAGGCCGGCCACGGCGATCGCGACGCAGAGGAGGTTGAGGGCCACGCCCGCTAGGATCACCTTCTCCACACCGAAGCGGGTGATGAGCCGGCCCGTGACGAAACTCGGCAGGAACATGCCGAGCACGTGCCATTGGATGACGTGCTTGGTGTCGCCGAAACCGTGGCCGCAAGCGAGCATCGCCAAGGGTGTCGCGGTCATGAGGAGGTTCATCGTGACGTAGCCCACGAGCGCCGCGAGGAACGCGGTCACCGCCGTGGGCTGCCGGGCGATCTCCTTCAAGGGGCGCGCCTCGCCCGCTGCAGCCGAGGCGGAACCCGAAAGGCGCGGCAGATCCAGGGCCGTGAGCGCCACGAGGCCGAGCCCGGCGAGCCCGGCGATCGCCAGGTAACTCCCGGCGAAGAGGATGGGTGCGGTGAGCTCGCGGGTGCGGTCTGCGAGTTCGGGGCCGAGGACGGCCGCTACGACCCCGCCGCCCATCACCCAGGCGATCGCCCGGCCGCGCGCTGCGGTCCGGTCGGCGAAGCCGGCGGCATCGGCGGCATCGGCCGCGGTGAACCGCAGATACTGGGCGAAGGCCGAGAAGGCCCCGTAGAGCACGCCCGCCGCGCAGAAGAGCCAGAAGCTGCCGCGTTGGATCGCGAGCGCGCCCAGGAGCCCGGCCGCCACGCCGAGCGCCATGCCGAGCAGGAGGCCGGGCCGCCGGCCGGCCCGCTGCATGAGCAAGGAGGCCGGCATGGTGGCGCTCATGGTGCCGAGGAACTGGACGCCGAGGGGCACGGTGGCGAGCCAAGGGGAGGGGGCGTATTGCAGGCCCACGAAGGGGGCCGTGGCGATGACCACGGTGTTGGCCATGAAGAAGAGCGCCTGGGCGAAGGCCAGGACACCCACGTTCTTGACGAAAGCGGGGTTCGGCATAGCTGGCTCGTAAGGGATCCGGCGCGCGGCGCGGAAGGTGGCGCGAGCGCGCAGCGGGGTTGCGGCTTCGGGAGGGCGTGGCATGGGGCGGCTCGGCCGGATCGCGACGTTCGTGGGGCTCCTCCTACTCGGCCCCGTCCTCCTGTTCCGGCCGGCGCTCGCGGGTGGCTGCTTCCCGGTGGCCGAGCTCCCGGGGCGGATCGTGCCGGTGGCTTGGCGGAGCGCGGCGCTGCCCGAGGGAGCCACGGTCAAGCTCACCTTCCTGGGGCATGCGAGCTTCCTGATCGAGACGCCCTCGGGCGTGAGCGCGGTCACCGATTACAACGACTATGTCCGGCCGCCCTTCCCGCCGCGCATCGCGACCATGAACAACGCCCACGACACCCACTACACGAACCGCCCCGACCCGCGGATCGAGCACGTGCTGCGGGGGTGGAACCCGGCGGGCGGCTGGGCCGAGCACGATCTTTTGGTCGAGGATTTGCGGGTGCGCAACGTACCCACGGCGGTGCACGGAAGGTTCGGCGACCAGGCGCTCTCGAATTCGATCTTCGTCTTCGAGGTGGGTGATCTCTGCTTGGCGCATCTCGGCCATCTGCACCATCGGCTGACCGAGGAACAGCTCGCCGAGCTCGGCCAGATCGACGTGCTCATGGTGCCGATCGACGGGATCTACACGATGAGCCAGGAGGAGATGCTCGAGGTGGTCGAGCAGATCCGCCCGCCGCTCGTCGTGCCGATGCACTATTTCGGGCCGACCGTGCTCGGCCGCTTCCTCGCCCTCGCCGAGGCACGTGGCTTCCGGATCGAGCGGCGGGCGAGCCCGGAGCTGGTGCTCGCCCGGGCGAGCTTGCCCGCCGCCCGCACCGTGCTCGTGCTGCCCGGGTCCTGAGCCGGCGCCGGCCGCCGATCCGGCGGTCCCGGGGACGGGCGGAAATCACCGCCCTCGTTCACCTTTCGTCAACCTTCGCCCGCTAGGCTCCGCGCTCGGGACAGGATCGGAGGCCGGCTTGTGCGCCTCGTTCTTCGTCGGGCTCGGAGGATCGCGTGCGACGCGGCCGCGCAGCCGGCTCGTCGCGCTGCTCCGGGCGGCGGGTACCCTCGCCGCGGCGCTCTTCGCATGGGTGTGCGGGATCGGTGCGCTTGTCGCCCGCCGGTCGGCTCCGCATGATCCGCCCGCCGCCCGCGCGGTCGTGGGTGCGGCGGGGAAGGGCGATGGCCGAGCGGGAGCGGTTCGACGTCGTGGTGGTGGGCGCGGGCTCGGCGGGCTGCGCGGTCGCGGCCCGTCTCTCGGAGGATCCCACGACCCGGGTGCTCCTGCTCGAGGCCGGCCCCGAGGACACGAACCCCTGGATCCATCTGCCGATCGGCTATTACCGGACGATCTTCGACGAGCGGACGGCGCGGACCTACCGGACCGAGCCCGAGGAGGGGGTGGCCGGCCGCTCGATCCTCTGGCCGCGCGGGCGGGTCCTGGGCGGCTCTTCGTCGATCAACGGGCTGGCTTGGGTCCGCGGCCAGGCCGAGGATTACGATCACTGGCGCCAGCGCGGCTGCGAGGGCTGGTCGTTCGCCGACGTCCTGCCGGTCTTCAAGCGGCTCGAGGCCTATGCGGACGGCGATCCGCAGTGGCGGGGGCGCGCGGGGCCGCTTTCGGTCTCGGGCCCGCGCCACCGGATGGAGCTCTTGGACGCCTTCATCGCCGCCGCCAACCAAGCGGGCATCCCGACCAATCCCGACTACAACGGCCCCCGCCAGGACGGGGTCGGCTATTTCCAGCTGTCGATCGCGAACGGCTTCCGCTGCAGTGCGGCGGTCGCCTATCTGCGCCCGGCCAGGAAGCGCCCCAACCTCGAGGTGCGCACGGAGGCGCTCGCTTGCCGTCTCCTCTTCGACGGCCGGCGGGTGACGGGCTTGGTCTATCGGCGGGGCGGCGAGGAGCGGACGGTCGAGGCGGGCGAGGTGGTGCTCGCGGCGGGGGCGATCGCTTCGCCGCAGCTCCTCATGCTCTCCGGCATCGGCCCGGCGGCGCATTTGGCCGAGCACGGGATCGCGGTCCGCCACCATCTGCCGGGGGTCGGACAGAACCTGCAGGACCATTACCAAGCCCGGATCGTTTTCCGCTGCACCCGGCCGATCACCTTGAACGAGGTCTCCCATTCGCTCTGGCGCAAGGCCTTGGCAGGGTTCGAATGGGCGCTCTTCCGGACCGGGCCCTTGACGGTCGGGGCCGGGGTGGTGGCGCTCTTCTGGCGGACCCGGCCCGAGCTCGCCACCCCGGACGTCGAGTTCCACGTGATCCCGTTCAGCGCCGACCGACCGGGCGAGCCCTTGCACCCCTTCCCGGGCTTCACGGTCTCGACCTGCCAGCTCCGACCGGAGAGCCGCGGCCGGCTCGAACTGCGCTCGGCCGACCCGGCCGACGCCCCCAAGATCTTCGCCAATTATCTCGCCACCGAGACCGACCGGCGGACCATGGTCGACGGGCTCGAGCTCATCCGCCGGATCGCCGCCCAGCCGGCACTGCGGCCCTACCTCGCCGCCGAGCACCTGCCCGGGCCCGACTGCCGGAGGCGCGAGGATCTCTTGGCCTATGTTCGCGAGAAGGGCACGACGATCTTCCACCCGACCAGCACTTGTGCCATGGGACCGGCCTCCGATCCCATGGCGGTGGTCGACCCGCGCCTGCGCGTGCACGGGCTCGAGGGGCTCCGGGTGGCGGATGCCTCGATCATGCCGACCGTCGTCTCGGGCAACACCAATGCCGCTTGCATCATGATCGGCGAGCGCTGCGCGGATTTCATCCGCGCCGACCGGAGCTCCCGCGCCGCGGCCTGAGCCGCCCGGCCGACCCCGCCACAGGGTCTCCCGCGACCGGCTCGACTGGACGCTCCGGGGCGATCCGTCGGGCCCGTCGCCCGTCCGAGACGGACCCGCTGCCGAAGACCGTCACCCTCGCCGCCCTCGGCACGGGCCTGCTCGCCCCGGCCGCCCGTCGCCTCCGGTCGGCACCCCGGGTCCCGTCCTGCCGACCGGCGGCGCACCGATCAGGGTGGCGTCGCGGTGGCGAGCAGGGTCCTGAGGCGCGTGTAGATCTCCGGGTTGCCGGCCACGAGCGTGCCGGGGGCCATGAGGTCCTCGTCGCCCTCGAGCCGGCCCACCCGGCCGCCCGCCTCGCGCACGAGCAGGATGCCGGCGGCCATGTCCCAGGGCTGCACCCCGTACTCCCAGAAGCCGTCCTGCCGGCCCGCCGCCACGTAGGCGAGGTCGAGCGAGCAGGTGCCGAGCCGGCGGAGCCCCGCCACGTGGTCGGCCACCGCCTCGAGCTGGCGGGCGAAGCCCTTGGCGCGCGCCGGCCAGTCCTGCACCGGCAGGCCGCAGCCGACGAGCGCCTCCTCGAGCCGCCAGCGGCGGGAGACGCGCAGGCGCCGGTCGTTGAGGTAGGCGCCCGCGCCCTTCTCGGCGACGAACAGCTCTTCCTTGATCGGGTCGTAGACCAGCCCGGCGGTGATCTCGCCCTGCTGCTCGAGGGCGATCGAGATCGACCAGTGCGGCAGGCCGTGGAGGAAGTTGGTCGTGCCGTCGAGCGGGTCGACGATCCAGCGGTTGAGCCGCGAGCGACCCTCGATCGCGCCCGCCTCCTCGAGCAGGAACCCCCAATCGGGCCGGGCCTTGTGCAGCGCCTCGCGGATCACCTGCTCGGCGCGCCGGTCGGCGGCCGAGACGAAGTCGCCCGGCCCCTTGATCGAGACCTGGAGCTGCTCGACCTCGCCGAAATCGCGCACGAGGTGGCGGGCCGCGGCGCGCGCGGCACGGATCATGACCTCGACATTGGCGGACCAGCGGGCCACGCTCGGCTCCGGACGGCTGGGAGGGGGACGCTCGGAAGATAGGCGGTCGGGGCCGCGGAGGCCAGGGGCGCGGCGATCGCGCTCAGCCTCGAGGGTGGGTGAGCGCGGCCCGGAACGGAGCGAGGGCGGCCGAGGGATCGCCCCAGATCGAAGCCGGCGGGATCAGGAAGTCGGCGCCGGCGGCGAGCAGCACGCGGGCGGCCTCGGCGGAGGCGCAAGGGGCGGCGCAGGGCAGCACGAAGAGCCCGCTCCACCAGCCGACGAGCTCGGCGCAGCGCTCGAGCGCGAGCCCCTCGCCGAGCAAGAGCCAATCGGCGCCGGCCTCGCCCGCCTCCATGGCGGCGTGCCGCGAGCCGCCGGTCGCCACCCCGATCGGCCGCTCGAGGCCGAGCAGCCGGCGGGCCGGCTCGACCGCCTCGACGGCCCGCAGGAGCACCCCGTCGGCCGCGTGCTCGATCACCGCGGCCGGATCGCCCTCGAGGAAGAGCGCCACCGAAGCGGCCCGGCAGCGCGCGAGGCAGGCCGCCAGGAGCTCGGCCCGGAGTGCCGCCGGACAGCCGGCGGGGTCGAGCAGGACGGCCGCCACTCGCCCGCCGGCGAGTGCCGCCTCGAGGCGGTCGGCGAAGTCCGCATCGAGCCGGTCGGGCGCGGCCAACAGGAGCGTGGGCTCGACCTCGCCGGGCTCGACCCAGGGGCCGGCCGGCTGGTCGCGCGCGCCGCGTGCCGAGGCGGGGCCCGCCCGCCCGGACCTCAAGCCTCGCCCCGGTAGATCGCGATCACCTGGTCGAGCAGGGCCAGGGCCTCCTCCTTGCGCCGCTGGAAGCTGTTGCGGCCGATGATCGAGCCGTGGCCGCCACCGTCGCGGATCTCGCGGATCTCGGCGAGCAGGCCCGCGGTGTCCTTGGCCTCGCCGCCCGAGAAGACGACGAGGCGCTTGCCGGCGAAGGCCGCCTGCATCACGTGGGCGACCCGCTGGGCGAGCGTTTCGGCCGGGACCCTGGCCTTCTCGTAAGCCGGCTTCGCGGCATCGAGGTCGATCCGCGCGGTGGGCGGCTTCACCTTGATCACGTGCGCGCCCATGAGTGCGGCCATGTGCGCGGCGTAGGCCACGATGTCGAGCGCGGTCTCGCCCTCCTTCGAGACCTTGCCGCCGCGCGGATAGGACCAGACGACGACCAAGAGGCCCTTCGATTTGGCCTCGCGGGTGATCTCGCGGAGTTCCTCCTGTTGCGCGTAGCAGGCCTCCGAGCCCGGGTAGATCGTGAAGCCCACCCCGATGCACCCCAGCCGGAGCGCGTCGTCGACCGTGGCGGTCACCGCCTGGTCGGGGACGCCGCCGGCCAGGCTGTTGGCGCTGTTGAGCTTCAAGATGAGCGGCACCTCGCCGGCGTAGCTCGCCGCACCGGCCTCGAGCGGGCCCAAGGGCGCCGCATAGGCCGAAAGCCCGGCGTCGATCGCGAGCTCGAAGAGGTAATGCGGGTCGTAGGCGGCGGGGTTGGGGGCGAAGCTGCGCGCGGGCCCGTGCTCGAAGCCTTGATCCACGGGCAGGATGACGAGCTTGCCGGTGCCGCCCAGCCGGCCGTGGCTCAACAGCCGGACGAGGTTGGTCTTGACCCCGGGGTTCTCGGATTCGTACCAGGAGAGGATCTCCTTGACCTTCGGGCTCACCCGCATGCTGTCCGCTCCATCCTCTGGGATCCCGGCCCGCGCCGGCTGACGCCCTATAACCCCTCGCTCGCGGCCGATGAAGGGTCGCAGCCGGCCGGGGCGGCGAGCGCCCCGCGCCGCGCGGCGCGCGGGTCCTCGCCCGAGGCGAGGGTGAGGAGCGGGGCCGGCGGGGCGGCGAGAAGGCACGCCCCGAGCTGGCGGGCGATGTCCTCGAGCTTGCCCCGGGCGGCGGGCGCGCCCGCGAGCACGAGCCGGCGTGCCCCGGCGCGCAGCGCGGCGAGTGCCGTGCCGGGCTCGCTTCCGCAGTCGATCAAGAGGGGCCGGCCGAGCGCTTCCTCGAGCGCCACGCAGAAGCCGACCCCGGCCATGGCCACGAGCCCCGGAGCGGTCACGAGCGTGATCGAAAGGCCGAGCTCGGCGGCCGCTTCGAGCACGGCGCGGGCCTGGGCGAGGTCGTGGACCGCGACCGTCAGAGCCGGGGCGGGCTCGCCGTCGGCGGACGCGCCGGCGGGGGCCCCGCTGCGATCCGGCTCGCGGCGCGGCCCGCTCAGCGGGGGCGGAGGGCGGCGATCCCGGGCAGCTCCTTGCCTTCGAGCCATTCGAGGAAGGCTCCGCCCGCGGTCGAGACGTAGCTGAAGGAGTCGAGCACGCCCGCGTGGGCGAGGGCCGCCACCGTGTCGCCGCCGCCCGCCACGGTCACGAGCTTTCCGGCCTTGGTGAGCTCGGCCGCGGCCTTGGCGACCGCCACGGTCGCGGCGTCGAAGGGCGGCACCTCGAAGGCGCCCAAGGGCCCGTTCCAGAGGAGCGTCCTGCAACCCGCGAGCTTCTCCTGGATGTCGCGGACGGTCTTGGGCCCGACATCCAGGATCATCTCCTCGGGCCCGACCTCCTCCACCCCGACCGTGCGGCAGGGGGCGTTCGGCTTGAACTCGCGGGCCACCACGGCGTCGATCGGCAGGAGGATCTCCACTCCCTTGGCCTGGGCGCGCTCGACGATGGCCCGGGCCTCGCCCGCGAGGTCCGGCTCGCACAGGGACTTGCCGACCGCGAGCCCCTCGGCGGCCAGGAAGGTGTTGGCCATCCCGCCGCCGATCACGAGCGCGTCGACCCGATCGAGCAGGTTGCCGAGCACTGCGAGCTTGGTCGAGACCTTGGCGCCGCCCACGAGGGCCGCGGCCGGCCGCGCCGCCCCGCCGAGCGCCTTCTCGAGCGCCTCGAGCTCGGCCTGGAGGAGGCGGCCGGCGTAGGCCGGCCGTCGCTCGGCCAGCGCCACCACCGAGGCGTGGGCGCGGTGCGAGCAGGAGAAGGCGTCGTTGACGTAGAGATCGCCCAGGGCCGCGAGCGCATCCGCGAAGGCCGGATCGTTCTTCTCTTCTTCGGGGTGGAAGCGGAGATTCTCGAGCAGGGCGATGCCGCCCTCGGGCAGAGCCGCCACGACCTTCTCGGCCTCGGGGCCGATGCAGTCGGGGGCGAAGGCGACCTCGCGGCCGAGGACCCCGCTCAAGGCCTCGGCGATCGGCCGCAGGCTCAAGCCCGCCTCGGGCTTGCCCTTGGGCCGGCCGAAATGGGAGAGGAGCACGACCTTGGCACCCTTGGCCGAAAGCTCGCGGATCGTCACCGCACCGCGCTCGATCCGGGTCGCATCGCTCACCCGGCCGTCCTGCATCGGTACGTTGAAATCGACCCGGACGAGGACGCGCCGTCCCTTCACCTCGAGCCCGTCGAGCGTGCGGAAGGAAGCCATGCCGTTCAGCCTCTGCTCTCGCGGCGGCCGGCACTCCCCCGGCCCCGAGCGAGAGCTAGCACGGGGGCGCGAAGGGCGTCCACGCGACGGGATGTGTCAGGCGGGCGCGCGGGCCGCGCGCGTGAAGCGGAGCGTCTCGGCGTAGCCGCCCGCGATCGTGTGCACCTCGAGCCGGCCCTCGCCCGCCGCGGCACGACGGGCGAGCTCGGCCCGCACCTCCGGCCGGTGGCGGACGCCGAAGCGGGCGAGCCAGGCGCGCATCGCCCGGGCCGCCCAACGGGGCAACCGGTCCATCGGGCCGAAATCGACCACGTGCAGCGTGCCGCCCGGCGCGAGCATGCCCACCGCCCGCTCGAGCGCCGGCAACGGCTCCTCGATGATCGACAGGCAATAGCTTGCGAGCACGTGGTCGAAGGCTTCGGCGCCGAGCTCGGGAAGAGGCTCGAGCGTCTCGACCGTGGCGTAGGCGAGGCGGGCGCGGTCGGCGAAGCCGCGGCGGGCCAGCCGGCGGGCGGCGAGCTCCAGCATGGAGCGGGCGGGCTCGACCCCGCAGAGCAGCACGCCGGGGCAGCGCCGGCCGAGCCGGACGAGGTTGCGGCCCGTCCCGCAGCCGATCTCGAGCACCCGCTGGCCCGGCCGGGCCGGGATCGAATCGACGAGCGGGTCGCGGCCCAACAGGTAGAACTTGCGCGTGAGGTCGTAGATCGCCCGCTGCGGGCGGTACATCCGTTCCATGCGGGCGTGCACCAGGGCCGGATCGAGGTCCCGGGCGGCCACGGCGCTCAGCCCTGCCGGCGGTAGAGGTGGAAGCCGCCGTAGATCGCCGAGCGATCCCGGGCGAAGAGGGCGGCCGAGCGCTCCGCCTCGTAGACCCAGCCCTCGAGCAGGGAGGGGGGCAGGTCGCGCTCGAGCGGCGAGGCGGCGGCGGCGGTGCGGAAGATCACCCGCGCGCCGGGTGCGGCGGTGCGGCCGATCTGGCTCCACAAAGCGGCGAGCTGGGCCGGGCTCATCCAGTCCTGGGCGTCGAGCAGGACGAAGCCGTCGAGGCTCGCCGCGTCCTCCCGTGCGAGCGCCTCGGTGAGCAGCGCCCGGCGCACCTCGACCCGCTCCGCACCCTCGCGGACCGAGGCGAAGTTCGCGGGCTCGAGGTAGGGCGGGAAGGCTCGCCCCTCGGGATCGTAGCGCCGGCCGAAAGCCTGCCAGGCGAAATAGTTCTCGGCGATCGGGAAGCCGCAGGCGAGCCGCTCGAGCCGCTCGAGCAGGACCGCCGCGATCCCGCCCGGTGCGGCACCGCGCAGCGCATCGAGCTGGGCCGGCGGGATGCCGAGCCCGAACCAGGTGAGCGGCAGGGCCGCGGCCACGCGCAGGAGCGGGCTTTCGAGCACGGGCGCGAGCTCGCGGGCGAAGAGTGTGCGTTGCTCGGCCGGATCGCGCGCCGTGAGCAGGCGTGTCGGGTCGCGGCCGTGCAGGCGGCAGAGGAGGTGACCCGCGCCGATGCAGCGGCCGAGCACCCCCGTCCGGTAAAAGCCCCGGGCGAAGGCCTCGATCCGGCGCCGTCCCGCGAGGGTGCGGCTCTCCCAGAAGGCGCGGGCGTGCTCCGGAAGATGCGGGCGCAGCCGGGCGAAGCTCGCGAGGTTGGCCGGATCGTCGGCGCGGCCGAAGAAGCGGAAGAAATCGGGCTGGTCGAGCACACGGGCAGCCGTGAGCTTGAGCTCGAGCAGTGCCGTGTGGGCCGGCGAGAGGTCGACCGCGAGGATCCGCGCCGGCCTTGCGACGAGATAGCTCGCGACGTTGCAGCCGCCCGAGGCGATCGCGACGAGCCGGGCGCCTTCGAGCGGGGCGAGGGCCTCCATGTCGACCGCCGGGTCTTCCCAGATCTGCGGGTAGACGAGGCCGTCGAATGCCCGCGCGAAGAGCCGCTCGAGCAGGCCCCGCGGGCTCCAGTCGGCGGCGGTCTGGGCGGCGCTGCGGGCGAGGGTGCGGGCCATGGCGGACTCCGGCTCGGGGCCGCGGGTGCGGCCGGTTCGCTCAGTGCGCGTGGACCAGCCGCACGCCGGTCGGGTCGACGGCGAGGAAGCTCGCCCGGCGCTCGACCCAGGAGCCGGCGTTCACGTAGGTGAGCGGGGCCCGGTCCGGACGGGCGTTCTCGAAGCGGCGGGCGAGCGGCGCGTGGGTGTGGCCGCACAGCACGAGGTCGGCGTCGAGGGCACCGGCCCAAGCCGCGGCCCCGGCGGCGACCAGCCCGTGCAGGCCGGCGCGCCTCGACCACCAGCGGTCGAGCCGGCGCGGCCACTCGCCGTCGCGCGAGAGCCGGCGCATGCACCAGCCGTAGCCGAGGCCGATCAGCCGGGCGATCCCGGGCCGGCGCGGCAGGGTCGGATCGAAGCCGTCGCCGTGGACCGCGAGCAGCCGCCGACCGCCCGACCGCCAGGCGTGGCTTTCGAGGACTTCGACGCCCAGGAGATCGCGGATCTGCGGCGCCAGGTGACGGTCGTGGTTGCCGGCGAGCCAGACGAGCTCGGCATCGCCGTCGCGGGCGATCGCAGCGACCCGCCGCAAGAGCCGCCAGGCCTCGCCGCAGAGCCCCTCGAAGCCGCCGTCGTGCAGGATGTCGCCGAGCAGGAGGAGGCGGCGGAAACGCCAGCGCTCGAGGGTCGCGAGGACCGCGGCCGGGCGGGCGGTGCGCAGGCCGAGATGGAGATCGGAGAGGACGAGCGTCTCGGTGACCGGCTCGGTCGCGGGCCCGACCCGGCGGATCTCCGGGGCCGGGCGGCCGACGCGTGGCGCCATGGCGGCCTCGTCCGCGGGACCGGCCGCGGCCACCGCGGCCCGGCCGGTCGTCGCTCGCGGCGCGCCTTACGTGGCGTTCATGACGGCCGCGCGCCGATCGCGTGACGGTCCCGTGCGCGATCGGCCGCGGGGGCGGGTCTCAGAGGCTCCCCATCCGGGCCGCGACGTCGACCATGCGGTTGGAGAAGCCCCACTCGTTGTCGTACCAAGAGGCGACCCGGACGAGCTTGCCCTCGATCACCTTGGTGGCGTTGAGATCGACCGTGGAGCTCGCCGGCCGGTGGTTGAAGTCGATCGAGACCAAAGGCTCGCGCGTCACGTCGAGGATGCCGCGGAGCGGCCCGGCCGCGGCCTTCTCCAAAAGCGCGTTGACCTCCTCGGCACTGGTCTCGCGTTTCGGTACGAAGGTGAGATCGACCAGGCTCACGTTCTGCGTGGGCACGCGGATCGCCACCCCGTCGAGCTTGCCCTTGAGCTCGGGCAGGACGAGGCCCACGGCCTTGGCGGCCCCGGTCGAGGTCGGGATCATCGAGCAGGTGGCGGCCCGCGCCCGGTAGAGGTCCTTGTGGAACACGTCCAACAGGTTCTGGTCGTTGGTGAAGGCGTGGATCGTGGTCATGTGACCGCGCTCGATCCCGATCCCCTCGTGCAGGACCTTGGCGAGCGGTGCCAAGCAGTTGGTCGTGCACGACGCGTTGCTCACGACCCGGTGCTCGGGGCGGAGCGCATCGTGGTTGACACCCCAGACGACCGTGAGGTCGGCCCCGTCGGCGGGTGCGGAGACGAGGACTTTCTTCGCACCGGCCGCGAGGTGGCCCGAGGCCTTTTCCTTGCTCGTGAAGACGCCCGTGCACTCCATCACGAGATCGACGCCGAGGGCGGCCCAGGGGAGCTTGGTGAGGTCGCGCTCGCTCAAGACCTTGATCGGCCCGGTGCCGACGTCCATCACGTCGCGTTCGAGGGTGACCTTGCCGGGGAACGGGCCGTGGACGCTGTCGTAGCGGAAGAGATGGGCGTTGGTCGCGGGCGGGGCGAGGTCGTTGATCGCCACGACGGTCACGTCGCGACGGCCGGTCTCGGCGATCGCGCGCAGGACGTGGCGGCCGATGCGGCCGAAGCCGTTGATGGCGACTTTGACGGTCATCTCTCACTCCCCCCGATCGTTCGAAAGATGCAGGCGGCGGCCGCGGTGGGCCGGTACAGGCGGCCGATCGCGGTCGAACGTGGCCGGCTTCCCGCAAAAAGCAATCGGGATATTGCCGCACCCCCGGGCGGCGATTGACGAGACCGCGCCCTCCGTGCGAGGTCAACGGATGTTCAACGGGGTAGGGGCGGAAGCCGCGATCCGATGTCAGCTCTGGAGGCGGCCGAGCGACGGTTGACCGACGCCTTGGCGCGGCTCGAGGCGGCGATCCTCGTCCGGCCGACCCCGGAGAGCTGGGCCGCCGAGCGGCAGCGGCTCGAGGCCCAGCTCGCGACCCTCGACCGGGACTGCGACCTGTTGCGCGCCGAGTGCGACCGGCTGCGCCGCGAGCTCGAGGAGCTGCAGGTCCGCCACGAGCGGCTGCGCGAAGCGGCGGCGATCGTCGAGGCGCGGCTCGGCGGGGTGATCGAGGAGCTCGACGAGCTGGGGCGGAGTTGAGCCGTGCCGACGGTCGAGATCACGGTCGCGGGCCGGCGCTACCCGGTGCAGTGCGACGAGGGGCAGGAGGGCCGGCTCAAGCGGCTCGCCGCCTATCTGGACGGTAAGGCCACCGAGATCGCCCGCGGCAGCCCGCAGCTCGGCGAATCGCGGATGTTCTTGTTGGCCGCCCTCGTCGTGATCGACGAACTGTTCGACGCCTACGACGAGGTCCAACAGCTCCGTGCTCGGCTCGGCCAGGAGGCCCGCGCGAGCGAGGAAGATGCCGCACGGGTGCTCGAGCGGGTGGCCGACCGGCTCGACGAGCTTGCCCGCGCGGTCGAGGGCGCCTAGCTTGGAAGCGGCGGCCGCTGCCCGGTTCGAGGAGCGCTCAACATCGCCCGGGCCTAGTTCGTTCCCAAGGGAGCTGTCCCTGCCGTGGTCGTGGCCACGGTACATGGCGCCCACCTGCGTAGCAGGACTCGGGACGAGCCGAGCGCGAGACGGCCAGGGTGGCGCCGCCAGCTCCGCCCGAGACGGGCTCCAGGCTCCGGGATCGCTCACCTGACAGTGACGTTGCGCGAGCTTTCGGTGCGCGAGGCCAAAGCGGCGCTGCGCGCCCAGATGCGGGCGCTGCGCAAGGCGCGCGGCCCGGCCGAGCGCGGGCCCGCGGGCCAGGCGGTGGCGGCTCGGCTCGCCGAGCTCCTCCGCGAGCTGCCGACCGGCCCGGTGGCGATCTTCCACGCGCTGCCCGAGGAGATCGACACCGCACCCGCGATCGCTCGGATCGCGGCGACTGGCCGCAGCGTCGTCCTGCCGCGCCAGGCCGGCCGCGCCCGGCCGCTCGACTTCCACGCCTTCCGCCCGGGCGATCCCTTGATGCCCGGACCGTTCGGGGTCCTGGAGCCGATCGCCGTCGCCCCGCGGCTCGAGCCCGCGGTGCTCTTCGTGCCGGTCCTGGCCTTCGACCGGCGGGGTGGCCGGCTCGGCTATGGTGCCGGCTTCTACGATCGGACGATCGCCGAACTGAAGGCGCGCGGCGCGGCACCGCCGGTGATCGGCCTCGCCTTCGCCTTCCAGGAGGTGGCCGAGGTCCCGCTCGGGCCGTCGGATGCCCGGCTCGATGCGATCGTCACCGAGTGCGAGCTGATCCGCGTCGGCGAACCCGCAGGCGCGGGGCGCTAGGGGTGCGCGTCCTCTACGTGGGCGACGTGGTGGGTCGGACCGGCCGGACGGCCGTCCTGACCCACGCCCCGGTCCTGCGGGCCCGGCTCGCGCTCGACGCGCTCGTGGTCAACGGCGAGAACGCAGCCGGCGGCTACGGCCTCACCCCCGCGATCGCCGCCGAACTCTTCGCCGCCGGGGTCGATCTGATCACCACCGGCAACCACGTCTTCGACCAGAAGGAGCTGATCCCGGCGATCGCGAGCGAGCCGCGGGTGCTGCGGCCGCTCAACATGGCCCCGGGCACGCCCGGCCGGGGGGTCGGCGAGGTGCGCACCACGCGCGGCCGCCGGCTCTTGGTCCTGCAGGTCCTGGGCCGGCTCTTCATGGGCTTGCGCGACGATCCGTTCCGCGCCCTCGAGGCCGAGCTCGCCCGCCACCGGCTCGGCGGCACGGTCGATGCGATCCTCGTCGACGTGCACGCCGAGGCCACGAGCGAGAAGATGGCGCTCGCCCACTTCCTCGACGGAAGGGTGTCGCTGGTGGCCGGTACCCACACCCACGTGCCGACCGCCGATGCCCGGATCTTGCCGGGCGGCACCGCCTACATCAGCGACGTCGGGATGACCGGCGACTACGACAGCGTGATCGGCATGGACAAGGAGGGCTCGCTCCGGCGCTGGCGCAGCGATCTGCCGGGCAAGCGGCTCGAGCCCGCCGAGGGCGAGGCGAGCTTGTGCGCCGTGCTCGTCGAGACGGACGATCGGACCGGCCTCGCGCGGCGAGTCGCCCCGGTCCGCCTGGGCGGCCGGCTCGCCCCGGCCTGGCCGGACTGGGAGGGCTGAGCCGGCTCAGCGCCCGGCGAGCTCCTCGAGCAGGGCCTCGAGGGTGCGGGTGAGGCGGGCCTGCTCGATCAACAGCGCGTCGAGCATCGCCGCCCGCTCGGCCGGCTCGAGGTCGTCTTCCTCCTTGAGGATCTCGGCGATCGCCCGGATCGCCGCGAGCGGGGTGCGGAACTCGTGCTCGAGGAGTGCCAAGGTCTGCTGCTCGAGCGGCGAGCCGATCGACCGGGTGGGCGCGGGGAGCCCGCGCCCGTGACGCACCCAATCCGCCACGTTCGTCCTCGTCCACAGGTCCGTGGCCGGAATGTAGTGCAGGCGAGTTGCGAATTCCCGAACGGCGAGCGCCGTGCGGCCATCCGACGCGCGCTCAGCGGCCGAGTGCCGAGCCCTCGCGGCGCGGGTCGGCAGCCCCCAGGAGCCGGCCCGGGCCGATCGCGATCGCCTGCAGGCCGCTGTCGAGCGCCAGGATGCGCACCTCGTGGCCGCGCGATTCGAGCGGCTCGGCGAAGGCGGTCCAAAGGCTGCCGACCTCGATCTCGGTCGGGCCGTTGCGGTTCAGCACGTGGCCGAGCTCGATCGCCGCTCGTGGATCGAGGCCCCAATCGAGCGCGGCGACGAGCGTCTTCAGGACGTAACCGATGATCCGGCTGCCGCCGGGTGAGCCCAAGAGGAGGACCGGGCGGCCGGCTTCGCGGACGATCGTGGGCGCCATCGAGCTGCGCGGCCGCTTGCCGCCGGCCACCCGGTTGGCCACCGGGCGGCCGTCCTGGACCGGGAGGAAGGCGAAGTCGGTGAGCTGGTTGTTGAGCAGGAAGCCGCCGGCGACCAGCCGGCTGCCCATCGAGGCCTCGATCGTCGTGGTCATCGAGAGCGCGTTGCCGCGCTCGTCGACCACGACGAGGTGGCTCGTGCCGTGTTCGGTGTCGGCCACCGGGTCGGCGGGCAGGGCGCCTTGCCGGCGCGGCGGCTCGCCGGCCGGGGCCCGGCCGAGCGAGCGGGCGGGATCGATCAGCCGGCGGCGCGCGTCCAGATAGCCGGGGTCGAGCAGGCCCTCGACCGGCACCGGCGCGTGGTCGGGGTCGGCGAGGAACCGCTCGCGGTCGGCGAAGGCGAGCCGCGAGGCCTCGAGCAGGAGGTG
Organism: Geminicoccaceae bacterium; assembly: GCA_023512415.1. Classification (GTDB taxonomy): domain Bacteria; phylum Pseudomonadota; class Alphaproteobacteria; order Geminicoccales; family Geminicoccaceae; genus JANXAZ01. The sequence goes on along the minus strand of JAILZQ010000029.1, from coordinate 681 downwards.
CACGGCGCGCAGCGAGGGGCCGAGGGCGGCGAGATCGAAGGGCTCGAGCAGGCCCAGGATCTGCGCCACGGCCACCCCGCCCGAGCTCGGCGGCCCCATCCCGCAGACCTCGCGGCCGCGGTAGAAGGTGCACAGCGGCGGCCGCTCGACGACCCGGTAGCCGGCCAGATCCGCCGCGCTCATCGCCCCCGGCCGGCCGTGCCCCTCGGCGACCGCGGCCAGGATCTCGAGGGCGATCGGCCCCTCGTAGAAAGCCGCGGCCCCGCCCTCGGCCAGGCGCCGGAGCGTGCGGGCGTAGGCCGGGTTGCGGAGGATCGCACCGGGCGCGGGCGGCCGTCCCTCGCCGTCGAGGAACAGGGCACGGGCGGCCGGCTGGTCGGCGAGACCGGTCTCGGCCGCCAGGGCGATCGCCCGGGCGAGCCGCGGCGAGACCGAAAAGCCCTCCTCGGCGAGGGCGATCGCCGGGGCGAAGAGCTCCGCCCAGGGCAGCCGGCCGAAGCGGCGGTGCGCCTCCTCGAGCAGGCGCGGCAGGCCGGGGACGCCGACCGAGAGGCCGCTCGCCACCGCTGCGGTGAACGGCAAGGGCCGGCCGGCCGGATCGAGGAACAGGTCGGGGCCGGCCGCGGCGGGGGCGGGCTCGCGGCCGGCGCGGGTGGCGATCCGGCCGCGCGCCGCCGCGGG
>JAILZQ010000028.1 GCA_023512415.1 Geminicoccaceae bacterium | reverse complement strand
GCAGCCGCGAGGAAGGCCCGACCCGTGACCTGGATCCTCGGCCTCAACGCCTATCATGCCGACAGCTCGGCCTGCCTTCTGCGCGACGGCCGGCTCCTCGCCGCCGCCGAAGAAGAACGCTTCCGCCGCGTCAAGCACTGGGCCGGGCTGCCGGTCGAGGCGGTTCGCTGGTGTCTGGCCGAGGCCGACATCGGGCTCGACGAGGTCGACCACGTCGCGATCAACCGCGACCCCAAGGCCCATCTCTTCCAGAAGGCCCTCTTCGCGTTCAAACGGCGCCCCTCGCTCGGCTTGATCCGCGACCGGCTCGCCAACGCGGCCAAGGTCGGCTCGCCGCTCGACGAGCTCGCCCGGGCCCTCGAGCTGCCGCGCGAGCGCGTCCGCGCCCGGTTGCACGCGGTCGAGCATCACCGGGCGCATCTCGCCTCGGCCTTTCTCGTCTCACCCTTCGAGGAAGCGGCGCTCGTCTCGGTCGACGGCTTCGGCGATTTCCTCTCGGCCATGTGGGGCGTGGGGCGCGGCACCACGATCGAGGTCCGCGGCCGCGTTTTCTTCCCCCATTCCTTGGGCCTCTTCTACCAGGCGATCACCCAATATCTGGGCTTCTGGTCGTACGGCGACGAATACAAGGTGATGGGCTACGCGCCCTACGGCCGGCCGAGCCGGATGCGCGAGATGGAGCAGCTCGTCCGCCTCTCACCGGACGGCGGCTACGAGCTCGGCCTCGACTATTTCCGCCACCATGCGGAAGGGGTCGAGATGGTCTGGCAGGGAGGCTACCCCGAGGTCGGGCGGATCTTCACCCCCGCTCTCGAGGAACTCCTTGGCCCGGCGCGGCAGAAGGACGAGCCGCTCGACGAACGCCACGCCGACATCGCGGCCTCGGCGCAGGCGATGTACGAGCGCGCCCTTTTCCATTTGCTCGACATCGTCCAGCGCGAAACCGGCCTCGAGCGGCTCTGCCTCGCGGGCGGCTGCGCCATGAACTCGGTGGCGAACGGCAAGGTCTACCGCCGGACCCGGTTCCGCGAGCTCTACCTACCGGCGGCGGCCGGTGACGCCGGCGGGGCGATCGGGGCCGCCTTCGAGGTCTGGCACACGGTCTCGGGCGCGCCCCGGGGTTTCGTCATGGACCGGGCTTCCTGGGGCCCGGGCTGGAGCGACGAGGAGTTGGCCGCGTTCGTCGCGGCGAACCGAGGCGCGATCGAGGCGAAGGGCTGCCGGGTCGAGACCGCCGAAACCGAGGCCGCACTCGCCGAGCGGGTCGCCGCGGCGATCGCCGACGGGGCGGTCGTCGGCTGGTTCCAGGGCCGGATGGAATGGGGTCCGCGGGCGCTCGGCAACCGCTCGATCCTGGCCGATCCGCGGCGCGCCGACATGAAGGACGTGTTGAACCTCAAGATCAAACGGCGGGAGAGCTTCCGCCCGTTCGCCCCGGCCATCCTCCGCGAGCGGGTCGCGGACTGGTTCGAGGAAGAGGACGACGTCCCCTTCATGATGCAGGTCTTCCAGGTCCGACCGGAACGACGCGCGCAAGTGCCGGCTACCACCCATGTCGACGGCTCGGGCCGGTTGCAGACCGTGACCCGGGAAGCGAACCCGCGCTACTACGATCTGATCGCCGCCTTCGAGCGCCGGACCGGCGTGCCGATCCTGTTGAACACGAGCTTCAACGAGAACGAGCCGATCGTCTGCCGCCCCGAAGAGGCCCTCGACTGTTTCTTGCGGACGAAGATGGACCTCCTCGTGCTCGGCCGGACGATCGTGAGCCGGGAGGGAACGCTTTGCGGGCGCTAGCGAAGGTCGTCGTCGTCAACCTGGTCCTGATCGCCCTCGTGTTCGTGGCCGCGGAGCTGGTGGCGCGCGGTTTGGAGCAGCCCGCGGTTTCGACGGTCCCAGCCGTCGGACCGGATCCCGAGCTGGGATGGGCGCCGATCCCAGATGTCCAGGGGCACGCGCGATCTTCCGAATTCGACCATGAGTACTATACGAACAAACTCGGGCTGTTCGACGATCCGATCGACATGGCGGTAGATCGGACGAAGCCACGAATCCTGGCTTTGGGTGACTCCCACACGATGGCAACTGGTGTCGCGCCGTCGGAGACGTGGGCCAACCAGTTGGAGCGCCTTCTGATACGAGCTGGAAAACCATCTTCCGTGTACAACGCGGGCGTGGGTGGCTACAGCATCGACCAATATCTCACACGCTTCCGAAAACTCCGAGAGTCTCTCGACCCCCACGTTGTGGTCGTCGCCTTTTCCACGGCAACGGATTTCATCGACGTAGGCCGTCTTCCGGGCGGCGGGTTCGTCTACGGATCCGACAGGGGTAGAATTTATTTCTCGCTCGACGAGAGAGGGCGTCTGGTCGAGCATCGGGAGCTCGTCGGTCTCACGCTCGATCCTGGCGCGGCGCAGTGGAGCTTGTCGACGCTGATCCGTAACGGGCTCCAGCGGTTGGCGCTCTATCGGCTTTTGAAGCGTTCGCAATTAGCGGTTTGGGTTGCCGCCCGCTGGTCGCCCGGAGGGCAGTCGCTCTGGCCCGGGCTCGACACCGCGCGCAAGGTCACTCCCGATCCTGACGACGAGCGGCGGATGCGGCTCGCCGAAGCGATCCTTGCGCTCCTGGCCCAGGAGGTCCGCGCCATCGGCGCGATACCCGTCCTCCTCCACATCCCTTATCTGGCCCAGGTCTACGACGAGGTTTGGAACGCGTCGTTCGGAGCCTTTCCCGACCGCTATCGGCGGGACCTCGGCAGTCGCCGTCTGGCGGCGATCGCCGACCGCGCAGGAATGGTGTTCGTCGACGCGTGGCCAGCCATGGTCGAGGAGGTCAAAAGGTCCGGACGGTGGCTGCATTACCGGCTGGACGCTCACCCCACCCCGGAGGGTCACGCGGTGATCGCCCGAACATTGGTGCCGGTCATTGAACCGCTGTTGCAAAAAATGTCCGCGCCTCGGCCATGAGATCGAACCTCCTAACTCTTACCACGGTGTTCGCCTCTTCTGCGCGCTCGCCTGGACCGCGGGCGCGAACAGCTCCACGAAGGCGCCGGTGAAGGGGGTAAAGGTGAACGCCACCCGGTGGCGGCCGGGGGGGAGGGGAACGGCGCGGAACAGCAGGTTCGCTCGGAGAATGGGCACGGGGCGGGCGTCGACGGTGGCCCGCCACCAGGGATGCCAGGGATCGTGCAGCACGAGGAAGCCACCCTCCGGCGCCTCGGCCTCGATCTCGATGGCATTCCTGCCCCAGCTCGCGACACGAAGGGTGCCGGGCCGGGCGCCGGGCGGCGGGGCGGAGGGCGGGGCTTCCTCGAGCAGCACCGTGGTCGCGAGGTCGACGGCGGGCCAGCGGCCGTGGGCGAGCACGGCTTCGACCTCGAGCGGGGCCCAGGCGGTGGCGAGCAGGACGCGCGGGAGGGCCCGCGGGTTCTCGTACAGGAAGGCCCGATCGTTCCGGGCGACGAGCGGCAGCGGGTCGAGGGCGAGCGCCGGATCGAGCGTCTCGATCGGCACGGGGGTGGCGATCCAACGCAGGCCCAGGAGATCGGCGAGCGGCGAGCGCCAGGAGGGGAAGGCCGGGGTGAAGCGGCGCTGGTCGGGTACGGCCACCGTGTCCTCGGCCCCGACCGCGGCCACGTAGCGGGCCCACCGCACGGGGTTGTGGCCGAGCGTGTGCTCGAGGCCACGAACGAGCGGCGCGTTCGGCCAGGCATAGCCCAGGCCCACGAGCTCGACCCGGTCGCGGCGCCCTTCTTCGGGCCCGGGGCGGGCGAGCTCGACGAGCCGGTCGAGGAGCGGCTCGGGGCTCGAAGGCTCGAGCACCGACCAGTCGACCTCGCCCCGGACGGGCAGGCCCGTGGCGCCGTTGGGGCGGTTGTTACGCGCGAGGTCGAGGGCCGTGAGCAGGACGAGCCCCAAAGCCAGCGCCGGCCGGCGCGCCGGGCCCGTGTGGGCGAAGAGGACCAGCCCCAGGGCGGCGGCCGCGAACCAGAGGACCGCCTCGCCCAGAGCCGGGGCCGCATCCCCGAGCCGGCCGCGCCCGAGGGCCAGGAGGACCGCCCCGCCGAACCCGGCTCCGAGGAGGAGGATCGAACGGCGGAGCGCGGCGCGGTCGACCCCTCGCGCGAGCGAGAGGTCGAAGGCCCGGGCCCCGAGGAGGGCGAGGAGCAGGCCCAGAAGAAAGGTCGCATCGGCCGGCCGGCGGAACAGCCGGACGCCGGGGACGAACTCCCAGGCCAGCGCCAGGAGGGGCGCGTACCAGCCGAGGGCGTAGAGCAGGAGCAGGAGGAAGGCGATCAAGAGGAAGGGGCCGTCGGGCGTGCGGGCGAGGGCCCGGCCGGCTGCGGCGAGGAGCAGGAGGGGCAGAAGGCCCGAATAGAGCACGCCCATGTTCTGGGCGACGAAGAGGCCCGTGTCCGGCCAAGCGAAGGAGGGTGGCCCCCAGAACTCGGCCATCGGCCCACCCGAGCCGAACAGGTGCGGGGTCACGAGCGTGAGCAGGAGGGCGGGGTGCAAGGAGCCGCGGCCGGCACCCTCGAGGTCGATCGCCACCCGGTTCGAGCGTGCCGCCTCGAGGGCGGTCAGGACGAGCGGCGGGGCGGCGAGGAGGGCCGCGAGCCCGGCGGCGAGGACGAGCGGGCCGAAGCTCCGGCGGATCGTCGTGAGCCGATCGGGGCCGGAGGCCCAGCGGGCGAGCACGAAGGCCAGGGCCAGATAAGCACCCAGGAGGGCCACCTGGTCGCGGCCGGCGAGCAGCACCGCCGCGAGGAGGCCGGAGGCGAGGGCGGCGGGCCAGGAGCCGCGGGCGATCGTCCGGTCGAGGGCGAAGAGGAGCCAGGGCAGGACCGCAAGGGAGTGGAGCTGGCCCACGTGCTGCAGCCGCCAGGCGGCCGACCCGCCGGCCAGGAACACGAGCCCGCCCAAGAGCGCGGCCAGGGGATGCTGGCCGCGGGCCGTCGACCAGAGGAGGACGCCCGCCCCGCCCAGAAGCGGCAGGCCGAGCACGGCCGTATCGAAGCGCCGGAAGCTCGGCTCCGGGTCGAGCCACGCCCAGAGGAGGAACCAGGGGGAGAAGAGGAAGGATTGCGGGTCAGCCAGGTGTGCCGTGCCGGCGAAGAGCTCGGGCAGCCACAAGGGGAGTTCGCCCGTCGCCAGACCGCGGGCGAGCAGGTAGTAATGCGGCCAGAACTGGGACTTGGCGTCCCACGGGATGGTGACCGCGCCCGAAAGCCACGGCCAGGCGTAGACGAGCCAGCCGGCGAGCAGGCCCGCGAGCGCCAGGGCACGGTCGCGCAGGGACACGGGTTGAGCGATGGACGGGCTCCCGACCGGACCGGTCGGGCAGGAGCCGCGCGCCGCGGGGGCTGTCAAGAACCGCTGCCCCGCACCACACTCCTGGAAGTTCGCGGGCGGGAGGAACGAGCGTGGCGACGGCGGCGGTTACGACACGGAGCGAGCGCTATCCAGCGGTACTCATCGTTCTGCACTGGACGATGGCGGTGCTGATCCTGGTGACGATCCCGATCGGCTGGCGGATGGGCGATCTGGAGCCCGGGCCTCTCCAAGACGCGCTCTACCACCTCCACCGCTCGATCGGTGTGACGGTGCTCGCCCTCGCGGTTCTGCGGCTCGCCGCGCGCAAGATCGCCGGGGCGCCGCCGCCGCATCCGAGCCTCGCTCCCTGGCAGCGGACGCTCTCGGTCGCGGTCCACCATCTCCTCTACGTGCTGTTCTTCGTGGTGCCGATCCTGGGCTGGGCCGGAACCTCGGCCTTCGGCGCGCCGATCATCGTCTGGGGCCTGTTCGAGCTGCCGCCGATCCTGCCGAAGAACGAACCGCTTTCCGAGATCCTCTTGGGCGCCCACGGCCTGTTCGCCTCGACGCTCGCCGGGCTCGTCATCCTGCACGTCGCGGGGGCGCTCTACCACGCCCTGATCCGCCGCGACGGGGTGATGCAGCGGATGCTGCCCGCGCGCACGGGCTGAGGCGTTCCCGCCCTGGCCGTGACCCGTCCGGCGCGCTATCTCGCCGGCCGGACCTCGGCGGAACCTTTATCGGATGAGCGCAGCCCCCCACGATCTCGGCCTCGCCGAGGTGAGCCTCTCGGCCGGCCGGACCCCGGCCGGTATCGACGACCTCGCCGTGCTGCGCCGTCGCCGGCTCGCGGTCCTGGTCCTCAACCTGCTCGCCTATGCGGGCATGGCCTGGCTCGCCGCGGCCGTGCTCGGTGCCGGCGGGTGGAGCGCCGTCGACTTCGGCATCTTCCTCTGCTTCCTCGTGGGCCTGCCCTGGAGCGTTTTGGGCTTCTGGAACGCCGTGCTCGGCTTTTGGCTCCTGCACGGGGTGAAGGACGGGCTCGCCCGGGTGGCACCCTTCGCCGCCGCGGCCGATCGCCCCGACCCGTTGCGGCTGCGCTGTGCCGTCTTGATGTTCCTCCGCAACGAGGATCCGGCGCGCGCCTTCGCCCGGCTGCGGGTGATCAAGGCGAGCCTGGATGCGACGGGCGAGGGCGGCGCCTTCGACTATTTCGTGCTCTCCGACACCTCGGATCCGACGATCGCGGCGCGCGAAGAAGCGGCCTTCGCGTGCTGGCAGGCGGAAGTGGGCGAGCCGGGGCGGCTCGTCTATCGCCGCCGGGAGCGCAACACCGGGTTCAAGGCCGGCAATTTGCGCGATTTCTGCGCACGCTGGGGCGCGACTTACGAGCTCATGCTGCCGCTGGATGCCGACAGCTTGATGAGCGGGCCCACGATCCTCCGGCTCGCCCGGATCATGCAGGCCCACCCGCGGCTCGGCATCCTCCAGAGCCTGGTCGTCGGCATGCCGTCGCGGAGCCTGTTCGCGCGGATCTTCCAGTTCGGTATGCGCGCGGGCATGCGCACCTACACCATGGGCCAAGCCTGGTGGGTGGGCGATTGCGGCCCCTTTTGGGGGCACAACGGCATGGTGCGCATCCGCCCCTTCATGGAGCATTGCGACCTGCCGATGCTGCCGGGCGATCCGCCGCTCGGCGGCCACGTCATGTCGCACGACCAGGTGGAAGCCGCCTTGATGCGCCGGGCCGGCTACGAGGTCCGCGTGCTGCCGGTCGAGGAGGGCTCGTGGGAGGAGAACCCGCCGACCCTCCTCGAATTCTCCCGGCGCGACGTCCGCTGGTGCCAGGGTAACCTGCAATATCTGAAGCTCCTCGGCATGCCCGGGCTCTTGCCGATGAGCCGCTTCCAACTGCTCTGGGCCATCCTCATGTTCATGGGCGTGCCGGCCTGGACGCTCTTGATCGCCCTCGTCGCGCTCAAGCCCTTCGATTCCGACCCGGCCGGCAGCTTCCCGGTCGGCCTCGGCATCGCCCTCTACCTCCTGTTCCTGCTCATGTACCTGGCGCCCAAGCTCGCGGGTTTCCTCGACGTCCTGATCACCCGCGGAGCCGCGACGCGCTACGGCGGCCGGCTGCGGTTCCTTTCGGGCGCGCTCGTCGAGCTCGTCTTCTCCTTCCTCCTCGGGGCCGCCACGACCTTCCGCATCACGCTCTTCATGATCGGCTTGGCCTTCGGCCGGTCGGCCGCGTGGAGCGGTCAGGCGCGCGACGCCCATGCGCTTTCCTGGGCCACCGCGCTCGCGGGCTTGTGGCCGCAGCTCCTGTTCGGCCTCGTGGTGTGCGGCCTCCTCGTGGTCGGCGCACCGTCGGTCCTGCTCTGGGGCACGCCCCTGCTCGCGGGCTTCCTCGTGGCCGTGCCGTTCGCCGTCGGCACTGCCGATCCCGAACTCGGCGCCTGGGCGGCACGGGTCGGGCTCTGCGCGATCCCCGAGGACCTCGACCCGCCGGCCGAGATCCGGGCGGTCGCGGGCGGGGAGGCCGCTCGGTGAGGGCCGGGCTCGCCGATCGATGGGCCGCGCTCGCGGCCGTGTGGCGGTCGGTGAAGATCTACCACCTCGACCGCGCCCACCATCGGGCGATGGACGCGCTCTACCGCCGCTTCGTCGAGCCCGGGGATCTCGTTTTCGACGTGGGTGCCCATGTCGGTGACCGGGTCGCGAGCTTCCGGAGGCTCGGGGCGCGGGTCGTGGCCCTCGAGCCACAGCCGGCGCCGGCTCGGGTCATCCGCTTGATGCGCGGCTACGATCCCATGGTGACCGTCCTGCCCTTGGCCGCCGGCGCCCGGCCGGGCCGCATCCGGCTCAAGATCAACGCCCGCAACCCGACCGTCTCGACCGCTTCCGAGGCCTTCGTCCGTTCGGCCGAAGGCGCGCCGGGCTGGGAAGGCCAGGTCTGGGACCGCGAACTCGAGGTCGAGGTCACGACGCTCGACGCGCTGATCGCCCGCTACGGCGAGCCGGCCTTCGTCAAGATCGACGTCGAGGGCTTCGAGGATCGGGTCCTCGAGGGGCTCACGCGCCCGCTCCGCGCGCTCTCCTTCGAGTTCACCACCATCGCCCGTGACGTGGCCCGGCGTTGTCTCGAGCGGCTCGCTGCTCTCGGCCCCTACCGCTTCGATCTGGCGCTCGGCGAGAGTCAGAAGCTCGAGCTCGGCCGCTGGGTCGAGGCCGCCGAGATGGCGGCGCTGATCGCGGGGCTGCCGCACGCGGCGAACTCGGGCGACGTCTACGCCCGGCTCGCCGGCCCGGGGGAGGCATGAGGCTCGATCGCAGGCGTGTCTTGGGCTCGGGGGCGGGCCTGTTCGCCGCGCTCGGTTCGGGCCGCGGTGCGCGGGCGGCGGACGAGCTCTTCGTGAAGATCGTCAACCGCAGCGAGCCCACGGCCTGCGCCGAGAAAGACAACGTCACCCTGGAGCTGTTCTCCGAAGAGGTCCGCCGGTTCGAGGTCGAAGCGGTCCATCCGGCCTATATCGGGACCTTGAACGTCGACCGCTGGTTGCCGGACCTCACGAACTGCGAGCAGGTCGTCTCGACCGCCCCGGTCTACAGCTTCCATCCGGCCCGCAAGACGATCTACGAGACCGTCGAGTGGCAGCTGATCGGGTACGTTTTCGCCAAGTTCTGGCGCCCCACGCTCGTGCCCTTCCGGGTGGGTGAGGTGGTCCACGAGGGCTTCCATGTGCTCCAGCTCTGGACCCGGTTCCAGGAGCGTGCCGAGGAGATCCTCGTGGTCTATCCGGGCGACGGCTATTGGCGGGCCCGGCCTCTTCCGCCCGCGCATCTGCGCTGGACGGCTTACGGGACCTCGTTCCTCGTGGGCCCGGTCGAGACCGACGGCCGGCCGATCGTCGACATCGCGGCCATGGCCTTCGACCCCGAAAGCAAGACCTTCTCCTTCGACTTCGTGCGCGGTGGCAAGGGCACGCTGCGGCTCGCTCGGCTCGACCAGGAGCGGATCCTGCTCGAGGTCGCCTTCGACCGCCCGGTCGGGGGCGAGCGGCCGTTCGCGGCCCTGCGCTCGATGTACGTCACCGAGCACAACGCCGACGTGGCGCGGCTCGCCTGGCGGGTGCGGGAAGGGCACTTCGAGGAGGCGCCGGTCATGGCGTTCCGCGAGGCCGTTGGGCGCGAGCTCTGGGCCGGCCGCCTCGTTCCCTCGCGGCACAACACGAGCGCCCCGGACATGGTGCTGCGCGCTTTCGGCCGCTGAGGCCGAGCGCTCGGGGGCCGATCGGCCTCCCGAAAAGGAACGGGCGGGACCCGAGGGTTCGGCCCGCCCTTTTTCGTGGAGGGAGGAGAGACGACGAACCCGGCGCCGCCCCTCAGTGCACGTCCGCCCAGATCCGGCGCTTGTAGGCGTAGAGCAGGCCGGTGAGCACGATCAGGAACAACATCACCTTGATGCCGGTGCTCTTGCGCTCCTCGAGCTTCGGCTCGGCGAGCCAGGCGAGGAACTGGGTGACGTCACGGGCTTGCTGCCCGACCGTCGCCCTGGTCCCGTCGGCGTAGGTCACGCCGTCGGGCTGAAGGATCGGCGGCATGGCGATGAAGTGACCCGGGAAGTACTTGTTGTAGTACATCCCGTCCGGCACCGTGACGCCGGCCGGCGGCTCCTCGTAGCCGACGAGCAAGGAATAGAGATAATTCTCGCCGCCGGCCCGCGCCTTGACGATCAGCGAGAGATCCGGCGGGTAGGCACCGTTGTTGGCGGCCCGCGCCGCCTGCTCGTTCGGGTACGGTGAGGGCTTGCGATCGGAGGGACGGGCCGGCCGCTCGAACATCTCGCCCTGGTCGTTCGGCCCGTCGATCACCGTGTATTCGGCGGCGATCGCCTTGACTTCTTCCTCGCTGAAGCCGAGTGCGGCGAGATTGCGGAACGCCAAATATTTGGTGCCGTGGCAGGCCGCACAGACTTCCTTGTAGACCTGGAAGCCACGTTGCAAGGCTCGCCGATCGTAGGTCCCGAAGATCCCCTGATGCGGCCAGCTCTCGCGCAGCAACGGCTCGGCCTCGCCGGCCGCCTCGGCCGCACTCGAGGGCAAGAGACCGGCGAGAGCGGCTGCGGCGAGCGAGCGAAGGATAGGCTGCATGCGGGTCACTCCGCGGGGGCCGGTGCCATGCCCCGGCCGAGCACGGGCGTGCTCAAGCTCTCGGGCACGGGCCGCGGCCGCTCGAGCTTGCCGAGGATCGGCAGGATGACGAGGAAGTGCACGAAATACCACAGGGTCGCGATCTGACCTAGGGTGACGAGGAAGCCCTCGGGTGGGTTGGCGCCGACATAGCCCAGGATGAAGCAATCGAGGACCAAGAGCCAGAAGAAGATCTTGTAGACCGGCCGGTAGCGGGCGCTCCGCACCTTCGAGGTGTCGAGCCAGGGCAGGAAGAACAGCACGCCGATCGAGGCGAACATCGCGATCACGCCGCCGAGCTTCGCCGGGATGATCCAGAAGATGTCGAAGGTGATCGCCCGCAGGATCGCGTAGAACGGCAGGAAGTACCACTCCGGCACGATGTGCGGCGGGGTGACGAGCGGGTTGGCCGGGATGTAGTTGTCCGGGTGACCGAGCAGGTTCGGCGCGAAGAACACCAAGGCGGCGAACACGATCATGAACACGGCGAGGCCGAACAGGTCCTTGACCGTGTAGTACGGGTGGAACGGGATCTTGTCTTTCTTGGTCAGGTCGATGCCGACCGGGTTGTTCGAGCCGTGGGTGTGAAGGGCGACGAGGTGGAGGAAGACCACGCCGACGATGACGAACGGCAAGAGGTAGTGCAGCGAGAAGAAGCGTTGCAGGGTCGGGTTGTCGACCGAGAAGCCGCCCCACAGCCAGGTGACGATGGCGTCGCCGAACAAGGGGACCGCGGAAAACAGGTTGGTGATGACGGTGGCGGCCCAGAAGCTCATCTGGCCCCAGGGCAGGACGTAGCCCATGAAGGCGGTAGCCATCATCAAGAAGAGGATGACCACCCCGAGCATCCACAACAACTCACGCGGCGCCTTGTACGAGCCGTAGTAAAGGCCGCGGAAGATGTGGATGTAGACGACGATGAAGAACATCGAGGCGCCGTTGGCGTGCGCGTAGCGCAAGAGCCAGCCCCAGTTGACGTCGCGCATGATGTGCTCGACGCTGTCGAAGGCGTGCGCCACGTGCGGGGTGTAGTGCATGGCCAGCACCACACCCGTCACGATCTGCAACATCAAGCAGATCCCGGCCAACGAGCCGAAGTTCCACCAGTAATTCAGATTGCGCGGGGTCTGGTAGGCGACCAGGTGTCGGTAGCCGAAGCTGATCAGCGGCAGCCGGTACTCGATCCAGCGCAAGGCCGGACTCTTCAGCACCAGAGGCTCGGCATCGCTCGCCATCGGGAAGCTCCGTGCGGTTGGCGGGCCGGTCGGCGGTCTCCCCGCTCAGCCGATCCGCACCAGCGTGTCGGAAAGGAAGGTGTAGGGCGGGATGGGCAGGTTGGTGGGCGCGGGCCCTTTGCGGATGCGCCCCGAGGTGTCGTAGTGCGATCCGTGGCAGGGGCAGAACCAGCCGCCGTACTCGCCCTTGGGCTCGCCGGGCGCGGTGCCGAGCGGAATGCAGCCGAGATGCGTGCAGACCCCGACCATGATCAGCCATTCGGGTTTCTTGACCCGGGCACTGTCCGGCTCCGGGTCGCGCAGCTCGGCGAGCGGCACCGCCTCGGCCTCGGCGATTTCCTGGGCGGTGCGGTGACGGACGAAGACCGGCTTGCCACGCCACATGACCTTGATGGCCGAGCCCTCGGGGATCTTCGAGAGGTCGACTTCGGTCGAGGCGAGTGCCAGAACGTCGGCCGAGGGGTTCATCTGGTGGATGAGCGGCCAGACCATGGCGGCGGTGCCGACCGCGACCGTCGACCAGGTGACGAGCTCGAGGAAGTCACGGCGCTTGCCGCCTTCGCCGTGCTGGACAGTGCTGGTCGCATCGGCCATCGACGGGCTCCTCGGATCGCACGGGAGGCCGGGCGCAGGTCCCCCGGCGTCGCCCGGCGCAAGCTAGGGACGGGGCGAGGGTGCAGCAAGCGACCGAAGGTCGCAACGGGCGCACGCGACGGGCAGGCGTCGAGCCGCCCGGTCTCGCGCTGCTCGAGCCCGAGCGGCCACACAATCTCGGGGCGGCGATCCGCCTCTGCGCCTGCCTGGGCGTGCCGCTCCACGTGATCGCGCCCCTGGGCTTTCCGGCGGGCGACCGGCGGATCCGCGAAGCCGCGCTCGACTACGGCGAGCACCTCGAGCCGGTCTTCCACCTCGATGCGCAGGCCTTTTGCACCTGGTGCGCGGCACGCGGTCGACGGATCGTCCTACTCAGCACGCGGGCCGAGCTTCCCTATCACCGGGCCGAGTTCCGGCCGGGCGACCTCTTGCTCGTCGGCAACGAGCGGCGTGGTGCGCCCGACTGGCTGCACGAGCGGGCGGCGCTGCGGCTGCGCGTCCCGATGGCGCCGGCGCGGCGCGCGTTGAACCTGGTCGTGGCCGGTGCGATCGTGCTCGGCGAGGCGTTGCGCCGGACGGGAGTGCTCGACGAACTCGCGGCGATCGAAGCGGGAGAGGGACGGTGACGCGTGTCGAGGAAGGGCCGGAGCAGGAGCGGGCCCGAACCTGGTTCGAGAGCCTGCGCGACCGGATCTGTGCGGCCTTCGAGGCGATCGAGGACGATTGCCGTAACCCGCTCGTCGAGGCCGAGCCGCCCGGCCGATTCGTGCGCACGGCTTGGCAGCGGCCGGGTGGCGGGGGCGGGGTCATGGCGATCATGCGCGGGCGGGTCTTCGAGAAGGTCGGCGTCAACGTCTCGACGGTCTGGGGAACCTTCGAGCCGCGCTTCGCCGCCGAGATCCCCGGTGCCGCGGCCGATCCGCGCTTTTGGGCGTCCGGGATCTCGCTGGTCGCCCATCTCCGGTCGCCGCACGTGCCGCCCGCGCACATGAACACCCGCCACATCCGGACCACCAAGGCCTGGTTCGGCGGCGGCGCCGACCTCAACCCGATCTACCCCGATCCCGAGGACACCGCCCGCTTCCACGCGCGGCTCGAAGCGGCCTGTGCCGGCTACGCGCCCGACGCCTACACCCGCTTCAAGAAGTGGGCGGACGAGTATTTCTTCATCCCTCATCGGGGCGAACCGCGCGGCGTCGGGGGAATCTTTTACGATTATCTGGAAGAAGATTTCGAGCGAGACTTCGCCTTCACCCGGGAGGTGGGCGAGGCTTTCCTCGACGTCTATCCGCAGATCGTGCGCCGCCACATGGACCGGATTTGGACCGAGGAGGAGCGCCGCTACCAACTCGTCCGCCGCGGCCGCTACGTCGAGTTCAACCTGCTCTACGACCGCGGGACCAAGTTCGGGCTCGCGACCGGCGGCAATCCCGAGGCGATCTTGATGTCGCTGCCGCCCTTGGTCGCCTGGCCCTGATCCGACCCGTACTCGGAGCCTCGCCATGGACATCGCCAAGCTTTCGCCCGGCCGCAATCCACCCTTCGAGATCAACGTGCTGATCGAGGTTCCGCTGCGCTCCGACCCGATCAAGTACGAGTACGACAAGGAAAGCGGATTCATTTTCGTCGACCGCTATCTCTACACGACGATGTTCTATCCGTGTAACTACGGTTTCGTCCCGAACACTCTGGCCGGCGACGGGGACCCCATCGACGTCATGGTCGTCGGGCGGATGCCCGTGATCCCCGGGGCGGTCTTGCGCGCCCGGCCGATCGGCGTGCTCGAGATGGAGGACGAGGCGGGCCCCGACGAGAAGATCCTGGCCGTGCCGATCGACCGGATCACCCAGATCCATCGCAACACGAAGACCTTCCGGGACATCCCCGAGATCGACCTGGCCCGGATCGCCCACTTCTTCGAGCACTACAAGGACCTCGAGCCGAACAAGTGGGTGAAGGTCCTGGGCTGGGCCGAGCCGGAGCGGGCCCACGAGCTGATCCGCGAGGCGATCGCGCGGTCCGGCTGGCGGCCGCCTCCGGCTCCTCCGGCGCGATAGGGGATCGCGGTCAGGGCTCGCCCGGGGCGCGGCAGACGAGCGCGAGCGCGTGAACCCGCTCGCGCAACAGATCGGCCAAGAGCGCATGGACGCGCCGCTGCCGCTCGAGGCGGCCGAGCCCGGCGAAGGCCGCGGAGACCACGGTCACCCGGAAATGCGTCTCGCCTTCCGGGCGAGCACCGGCGTGGCCGGCGTGCCGGGCGGATTCGTCGACGATCTCGAGGCGCTCGGGGGTCAGACCCTCGCGCAACCGACGCTCGATCACGTCCCGCACGCGCACGGCGCATTCCTCCCGTTCGGGTCGGGTCCGGATCCGATGTCCGTCGCGCGCCGCGCGCCACGGCCCCGGATCCGACACACCCGGGTACCGCCATCGGCTGGATTGACCCCCGGGTTGCACGGGGCCAGATCATGGTTCACTTAACGAAGTTTCAACCACCCGGCGCCTAACCTCGAGGTAGAGCGCGGCCGGAAGCTCGCGGCCGCATCCGGTCTGTGCCCGGCGAGCCCGCCGGCACGCCGCCACCCAGGTCGAGCCGGTTGGGAGACGGTCTCATGGTTTCCTCGAACGTCAAGGTCGTGCCGCGCAGCGGGCCGGGTCGCTCGCGCGCCCAGGACATCGACCGTCACGTCGGCGCGCGCATGCGCGAGCGCCGGATCATGCTCGGGCTGACCCAGCAGCAGATGGCCGAGCTGATCGGTGTCACCTACCAGCAGGCACACAAGTACGAGAAGGGCATCAACCGGATCGCCGCCGGCCGATTGTACACGATCGCCCAGGCGCTCGGCGTCGACGTTTCCTACTTCTTCGAGGGGCTCGACAAGGAGCAACGGTTCAAGCCGACCCCGCAGCAGCGGATGCTCCTCGAGCTCGCACGGAACTTCGTGGCGATGCCCAATCGCAAATACCAAGATGCGCTCTGCAACCTCGCTCGGGCGCTCGCCGCCTCCGAGCCCGAGGCCGAGGAGTGACGCCCGCTCGGCGGTGCCCGAGCGGACCCGAGGGCACGCCGCGCGGCTCGCCGACGCTCGGATACGAAACGCTGCCGGGGCCTGACCCGACCGGGCCACCCGCCCCCGCCGCACCGCGGGCCCCGGGTGTTCGGGACACGCTGGGGGCACGGCGGACGCCTCGGCTCGCCCGGGCGGGCCCGGGACCGTTCGGGCAGCGCGACCGTCGGGCCAGCGGCCCTGCGATGGTCGAGCCTGGCCCGCGATCTTCGGTGGGCCAAGGCCGTGGGGCGAGCTCGGCACGGTCCCGGGCGGGGCCGGGTGCGCCCGCCGGACCACGGTCCTTGGCCTGCGCGCCGGCCGATCCGCCCCTCGACCGGCGGCAGCCGATGGGCAGGTGCGAAGTTCGGGCTTCGGCCGGCGGCGCGGCGCGCTTCCCGTTCGGTCGGGGCGCGGCTGCCGGTGATGCGGGACGGTCCGCTTGTCGGGTGCCGAACCGCACGCCATGATCCGGCCATGACCGATCCTTCCCGCAGCGCGTCGATCGACGCGCACCTCCACCGACCCTGGGCCGAGCGGCATCGGCCGCAGCCGCGTTGTTGCGAGTGGCCCGGCTGTACGGCCGAAGGTCGCTACCGGGCGCCGCGGTCGCGCGAGGAGCTGCGCGACTATCGTTGGCTGTGCCTCGAGCATGTCCGCGAGCACAACCGACGCTGGGACTTTTTCGCCGGAATGAGCCCGGCCGAGATCGAACGTCACCGCCGGGCCGACGTGACCTGGCACCGGCCGACCTGGCGGTTCGGTGTGATGCCCGGCGACCGGTTCTTCGAGGCGGCGTTCGTCGACCCGCTCGGGATCCTGGGCGGGCGGCAGCCCGAGCGGACGGCACGCGCCGAGCCGAAGGCGCTCGCCATGATGCGCCGGCTCGGGCTCGAGCCCGGCTTCACGCTGGACGAGCTCAAGCGCCGCTTCAAGCTGCTGGTCAAGCGGCACCATCCCGACCTGAACGGCGGCGATCGGGCGGCCGAGGCCCGGCTCCGCGAGATCATCGAGGCCTATCGTTACCTGCTCGACCAACGCCGGGACGCTCGGGACCGGTGAGGGGCCTTGCGGGCTCCCTCGGTCGCGAGGGGCGCGCAACGTCGGGTCTCCGGCGACACTCTTGCCGGAGCCGCGGCGAACGCGGCATAAGCGCGTCTCGGTTCGAGACAAGGGGTGCGCGGTGACGGTGCAGGACGAAGCGACGGTCGGGACGGGGGAGGATCTGGCGCGGATCCTGCCCGAACGGCCGGATGTGCGGGTCTCGGTGGCGGCGACCTTCGGAATCGCCTCCGACCTCGAAGTCGGCGCGTTCTCCCGCCGCACCGAGTACGTCCCGGACATCGACCCGACCTACCAGTTCGATCGAGCGACGACGCTCGCGATCCTCGCCGGATTTACCCACAACCGTCGGGTGATGATCCAGGGCTATCACGGCACCGGCAAATCGACCCACATCGAGCAAGTCGCGGCGCGGCTCAACTGGCCCTGCGTGCGGGTCAACCTCGACAGCCACATCAGCCGGATCGATCTCGTCGGGAAGGACGCGATCGTGCTGCGCGACGGCAAGCAGGTCACCGAGTACCGCGAAGGGATCCTGCCCTGGGCCCTGCAGCGCCCGGTGGCGCTGGTCTTCGACGAGTACGATGCCGGCCGGCCGGACGTGATGTTCGTGATCCAACGGGTGCTCGAGGCGCAGGGGCGGATGACGCTCTTGGACCAGAACCGGGTGATCCGCCCGCACCCCTCCTTCCGGCTGTTCGCCACGACCAACACGGTGGGGCTCGGCGACACCTCCGGTCTCTACCACGGTACCCAGCAGATCAATCAGGGCCAGATGGACCGCTGGAGCATCGTCACCCAGCTCAATTATCTGCCCCACGACGACGAGATGCGCATCGTCTTGGCCAAGTGCCCCGAGTACGACTCTCCGGAGGGACGGCGGACCTTGCACGCGATGATCAGCCTGGCGGGGCTCACGCGCCACGGCTTCATGGCCGGCGACATCTCGACCGTCATGTCGCCCCGCACGGTGATCACCTGGGCGGAGAATGCGCGGATCTTCGGCTCCGTGCCGTTCGCCTTCCGGGTGACTTTCCTCAACAAGTGCGACGAGGCCGAGCGCCACATCATCGCCGAATATTATCAGCGCTGCTTCGGCAGCGAGCTCAGCGACGCGCCGGCGGGCGACTTGGTCGCGGCGTGAGCACCCCGGACGTCAAGGCGAGCGAGCTCGAGCGACGCGAGCAGGCGCTCGCCGCCACGGTGCGCGCGCTCGCCGGCAAAGCCGATCTCGAGGTCACCTTCCGCGCTCAATCGACCGCCGCGGCGGCGCGGTCGGCGACCCGCGCGATCCGCTTGCCGCCGCTGCGCCCCGACCTCGATCCGGCCGACCTCGCGCGGATCCGCGGCGAGGCGGACGGGGCGGCGTTGCGCGAGCGGCTGCACGACCCGGCGATCCACCGCCGGTTCGCTCCCTCGAGCGAACTCGCGGCGTTGCTCTTCGACCGGCTCGAGCAGGTCCGGGTCGAGGCGGTCGGGTCCGAGCATTTGTTGGGCGTTCGGCGGAACCTCGCGGTCGCGCACCGGGCCCGGCTCGGCGCGGCCCGGGACGGCCGCGTCGACACCACGATGGCCGATATCGTCGACGTCTACGTTCGCGAGCGCTTGCTCGGGCTCGAGCCGGCCGAGGGTCAACGGGAGCTCCTGGCGCGCTGGCGCGACTGGCTCGACAGCAAGGTCGCAGCCGAACTGCCGGCGCTCGAGACGAGCCTCGCCGATCAAGAGACGTTCGCCCGCCGGGTGCGCGAGATGCTCGTGCACCTCGGCCTCGCCGAGGAGGCGCTCGAGGAGGGCGAGGAAGGGGAGGGGGCGGACGAGCCCGAGGCGCGACCGGAGCAGGGCGAGGGCCAGCCCGAGGGCGGGCCCGGGCAGAGCGCTGCCGAGACCGGAGAGGAAAGCAGCGGCGAGCCGGCCCGGTCCGACCGCGCGGGCGAGCCGAGCGAGGACGGGGCCGAGGCCGCCGACGCCGCGAGCGAAGTGGCCCGCGAGCCGGGTGGTGAGGAACGTGAGGGCGAGGCCTCCCGGCCCTGGCGGCCGAACTGGCCGCAGGGCCTGCCGACCCCGACCTATCGCGTCTTCACCACCGCTTTCGACGAGGTGGTGAGCGTCGAGGAGCTCTGCGGCCAGGCCGAACTCGCCCGCCTGCGCGCGCAGCTCGACCAGTCGCTCGCGCGGTTCGAGGGCATGATCGCGCGGATGGCCAACCGGCTGCAGCGCAAGCTCATGGCCCAACAGCAACGGTCCTGGGAGTTCGACGTCGACGAGGGCATTTTGGACGCCGCCCGGCTTTCCCGGGTCGTCGTCAACCCGGTCACGCCGCTGTCCTACAAGCAGGAGAAGGAGACCGAGTTCCGTGACACGGTGGTCTGCCTGCTGATCGACAATTCCGGCTCGATGCGGGGCCGGCCGATCGCCGTGGCGGCGATGAGCGCCGACATCTTGGCCCGCACCCTCGAGCGCTGCGGCGTCAAGGTCGAGATCCTGGGCTTCACCACCCGCGCCTGGAAAGGTGGTCAATCGCGCGAGGCCTGGCTTCGGGCCGGCAAGCCGCACAATCCCGGAAGGCTCAACGACCTGCGCCACATCGTGTACAAGCCGGCCGACGCACCGTGGCGGCGCACCCGCGTCAATCTCGGGCTCATGCTGCGCGAGGGGCTGTTGAAGGAGAACATCGACGGCGAAGCGATCCTCTGGGCGCACGGTCGGCTCGTCCAGCGGCCCGAGCAACGCCGCATCTTGATGGTCATCTCCGACGGCGCGCCGGTCGACGACAGCACGCTCTCGGCCAACCCCGGGAACTATCTCGAACGACACCTGCGCGAGGTGATCGCCTGGGTCGAGGCGCGGGGTGAGGTCGATCTGCTGGCCATCGGCATCGGCCACGATGTCACCCGCTATTATCGCCGGGCGGTCACCATCTCCGACCCGGAGCAGCTCGGCGGCGCCATGCTCGGCCAGCTCTCGGCCCTGTTCGAGCCGACCGACGGCACCCGGCGGGGCGCGCGCCGGCGCGCGGCCTGACCCGCTCCCACCGCACCTGACGGCGGCCGCCGCGGCGGCTAGGATCGCCCGCGCATCCCGCGGGAGATCGGAAGCGATGCCGGCAGCGCCCCTCACCATCCGTCTCGACCCGAGCGACAACGTGGTCGTGGCCCGGCTCGACCTGTTGCCCGGCACGGAGCTGCCGGGCGAGGGGGTGGGGGTCCAGGTCCACGTGCCGGCCGGTCACAAGGTCGCCACCCGGCCGATCGCCGAAGGCGAGCCGATCCGCAAATACGGCCAGATCATCGGCTTCGCGAGCGCGCCGATCGCCCCGGGCACGCACGTCCACGTCCACAATTGCGGCCTGCACGACTTCGCGCGTGACTACGCGATCGGCAGCGAGGTCAAGCCGACCGCCTACGTGCCCGAAGCCGAGCGGGCGAGCTTCCTGGGCTTCGTGCGCGAGAACGGCAAGGTCGGCACGCGCAACTATCTCGGCGTGCTCTCGACCGTCAATTGTTCCGCGACCGTTTGCAAACTCGTGGCCGAGCGCTTCCCGCGCCACTTGCTCGAGCGCTATCCGAACGTCGACGGGGTGGTGGCGATCACCCATGCCACCGGCTGCGGCATGGCCGACCGCGGCGAGGGCTTCGCCACCCTCCAGCGCACGCTCTGGGGCTTCGCCCGCCACCCGAACTTCGCGGGCGTCCTGCTGATCGGGCTGGGCTGCGAGGTCAACCAGATCGACTTCTTGATGGAAGCCTACGGCCTGAAGCCCGGCCCCTGGTTCCGCACCATGACCATGCAGGAGACCGGCGGCACCGCCAAGACGATCGAGCGGGCGATCGGCGCCTTGGCCGAGATGCTGCCGCACGCGGCCGAGGCGCGGCGCCAGCGGGTGGCGGCGAGCGAGCTCACGCTGGCGCTCCAATGCGGCGGCTCGGACGGCTATTCCGGGATCGGTGCGAACCCCGCCCTCGGTCATGCCGCCGACATCCTGGTGCGCCACGGCGGCACGGCGATCCTCTCCGAGACCCCCGAGATCTACGGTGCCGAGCACCTTCTGACCCGCCGCGCCGTCGATCGAAAGGTCGGTGAGCGGCTGATCGAGCGGATCCGCTGGTGGGAGCACTACACCGCCGCGAACGGCGGCGAGATGAACAACAACCCCTCGCCCGGCAACAAGGCGGGCGGGCTCACCACCATCCTCGAGAAGTCGCTGGGTGCGGCGGCCAAGGGCGGTACGACCAACCTGACCGGTGTCTATCTCTACGCCGAGCCGATCGACACCAAGGGCTTCGTCTTCATGGACAGCCCCGGCTACGATCCCTGCTCGGTCACCGGACAAGTCGCTTCCGGCGCCAACATCGTCGCGTTCACCACGGGCCGCGGCTCCTGCTTCGGCTTCAAGCCGGTGCCGTCGATCAAGATCGCGACGAATACGCCCATGTACCGGCGGATGATCGACGACATGGACCTCAATTGCGGGACCATCGTCGACGGCGAGGAGACGATCGAGGAGGCCGGCCGGCGGATCTTCGACCTCCTCCTGCGGGTCGCCTCGGGCGAGCGCTCGAAGTCCGAACAATTGGGCGTGGGCGACCACGAGTTCGTGCCCTGGCAGATCGGCGCCGTCATGTAGATGGCGCCGGGGCCGGCGGCGCGACGGCGGGCGGGCGATGCGGCCCGACCTCTTGGCGGACGCCGGGGCGCTCGCCGCCCGGATCGCGGACGGCGCCCTCCTGGCCCTCGCGCCCGACTATGCCGGCGCGCCCATGGCGGTCGTGCGCGAGCTCATCCGCCGGGGGGCACGCGACCTCCGCCTCCTCGGCGTGCCGCAGCTCGGCTTGCCGGCCGATGTCTTGATCGGCGCCGGCTGTGTCGCGGCGATCGAGACCGCGGCGATCGGGCTCGGCGAGCTCGGTATCGCCCCGTGCTTCGAGCGGGCCCGGCGGGCCGAGCGGGTCGGCGTCGTCGACAGCACTTGCCCCGCGATCCACGCCGGCCTGCAGGCGGCCGAGAAGGGGCTGCCGTTCCTGCCGCTGCGGGGCGTGCTGGGGAGCGACCTCGTGGCCGCCCGGCCGGACTGGAAGGTGATCGACAACCCCTTCCCGCCGCACGATCCGATCCTCCTCGTCTCGGCCCTCCGCCCCGATATCGCCCTGTTCCACGCGCCGCTCGCCGATCGCGAGGGGAACGTCTGGATCGGGGTCCGGCGGGAGCTCATGCTGATAGCGCACGCCGCGCGGGCGACGCTCGTGAGCGTCGAGCGGATCGTCGAGGGCTCGCTCCTCGCCGATCCGCTGCACGCGCCCGGCACGATCCCGGCACTCTACGTCACGGCGTGCGCCCAGGTGCGGGGGGGTGCCGCGCCGACCGCGCTCTGGGGCGAGGCCGCGGATCTCGGGGCGCTCGAGACTTACGCGCGCGCTGCCGAGAGCGAGCGCGGCTTCGCGGCGTGGCTCGAAGGCTGGCTCGCCGCATGAGCGACCGCTGGACCCGGCACGAGCTGTTGATCGCGACGATCGCCGCGCTCCTCGTGGGCTGCCGCCACGTAGCCGTGGGTGCCGCCTCGCCGATCCCGGCCGCGGGTGCTCTCCTCGCCAGGCTGCGAGATCCCGGGCTCACTGTGAGCCTGCTCGGCAGCCCGGCGCACAACGGCTTCACCGACGGCGGCAAGGAGCTGTTCGACTGCGCCGCGCAAGGACGGATCGATGCTTTCTTCCTTTCCGGGGCGCAGATCGACGGCCACGGCAACGTCAATCTCCTGGGCGTCGGTGGCCGGTACCCGAGGCTCGAGCGCCGCTTCCAAGGCTGCTTCGGCGCGCCCTATCTCGCGTTCCTGGTGCCCCGGCTGATCCTCTTCCGCGAGGAGCACACGCCCACGACCCTCGTGGAACGGGTCGATTTCGTGAGCGCTCCCGGGACCGGCCCGCCCGGCGTCCACCGCCCGGGCGGTCCGAGCCATCTCCTCACCGGCCGTTGCCTGTTCCGCTTCGATGCCGGCCGGTTCGTGCTCGAAGCCCTGCACCCGGGCGAGAGCCTCGAGGGGGTGCGGGCGGCCACGGGCTTCGCCTTCGGCTGGGCCGAGCCGGTGCGCGAGACGCCCGTGCCGGACGAGATCACCCTCGAGGCCATCCGCGGCCCGGTGGCTCGGGCCTTGGCCGACGCTTATCCGCGCTTCGCCGCTCGTCTCGCCGGCTGAGCGCAATCGCGCCCGGCTGCGCCCGGCGGCTCGGGCGCGAGCGTACCCCGAGGCTGTCGAGCGGCGCACCGGCTTTTGCGACCCGCCCCTATAGGCTAATGCCTTGTTAACGGTTGGGGGCGACGGTCATAGTCAGAGGTCGAGGCGGAAGCTTCTGGCAAAGGACCAGCTGTCACCGCGAGAGGGGCGAGTTCCGGCGGTCGTCGGAGGAGAATTACGGCTGACGTTATTCAATCATTCGTGAGTAGGACGGGGGGAAGCCACGGTGAGCAAGGTCTACGTGCTCAACGGCCACAACGCGCAGGAGCGGGCAGAAGGCCAAAGCGCCGCCGGAGCGGCCGGCGGAGTCCAACGGATCACGGGCGCGGTCACCGCCGCGACCGAGGGGGCGAAACGACCCGTGACGTCCTGGTTCGTGCTGATCGACCGACAGAGGTTGCGCCGGTCCTGGGTCGTGGCGAGCCTCGGGGAGTGGGAGCTCAGCGGTCGGCTCACGCCGCTTTCGAGTGCCGCTGAAATCGCCCCGCAGCTCGCCGGCGGGGCGAACCGGATCGATGTCGTGATCTTGAGCATCGGCGGCGCCACGGTCGCCGATCCAGCGGTCGCCGAGGATCTGCGCTGGTTGCGCGCGCATCTTCCCGAGGTGCCGGTGGTCGTGCTCGCCGACCGGGAGGATCCGGCCAGCGTGGCGACGGCGCTGCGTGCCGGCGTGCAAGGCTATCTGCCGACCAGTACCGAGCCGGACGTCGCCCGCCACGCTCTGGCCCTCGTGCTCGCCGGCGGCTCCTACGCACCGCCCGTGGCCTTGCTCGCCGAAGAGCGGGAGGACGATGGGCCGCCACCCGCGCGGCTCGGCCCTTGCGATCTCCTCGCCAAGCTGACCCCGCGCCAGCGTCAAGTGCTGGAGCTGTTGGGCCAGGGGCGGCCCAACAAGGTCATCGCCCAGCGGCTCGCCATGTGCGAGAGCACGGTCAAGGTCCATGTCCGGCAGATCATGCGCAAGTTCGGCGCCACGAACCGCACCGAAGTGGCGTTGAAGCTGCGCGAACTCGGCGCGGAGCCCGGCTGAGCGCGCGGCCGCGCCTTGCCGAGCCCGCCCGGGCGGGCTCAGAAGAGCGGCGTGTCGAAGCGGATCGGCAGCGACACCGTGATGCCGAAGTCGGGGGCGTCGTCGGTCAAACCGATCGTCCCCTTGACGTCGAAGAGCAATCGCGGGGCGAGCACGATCGAGGCGCCGAGATTGAGGCTCGCCGAGACGAAGTCCGAGCCGTCGAGCTTGTCGCCCCCGATCTCGGTCTCGCCGCCCCAGGTCGTCTCGAAGATCGCGCGCAGCGAGGTCGAGGGGCTCGTGGCCAGGATCGTCCCGAAGCTGAGCCCGACCTGCTGTCCCGGCTTCACGTCGCTCTTCTCGAAGCTGTATTGGTAGCTGCCGCCGACCACGAAGACCAAGGGATCGCTGCGCTTGAGGGCCACGAGCTCGGCCTGGAGGTCGTCGAACCCGGCCGGCAGGCCGACCCCGCCGTCCGCCCGCTCGCCGCTCGAGGTATCCCAGGTCAACCGCCCGATCAGGTCGGGGATCCAGCCCTCTTCCCGCAGGAGGGTCTTGGCGACGCCGATGCTGATGTCGCCCAAAGCGTTGCCGCTGGCCGAGCGCTTGCCGACCGGGGTGAGCCCCTGCTCGCTGACGACGTCCTGGTCGACGTAGTTGTAGGGCAGCGACAGCTCGACCTGACTGTCGAAGGGTAGCCCGAGCCGGAGGCCGAGCCCGGCCTGGAACAGATCACGGCGGACCCGCTGCGCGCCGACCCCGGTCACCACACCGCCCGGACCCAGGAAGAAGATCGGCCCGTCGCTCTCCGAGCGTTGCCAGCGCAGGCTCGGCTCGACCTCGAGCTGGCCGGGCTCGAGCAGGAGCGCGCCGGTGGCCACCAGCACCCGTTCGAGCGCCCGCTCGGCGGCCAAGGGATCGACCTCGAACTGGCCGGGTGCCGCCGGCCGCTCGGCGACCGCCGGGGCCGGCGGTCGCGGCGCCGGTGCGGGGGACGGCGCCGGAGTGACCACGGGCGGGCCGGGCTCGCCCATCTGCACCGCACCCTTGGCGAGCTTCTCCGTCTCGGCGAGCCGTTTCTCGAGGGCGTCGAGCCGGCGGCGCAGCACGGCGATCGCTTGGTCGCGCTGGCGCAGCTGGCGTTGCAGCTCGGCCGCCGAGGGGGCCGCCTCCTGGGCGGCCGCGGGTACCGGCCCGACCCCGCACACCAGCAGGACCGCGCTCGTCACCAGCAACCCTCGGATGCAGCTCGGCCAGGGCTCTCGCACGCCGTCCTCTCCTTCGAATCCGCCGCCGCGGCTCAGCGCAAGAACACGAAATCCTCGGGCCGCGCGGCGAGGGAGCCGGGCCCGGTCGGCCCGTCGCGTCGCGCGACCACGAAGCCCACCTTTCCGATGTTGGCGTATTCGAGCCACGCCCGTTCGAAGGCCGGCACGGTCATGGTGTGGTTGCCGAAGGCCGGGTCGGCCAGCAGGACGCGGTTGCCGACCCGTCCGCGGAAGACCACGAAGTGGTTGTAACCGTTGGTGTTGATCGGTACCAGGATCGGCGCCTTGGCCTCCAAATCGGCGAGCGTCAAGCGGCCGTAGCCGATCCCCTCGTAGCCGCGCCCGTCCACGTACCGCTTCAGATCGAGCAGCGAGAACCCCTGGCGGATCTGCACGAGCTCGGGGTTCTCGATGTACTCCGGACGGTTGATGAGCCCGAGAGCGATCTCCCGCTCGCTCACCATGTCGCCGTGCTGGAAGTTCAACAGCGTGGCGAGGGCGGCGGCGCCACAGCTCAAGTCCCACTTCTGCACGACCACCTTGTCCTGGCGGATCTCGAGCAGGGAGCGGACCGTGCGCCGTTCGGCGCCTTCGACGGCGCCGGCGGACAGCGCCAACGCCGCGGTCAGGGCGGCCCCCGCCAGGCGGCGGGCGGCCGCGAATCGCGGCGGCGGGGTCTGGATCATGGTGGTGGCGAGGCTCCCGTCCGTCGACGCGGAAGGAGATGCTAAAGCCCGAGGTTCGGGTGTCAACCTTCGCGCCGGTCGCGACGGCGCCGCGACGCGGAGGTGTGATCCCCTCGCCAGGGAGGGGGAAAGGTTTCGGCGGAAAGGCGTATCCACCTTTTGCGCGGTTGTGTCCGCGGGCCGCTCGGTCCTTAATGGCACGAGCGACGAACGGCTCGGCTGGTTGTGGAGCCAGACACGCACGCCGGGACGGGTTCTCCGCGGTCCGCGAGCGTTCGGCGACAGCAGGACGGAACCGGAGCGGACGACCGCTGCGATGGCGAGGAGGGAGACGATGACCAAGCGGGTGTGGATGGGAGCGGTGTGCGCGGCACTCCTGGGTGCTGCGGCGGCGCAGGCCGGCGAGCGGGCGATGGTACTGGGCGAGGCCGAACTCGACGCGATCAGCGCCGGCACCGCGACCTCGTCGGCCCTCGGCTACGCGGTCGCCAACGGCAGCATCTTCGCCGGCGCGGGCGTCAAGGGCACCTCGAACTCGTCGAACACCGGCAAGGGCTCGGTCTCGTCGACCACGACGGTCGCCGAGGGTACCGGTGTCGGCACGGGCGGCCAGGGTGTGACGGGCGGCAGCACGACCGGCACCGGCAACGCCGGGCGCTTCAGCACCGTGATCCCGGTGCACGCTGTGACCATCTACGGCGGCTCCGGGGTGACCGTGGCGCACACCACGACCGCGGGCTTCTGAGATCGGCAGGAGGCTCGACCGGCCGGCGCGACCTACGCCTTTCGGAGTAGGTCGGGCCTCGGTCGGCAGGGTCCGGGAGTGGCGGGGGCGCTAGCGACGGGCAGGGACGGGGCGAAGGCGATCCACCTTAAGAACGCTTGAGGCCCCGGGCGGACGTTTGCAACCATGCAACCAACGGAACTCGCCGGCGACGACCCGCGAGGGGTCGCTGGCGAAGCGGAGGAAACGATGCGGGTGCAGCAGGGATTGATCCGTGGCCTCGCCACGGCCTTCGCCCTCTGGGCGGGTGCCGCGGGCGCCGGCGAGCCCGTGCGGCTCGATGCCGTGGCGCTCGACCAGGTGACCGCGGGGGCGGGCGGGTTCGCCTACTTCTTCGGGGCGGGCACGGCCGGCTTCAACGGCGCGGGCGGCTCGACCATCGAGGGCGGCGGCACCGCCACCTACGAGGAAGAGATCAAGTACACGCCGAGCACCGGCTTGCAGTTCAAGCGGAACGCCAGGGCGAGCTACAGCGGCTCGTCGAAGGCGCAGGCCAACGGCGGGACCGCCTCGGCGACGCTCGCCGCGGGCTCGGGTGTGGTGCTCAACTGAAGCACGGCCCGGCCGGGCGACCGGCCGGGCGGGACGGGGTTGACGTCCACCGGTGCCGAGCGAGCCCGCGGGGCTCCGGCCGGTGGCGCAACGAGGGCGGATGAAGGAGGAAACGTTCATGATGATGAAGGGCACGCTTCTGGCGACGGTGGCCGGCTTGGCGCTGGCTTCGACCGTCTCCGCGGCCGAGCCGACCCGGCTCAGCGCCGATCAGATGGACCAGGTGACGGCCGGCCTCTCGCTGGCGCTCGCGGCCTTCCTGACCGCGACCGCCGCCAGCTCACAGAGCTCGCAGAACGAGTCGGTGAGCCAGGAGTCGAGCGGCAGCGCCTCGACCGACGACAGCGCCACCGTGACCAGCACCAGCACGACCCTGTCGGCCAAGCGCAACGTCTCGGCCAGGAAGAAGGTGACGCAGACTTCGACGGCCTGCACGGGCTGCCAGAGCGCGGGGCTGACGATCGGCGTCGCCGGCACGCTCACCACGCCCTGAGGCTGGGTAGGCGCGCGGCCCTCTCGGAGGGTGCATCGGGCCCGGTCGGGTCGGCCGAGGGCCGGCTCGCCGGGCCCGGTCGCGCTGCCGAGGTG
>JAILZQ010000027.1 GCA_023512415.1 Geminicoccaceae bacterium | reverse complement strand
TTTATAAGAGACAGTGGTGACCGCGAGCTCTAGATCGAGGATCCCGCCCGCCGGCTCGCCGACGCCGATGGCCTCGGCGAGCGCGCCGAGGGAGCCGCTCGCGAGGGCCAGCTCGGCCTCGAGGCGACCCGCTTCGTTCCCGAGCTCGGCGAGCAGCCGGCCGGTGAGGCGGCCGCCCGCGAGCGGCAGGTCGATCGCATCGAGCGCGAGGGCCCGTCCGGCGAAGGCGAGCGTCGCGGCGCCCCGGCCGAGCGGTGTGCCGTCCTCCCGCTCGAACCCCAGCTCGAGCGCGAGGTCGAGATCGACCGGAGGAAGGCGCGGCGGCCCGAACGGCCGTCGCGGCCAGGCCCCGGGCCAGGCGCGCAGGGGACCGCCGGGCAGGCCGAGCGGTACCTCGAGGAGGCGGTACAGATCGGCCAAGCTCGCCGCGTCGACCCGCTCGAGCCCGAGGCGGCCGCGCAGCAGCGGCACACCCTGCGCGTCGGTGAGCTCGAGGCTGCTCGCGAGCGTCAGCCGAGCCGTGCCGGCCCGGCCCTCGATCCGCCAGCCCGCGGTCTCGCGCCGGGCCTCGAGCTCGGCGCGCAGACGGCCGGCCAGCCCGGGGGCCAGCGCGCCGCGCCCGGCCAGCCGCGCGGCGAGCGCGGCGGTGTCGCCGAGCTCGCCCGAAAGTTGCCAGCGCTCGGGATCCAGCGTGCCGCGGAGCAGCGCGAGGTCGGCGCGGACCCCGCCCTCGGCGGTCGTGACCTCGGCTTCGAGGCGACGGCCGACCTCGTCTTCGCGAAAACGGGCGCGGACGGCGAGGGGCCCCTCGAGCAACGCCGGCAGGGTCGGATCCAGCTCGAGGGCGCGGGCGAGCCGGGCCGGCTGGTCGGCCTCGAGTTCGAGGGCCAAGTCGGCGCTACTTGTGGGACCGAGGCTCCCGGAGAGCCGTACGGCACCGCCGCCGAGCGCCGGGCTCGCCAACTCCTCGATCCGCAGCCTACCCTCGGCGAGTTCGCCGCGCAGGCGGACCCTTTCGGCCCGCAGCCCGCGCCATGCGAGCCGCTCGACGGCGAGATCGAACTCGGCCTCGGGCTCGCGGGGTGGGCCGGTCGCCAGCCAGTCGCGCACCGTCGCGCCGGCCATGCCGTCGAGCCAGGGGTCGAGCACGAGACGATCGACGCCGCCCACGAGCCGCAGCCGGGGCGGCGGGCCGAGCAGGAAAGCGAAGTTGCCCTGGGCCCGGGCGCCGGCGAGCCGGAGCTCGGCCCGGGCGAGGCTCGCGCCCTCGGGGGTGGCCGCGAGCTCGCCCATGATCGCCACCGCGCCGAGCCGCTCGACGGGCAGGGCGGATCCTCGCCCGAGCCAAACGAGGAGCGGGCGCGGATCCTCGACGCGCGCCGCAAGACGCCCCCGGAAGCTCGGTCCCGCGGGATCGCGTCCGAGCCGGCCCGTGAGCTCCAGGTCGCCGGTGCCGGGCAGCTCGGCGCCGAGGCTGTCCAGGACGAGCTCGCCGTTCCCCGGCAGCCGAGCATCGAGGCGGACCAGCCGGAGCTCCTCACCGGCTCGGGCCAGCGCGCCGATCCGCGCGACGACGCTGCCCGCGAGATTCTCCGGCGGGCCCGACCAGAGATCAGCCAAGATCGCCGCCGGGTCGAATCCGCTCGGGAGTTCGAGCCGGGCGGCCTCGAGCTCGAGCCGGAGGTGGTGGGGCTCGACGAGGCCGAGCTCGAGCCGGGCCGCGAGCTCCCCCGCGATCGTGGCGATCCGCAGCCGATCGCTCGCGAGCCGGCGTTGTTCCAGGCGCAGCCGGCCGCGCGCAGCGAAGGCGCCGATCCGCGGCAGCCGCTCCGCGAACCGGAGGGCGCCGAGGTCCGCGAGCAGGGCCGCTACCTGCTCGGCGTCGGCGGCGAGCTCGAGCTCGCCGTCGAGGCGCGGCGGTGATCGGCCGAGTTCGAGCCCGCCCCGATAGGCGAGCCGCGAGGCGGCGGGGCCGGAGCCGAGGGTGACCCGGGCCCGAACGGCGTGCGGCCCGACCGAGGCCGGCCGCAGCTCGAGCTCGACGGCGAGGGGTTGGCCGCGGAATCGGCCGCCACCCGTGAGGACCAGCGGCCCACCGCCGGTCTCGCGGGCGAGCTCGAGGTCGAGCGCCTCGACCTCGAGGGGCGCCGGCAGGGCTCGGTCGCGAACCTCGATGAGACCGGCCACGACCGAGACGGCGCCGATCGACAGAGCTTCGCCGCCCAGCCCTTCGAGGAGCCGGCCGAGCCCGGCGAGCTCGGGCAGAGCCGGGAGGCGGAGCTGCGGCCGGACCAGTCGCACCTCGCGTGGCCCCGAGCCGAGGCCGACGAGCCCGCCGAAACCGAGCACCAGATCGACCCGCTCGACCGTGCCGATCGAGCTGCCGCGCGCGGCGTCACCGATCACCAGCTGGTCGATCGAGAGAAGCGGCTCGGGCCAGAGGCTCAGGTGCGTGGAGCCGAGCACCCGGACCGGCTCTCCGATGGCAGCCTCGAGTCGGGCGACGAGCTGCTGCCGGGCGAACTCGCCGTCGACCAGCCGCGGGCCGAGCACCAGCCCCGCGACGGCCGTCGCGACCAGGGCTGCGAGGATCAGGAAGAGAGCGCGCACGCCGTCACGCGATCCGAGCGGGCCCGTGCCCGCCACCATCCCGCCCGGGCAAGCTCTTATGGGTGGAAGGGCCGCTCTGCAATCGCTCGACGCGAGAGCAGCGTCGATGCGCTCAGCCGCGTGGATGGTGCGCGGCGTGCAGGGCCGCGAGACGCTCGGTCTCCACCCGTGTGTAAATTTGTGTGGTCGACAGGCTGCGGTGGCCGAGCAGCTCCTGGATGGCGCGAAGGTCGGCGCCGTCGGCGAGCAGATGCGAGGCGAAGCTGTGCCGCAGGGCGTGCGGGGTGGCGGTCTCGGGCAGGCCGAGTGCCACCCGCAAGGCGCGCACCCGGCGCTGCACCACGGCCGGCTGGAGCGGGCCACCGCGTGCGCCGCGGAACAAAGGCTGGTCGGGGGCGAGACCCCAAGGGCAGGCGGCGCAGTAGGCGGCGAGCGCTTCGGCCACCTCGGGGAGCACCGGAACGACCCGCTCGCGGCCGCCCTTGCCGCGGATCACGAGCGTGCGCAGCATCGCGGGATCGGGGCCGAGGGCGGCGCGCGTCAGACCGAGCGCCTCGCCGATCCGCAGGCCCGAGCCCCAGAGCAAAAGCAGCAGCGCCCGGTCACGCGCGGCGAGCCAGGGTTCCGGCCCGGCGGCCTCGGCCGCCGCGCCGGTCAGCGCCGCGGCCTCGGGTGGTGCCAAGGCGCGCGGCAGCGCTCGCCGCGCGGCAGCGAGACGAACGGCTCGGGCAGCCGGGCAAGGTATGCCCCGGGTCCGCTCGAGGAAGCCCAGGAAGCTGCGCAGTGCCGCCAAGGCCCGGGCCGTCGAGCTGCGTGCGTAGCCCCGTGACTGCCGCTCGGCGAGCCAGGCGCGGAGATCCGCTGGCGTGAGGTCGCCCAGTTCGGCGCTGCCGACCGGGCCCCCGCGATGGCCCGCGAGAAAGGCGAGAAATCCATCGAGGTCGCGGCCGTAACCGGTGACGGTGCGGTCGGCCAGACGCCGTTCGCCGGCCAGCCGGGCGAGCCAAGCGCGAGCGATCCGGGCGATCTCGTCCGTGGCCTGCGCGAACAAGGGAGCCCCGTCCTTCGCCGTCCCGGGCGAGCATGATAAGGGCGCGGCCGCCGTCAACCGCGGCGCGCGCGACGCCGCCTCGGAGTGTCATGTCCGCCACCGTCTTGCCGATTCTGCTGCCGGTGCCGCTCGACCGGCCGCTCGACTACCGTGCGGAAGCCCCGATCCCCGTCGGCAGCTTCGTCCGGGTGGCGCTCGGCTCACGCGAGACGGTCGGCGTGGTTTGGGACGGGCCCCCGAGTGGTGGCCTCGCGCCGACCCGCCTCAAGCCCGTCCTCGGCAAGCTGGAGGCCCCGGCCCTGCCCGAACCGCTGCGCCGCTTCCTGGAGGCGGCGGCGCGCGAGACCCTGACGCCGCTCGGCTCGATGCTGAGGCTCGTCTCGAGCGTGTCGACGGCGCTCGAGCCCGAGCCCCTCCCGCTCGGCTATCGCGCGGCGGGCGGTGCGCGACCCCGAAGCGCCCTCGAGCGGCGGGTCTTGGCGGCGCTGGCCGAGGCGGGGACCTTGCCGGCGGCGCAGCTCGCCCGGCTCGCCGGGACGAGCCGGCCCGCGCTCGCCCGGCTCGCGGAAGCGGGCCTGCTCGAGCCGGTGGTACTCGCACCCCCGGCGGAGCCGCGTCCCGATCCGGACCGACCCGGCCCGAGGCTGACCGCCGAGCAGTCCGCTGCCGCGCGCACCCTGATCGCCCGGGTCGAGCAGGGCAGCGGTGTGGTGCTGCTCGAAGGCGTGCCCGGCAGTGGCAAGACCGAGGTCTATTTCGAAGCGATCGCCGCCACCCTGCGCCGCGGCAAGCGAGTGCTGGTCCTCTTGCCGGAGATCGCGCTCACCGCCCAATGGCTCGAGCGGTTCGTCCAGCGTTTCGGGGTGGAGCCGCAGCTCTGGCACTCCGGCCTGACCGCGAGCCAACGGCGCAGGGGCTGGCGACGGATCGCCGAGGGTCGCGCCCCGGTCGTGGTCGGCGCCCGCTCGGCCCTGTTCCTGCCGCTCGCCGAGCTCGGTCTCCTGGTGGTCGACGAAGAGCACGACCCGAGCTTCAAGCAGGACGAGGGCGTGGTCTATCACGCCCGCGAGCTGGCTTTGCTCCGCGCCCGGCTCGAGGGCTGCCCGGTCGTGCTCGTGAGCGCCACACCTTCGCTCGAGGTGGCGACTGCGGCCGGTGCCGTGCCCGGCGGACCGC
This sequence comes from Geminicoccaceae bacterium, assembly GCA_023512415.1. GTDB lineage: Bacteria > Pseudomonadota > Alphaproteobacteria > Geminicoccales > Geminicoccaceae > JANXAZ01. The sequence continues at coordinate 22,757 of JAILZQ010000027.1, read as the reverse complement.
CGGCCCGCCCCGGCTGGTCGCACCTCGTCCTCGCCGACCGCTGGGGCGGGGCCGCCATGCCCACGATCGAGCTGGTCGACCTCCGGCGCGAGCGGCCGCCACGGGGCGCCTTCCTCTCCCCGCCCGTTCGCGCGGCGCTCACGGCCACGCTCGAGGCCGGTGAGCAGGCGCTTTTGTTCCTCAACCGCCGCGGCTTCGCCCCGCTGACCCTCTGCCGCGCCTGCGGGCATCGTTTGCGCTGCCCGAGCTGTACCGCATGGCTCACCGCCCACCGTTTGCGCCGTCGCCTGCTGTGCCACCATTGCGGCTGGTCGGCGCCGGAACCCGAGCATTGCCCCGCCTGCGGCGCGGTGGGTACCCTCGTGGCCTCGGGCCCGGGAGTCGAGCGGATCGCCGAGGAGGCCCGCGCGATCCTCCCCGGCGCACGGATCGCCGTCGTCACGAGCGACACGGTCGACAGCGCGCGGGCGGCTGGCGAAATGGTCCGCGCCGTCCTCGCGGGCGAGCTCGACCTGCTCGTGGGCACCCAGATGCTGGCCAAGGGGCACCACTTCCCGAGGCTCACCCTCGTGGCCGTGGTCGATGCCGATCTCGGCCTCGGAGGCGGCGACCCGCGAGCCGCCGAGCGCAGTTTCCAACTCCTCCAGCAGGTGGCCGGGCGGGCCGGCCGCGCCGATCGACCGGGCCGGGTGCTCGTCCAGACGCACGACCCGAACCATCCGGTCATGGCGGCCTTGGCCCGCGGCGATCGCACGGCGTTCCTGCGCGCCGAGCTCGCCGAGCGGGAGGCAGCCGGTCTCCCGCCCTTCGGCCGGCTCGCGGCGCTCGTGGTGAGTGGAGCCGATGCCGAGGAGGTGCGGGGCCTCGCCCGGGCTTTGGCCCGAGCCGCGCCGAGCGTCGAGGGGGTGCGCGTGCTGGGGCCGGCTCCGGCGCCGCTCGCACTCTTGCGCGGCCGCTGGCGGGAACGGCTCTTGGTCCAAACGGCCCCGTCGATCGACCTGCCGAGCTTCTTGCGCGGCTGGCTCGCCGGTCGGCGCCTGCCGGCACGGGTCGCCCTAGAGGTCGACGTCGACCCGGTGAGCTTTCTCTGACGTCCGAACGCCCGCGGCGGGCGAGCCGCAGCCGGCGGACGGCGCTCCGGGCCGGGATCGGCGCACTCTTTACAAATCCGGGCGGAATCGGCGATTTTGATCGAAGGGACGAGGGCACGGGCCCGGACGTTGGGGCCGTGCTCGGCTCGCAGCGGAGCGAGGCGTTGCGAAGGGTGGTGGTGATCGACGCGGAGGTCGACCGGCGGCGAAGCGAGGCCGCGAGTGCCGCCACGTGGTCCGCGGCGCCTTTCTACGGGGCGGTGCGACTCGGACTGCGACTTACGGGCCCCTGAGCGGTGGGCCGGGAGACCGGCCGACGTTCAGGGGTGTCGTCCGGTCGCAACCTGGATCACGTCCGAGGAAATCCCGAACATGTCCAATCCGATCCGAGAGTTGGCCGAGCAGGCGAGCGAGGCCGCGCGCGGCGAGCCGGTGGTGATCTTCGACACCACCTTGCGGGACGGTGAGCAGTCCCCCGGCTGCTCGATGACCGTCGAGGAAAAGCTCAAGGTCGCCGAGGTCCTCGAGGGCATGGGTGTCGACGTCATCGAGGCCGGCTTCCCGATCGCTTCCGAGGGCGATTTCCAGGCCGTCCACGCGATCGCCAAGAAGGTGAAGAACAGCGTGGTGTGCGGGCTCGCCCGGGCGTCGGCCGCCGACATCGATCGTGCCGCCGAAGCGCTGGCCCCGGCCGAACGGAGGCGGATCCACACCTTCATCTCGACCAGCCCGCTCCACATGAAGTACAAACTGCAGATGGACCCCGAAGAGGTCCATCGGCGGGTAATCGAGAGTGTGACCCGGGCCCGTCGCTACACCGACGACGTCGAATGGTCCGCCGAGGACGGTTCCCGAACCGAACGGGATTTCCTCTTCCGTTGCATCGAGAGTGCCATTCGGGCCGGTGCCACCACCATCAACATCCCGGATACCGTCGGTTACGCCTATCCCGAGGAGTTCGCCGACCTCATTCGGGCAATCAAGAACAACGTCTCGAACATCGACAAAGCGGTGCTCTCGGTGCACTGCCACAACGATCTCGGGCTCGCGGTCGCCAACAGCTTGCTCGCGGTGAAGGCGGGCGCACGGCAGATCGAGTGCACGATCAACGGGATCGGCGAGCGTGCCGGCAACGCCGCGCTCGAGGAGATCGTGATGGCGATCCGCACCCGTCACGATCTGTTGCCGTTCCGCAACAGGATCGTCACCCAGGACATCATGAAGGCGTCACGGCTGGTCTCGGCCATCACCGGCTTCAACGTGCAGCCGAACAAGGCGATCGTCGGCGCCAACGCGTTCGCCCACGAGAGCGGGATCCACCAGGACGGCATGCTCAAGCACGCCGGCACGTACGAGATCATGCGTCCGGAAGACGTCGGCCTCGTCAAGTCGACGTTGGTCATGGGCAAGCATTCGGGCAGACATGCGTTCAAGAAAAAGTTGGCAGAACTGGGCTACGAGCTGGGCGAGAACGCGCTCGAGGATGCGTTCGTTCGCTTCAAGCAGCTGGCGGACCGCAAGAAGGAGATCTTCGACGAGGATCTCATCGCGCTGGTCGACGACCAGATCCGCAGCGAGGACCAAAGGGTGCGGCTCGTGAGCCTGGAGGTTCGCTGCGGCACCAAAGTTCGGCCGCAGGCCGACCTCGTCCTCGAGGTGGACGGGGTCGAGCGCCGCGCCGAGGCGGTGGGCGACGGCCCGGTCGATGCGATCTTCCGTGCGATCCGCGCCATCGTCCCGCATCAGGCGCAGCTGCCGCTCTTCCAGATCAACGCGGTGACCGAGGGCACCGACGCGCAGGCGGTCGTCACCGTGCGGCTCGACGAAGGCGGCAAGTCGGTCACCGGCCAGGCCGCCGACACCGATACCATGGTGGCGTCCTGCCGCGCCTACGTGGCGGCGTTGAACAAGCTTTTCACCAAGCGTGCGAGGAGTGCGCCCGCGGCTCTCTCGGCTTGACCCGCGGGTCGGGTCGACGGCCGCGGCCGGCGCCACGGCGCGCCTCCCTGTCGGAGCTCGACCCGTCCGATGTTGTCCCGCCTGTTGGGTCTGTTCTCCAGCGATCTCGCGATCGACCTCGGGACCGCGAACACCCTGGTCTATGCCAAGGGCAGGGGCATCGTCTTGAACGAGCCGTCGGTCGTGGCGATCGCCACGAGCCGCGGACGGCGCCAGGTAGTGGCGGTCGGCGAGGAGGCCAAGCAGATGGTCGGGCGCACCCCCGGCCACATCGAAGCCATCCGGCCGCTGCGGGACGGGGTGATCGCCGACTTCGAAGTCGCCGAGGAGATGATCAAACATTTCATCCGGCGGGTCCATCCGCGACGCGCCTTCGCGAGCCCCCGGGTGATCATCTGCGTGCCCTCGGGTTCGACCGCGGTCGAGCGGCGGGCGATCCAGGAAAGTGCCGAGAGCGCGGGCGCCCGCCGGGTCTTCCTGATCGAGGAGCCGATGGCGGCGGCGATCGGTGCCGGCCTGCCCGTCACCGAGCCCACCGGCTCGATGGTCGTCGACATCGGCGGTGGCACGACCGAGGTCGCGATCCTCTCGCTCGGCGGGATCGTCTATGCCAAGTCGATCCGGGTCGGCGGCAACAAGATGGACGAGGCGATCATCAACTATGTGCGTCGCAACCACAACCTGCTGATCGGCGAGGCCACCGCCGAGAACATCAAGAAGCGGATCGGCTCGGCCTGCCTCCCGGAGGATGGCAACGGCGAGGTCATGGAGGTGCGCGGCCGCGACCTCATGAACGGCGTGCCCAAGGAGATCGTAATCAGCCAACGGCAGATCGCCGAGGCCTTGGCCGAGCCGGTCGGTGCGATCATCGAAGCGGTCAAAGTCGCGCTCGAGAACACCGCTCCGGAACTCTCGGCCGACATCGTCGACCGCGGGATCGTCTTGACCGGCGGTGGCGCGCTCCTCGGCAATCTCGACTTCGTGCTGCGCCACGCCACGGGCCTGCCGGTCAGCCTCGCCGACGAGCCGTTGACCTGCGTGGCGCTCGGGACCGGGCGATGCCTCGAAGAAATGAAGACGCTGCGGCACGTCTTGCACGCCGCCTATTGAGCGGCGGACGGCCGCCCACAGCGCCCGGCTCGGCCCGATGAGCGGCGGCCGTCGGGAGCGCGGCGGAGCCATCGCAGCCCTGGTCTCGGCGGTCGCCCGCCGATCGATCGCCGCGCTGGGCGCCTTGTCGCTCGTCCTGATCGTGCTCACCAAGGCCGACCTCAAATTCCTCGATTATCTGTCCGAGCGTGCGGCCGACGCGGTCGCTTGGATCGCCGCGCTGCCGGCCGCCCCGCTCGCGCTCGTCCGGCGCACCAGCGAGGCGGTGGGCTCGTTGCTCGCGCTCGAGGAGGAGAACGCGCGGCTGCGCGAAGAGAACCGACGGCTGGTGCATTGGCAGAACGAGGCGATCCGTCTCGCCGTCCAGAACGCGGCATTGCGCGAGGCCCTCGCGATGCCGGCGGTGAGCGGCGCGCGGCGACGGACCACGGTGCGGATCGTCGCCGACCCGGGCGGACCCTTCGTCCAGACCCGCTTGATCGACGCCGGCCGGGACCGGGGCCTGGAGAAAGGGATGGCGGTGGTCGACGCCTATGGGATGGTCGGCCGGATCGTCGAGGTGGGCGAGCGCAGCGCGCGGGTCCTGCTGATCACCGACTTCAACTCGCGCATTCCCGTGCTGGTCGAGCGCTCGCGCGATCAGGCGATCCTCGAGGGACGGAACGGGCCCCTCGCGGAGTTGCGCTTCCTGCCGATGAGCCCGTCCTTCGCGGTCGGCGACCGGGTGCTCACCTCCGGTCGTGGTGGTCTCCTTCCGCCAGGCCTGCCGGTCGGCGAGATCGCTCACGTCGACGAGCGGCGCGTCCTGGTTCGACCGCTGGTGGACTGGGACCGACTCGACTACGTGGCGGTGCTCGAGAGCGATCCGGTGCCCGCCCCCGACGGCAGCTTGCCGAGCAGCGAGGCGATCCCCGAGCCGATCCGTGCCGCGGAGCGGCTCGGGCGATGAGCGAGACGGGCCTCTCACGAATCGAGCTGCTGCTCCGCCGCTCGCTGGTCTTCGCGAGCGCACTCGTGGCCCTGGTCGTCGACCTCCTGCCGCTTCCTTCGCCGGCGCCGCAGGCGGTGGCCCCGCTCGTGACCCTCGCCGTGGTCTATCATTGGACGGTGCACCGGCCCGATTTCCTGACCCCGGGCTCGATCTTCTTCGTGGGCTTGCTGCGCGATCTCGCCGGGCATCTGCCGCTCGGGCTGCACGCCTCGAGCTTCCTGCTCGTGCCGGCGCTGCTGCGTCGTGTCCCGCGCGGTCCCCTCCAGCGGTCGCTGCCGCTCGCTTGGTTGCTCCTCTTCCCGATCGTCGCGCTGGTCGGACTCTGGCGCTGGCTCCTCGCTGCGCTGGTCTGGCTGCAGCCCGCCCCCGTCCGGCCTTTCCTCGTCGAATCGCTCCTCAGCTGGGCCGTCTATCCGCTCGTCGCCGTCCTTTTGGCGCCGGTGGAGAGAGTTCTACCGCGGGCCGGCAATGTATCAGGAAGCTGACCGCAATCGCTGCTTCCGGCGCCGGCTGCTGCTGCTCGGTGGCCTTCAGGTTGCCCTGTTCGGCGGGCTTGCTGCTCGGCTTTGGCAGTTGCAGCTGCGCGACGGTGTCACCTACCAGCTGCTCGCCGACGAGAACCGGATCAGTCAGCGTCTGACCGTCCCGCCGCGCGGCGTGATCGTCGATCGTCGTGGGCGCCCGCTCGCGATCAACGCGCCGACCTATCGGGTACGGGTGGTGCGCGAGCAAGCCGGCGACCTGCGGGGCGTGCTCGAAGCGCTCGCCGAGATCGTACCGCTCGATGCTCGGCGGATCGAAGAGGTCCTCCAGCTCGCCAAACTGCACCGGCCGTTCGTGCCGATCACGGTACGCGAAGATCTCTCCTGGGACGAGGTCGCGCGGATCGCCGTGCGCTCCCCGGACCTGCCCGGGATCCTGCTCGATTCCGGACTTTTGCGACAGTACCCGCACGGCGCCGTCACCGCCCACGTCGTGGGCTACGTGGGGCCGGTCGCCAAGGCGGAGCGCGAGAGCGATCCGGACCCGCTCTTGAAGCTTCCCGACTTCCGCGTCGGCAAGACCGGCATCGAGCGAGCCTACGACCGCGAGCTGCGCGGTCGGGCCGGTTTCTCTCGCGTCGAAGTCAACGTCATCGGTCGGGAGATCCGTGAGATCGACCGCAACGACGGTGAGGAGGGGGCCGACCTCCAGCTCTCGATCGACCTCGACTTGCAGACCTACTGCATGGAGCGGTTGGCCGATCAGGAGGCTGCGGCGGCGGTCGTGCTGGAGGTCGCAACCGGTGCCGTTCTCGCCCTGGCCTCGGTGCCGACTTACGATCCGGGTGCCTTCGCCGGCGGTCTCTCGGCCGCCCTCTGGCGCCAGCTCGCCGACGACCCGCGCCACCCGCTCGTCAACAAATGTATCCGCGGCCAATACCCGCCGGGCTCCACCTTCAAGATGGTCACCGCGTTGGCGGCTCTCGAAGCAGGCCTCGTGACGCCCGCTAGCGAGGTCTTCTGCCCGGGCTTCATGAGCCTCGGGAACGCCCGCTTCCACTGTTGGAAGCCACACGGACACGGCCGGATCTCGCTCGTCCAAGCACTCGCCCAATCCTGCGACGTCTATTTCTACGAGCTCGCGCGGCGGGTGGGGATCGACGCGCTCGCCGCCATGGCCCGCCGGTTCGGCTTCGGGGAGACGCTCGGTATCGACTTGCCGGGCGAAAAGCCGGGCCTGATGCCGGACAGCCGATGGAAGCGGGAGCGGCTCGGCCAGCCTTGGCAGAAGGGCGAGACGCTGGTCTGCGGTATCGGCCAGGGGTTCGTGAGCGCGACACCCCTGCAGCTCGCGGTGATGACCGCGCGGCTCTGCAACGGGGGACGCGCCGTGCATCCCTGGATCGTCCGCGGCCCCCACGCTCACGTGAGCGAAGGCAAAGGGGTCCCGCCGGTCTCGCTCGGCGTCAGCCCGGCCAACCTCGAGTTCGTTCTCAAAGGGATGTACGAGGTCGTCAACGGCCCGCGCGGCACGGCGAAGGCCAGCGCCTTGCCGATCCCCGGGGTACTCATGGCCGGCAAGACCGGCACCTCGCAGGTTCGTCGGATCAGCAAAGCCGAACGGGCGACGGGCGCCCACAAGCGCAAGGACCGGCCGCGCGAAGAGCGCGACCACGCCCTTTTCGTCGGCTACGCACCGCACGACCGGCCGCGCTACGCGGTCGCGGTGGTCATCGAGCACGGCGAGAGCGGCGCCAAGGCTGCGGCACCGGTCGCGCGCGACATCATGGTCGAGGCGCTGCGCCTCGAACCCGGGACCACGCCGCCGGCCCCGCGGCGGCTCGACCTCGCGGAGCGCCGCTGATGGGGACACCCGCACTCGACCGCGCGACGCCCCCGTCGGCCGGTGAGAAGCTCGCCCGGATCGCCTGGCCGCTCGTGGCCCTCGTCCTGTTACTGGGTCTCGTGGGCTACGCGCTGCTCTATTCGGCCGCCGGCGGATCGCATACGCCCTGGGCGTTCCGACACGGAATCCGCCTCGTCGTCATGACCGGGCTCGCGGTGGCGATCGCCTTGATCGACATCAAGAAGCTGTTCCGGCTCGCTTACCCGACCTATGGTCTCATCGTCCTTCTTCTCGTCGCGGTCGAAATCGTGGGGGAGATCAACAAAGGTGCCCAGCGCTGGATCGACCTCGGTTTCGTCCAGCTGCAGCCCTCCGAGCTCATGAAGCTGGCCCTCGTGCTGGCGCTCGCCCGCTACTTCCACGCCGCCTACCTCGAGGAGGTTCGCCGACCGCTGTTCCTCTTGCCGCCGTTTCTGATGATCCTTTTGCCGGTCGCTCTCGTGCTGAAGCAGCCGGACCTCGGTACCGCCGGGATGCTCGGCATGGTCGGCACGGCGATGCTGTTCCTGGGCGGGATGGCGATCTGGAAGTTCCTCGCAGCTGGCGCACTCGCCGGCGCGGCCCTGCCGATCGCTTGGGCCCATCTGCACGATTACCAACGCCAGCGGGTCGCGACCTTCCTCGACCCGGAGAGCGATCCGTTGGGTGCCGGCTACCACATCATCCAGTCGAAGATCGCGATCGGCTCGGGGGGCCTCTGGGGCCGCGGCTATCTCCAGGGAAGCCAGGCGCAGCTCTCCTTCTTGCCCGAGAAGCACACCGACTTCGCGTTCACCATGCTCGCCGAGGAGGCGGGGTTCGTGGGCGCGCTCGCGGTCTTGGCCCTCATCTTGGCCATCACCCTTGCGGGGATGGCCGTGGCGCTGCGGGCGCAGAGCCATTTCGCGCGCCTTCTCGCTGCCGGTGTGACCTGCAATTTCGCCCTATACGCGATCATCAACGTGGCGATGGTGACCGGCCTGATCCCGGTCGTGGGCGTGCCCCTGCCGCTCGTCTCTTATGGCGGCACGGCGATGCTCACGGTCATGCTCGGCCTGGGCCTCCTCCTCAACGCGCAGGTCAACCGCGACACGTCGATCCCGCGCTTCCCTGCCGACTTCTAACGACCGGCCGAGGCCCGAAGCGCGCGTAGGGCGGCGCAGGCGGCGCCGTAACCGTTGTCGATGTTCACCACGACGATGCCCGGCGCGCAGCTCGCCAGTGCACTCGACAGTGCCGCCCGGCCGCCGTCGGCGACGCCGTAGCCCGAGCAGACCGGCACGGCGACCACGAGACCGGGCACGAGCCCGCCGAGCACACTGAAGAGCGCGCCCTCCATTCCGGCGCAGGCGATGAGCGCCGGGAAGCGAGCGAGCGCCTCGCGCCGCGCGAGCACCCGCCAGAGCCCGGCCACGCCGACGTCGTAATGCCGCTCGACGGCTTCGCCGTGGAAGGCGAGGGTCCGTGCCGCTTCCTCGGCGACCCGCTGATCGCCGGTCCCGCCGGTCACGACGGCGACGCGGGGCGGTCCCGGCGGTGGCGCGACCGGCCCGAGAAAGGCCGTGCGCGAAATCGGGTCGTAGTCGAGGCGGCGGCGCAGGTCGTCGGAGAGTGCAGCGTGTTGCTCGGGGGCGAGCCGGGTGAGGAGTGCGCGCGAGCCCTCCGCGAGCAACGCGTTCAGGACGGCCGCGAGCTGGTCGACGGTCTTGCTCGCGCAGAACACCGCTTCCGGCAGGCCGATCCGCTGCGATCGATCGGCGTCGTGGACGAAGAGCGGGCTCATCGGGCTGCGGGCCGCAGAAAGGTGCTGCCGCGCCGATAGGGGGCGAGCCGGACCGGCAGGTCGAGGCCGTGCTCGACGAGGATCGCTGCGGCCGCGGCCGCGAGGGCGGCTCCGGCCGCCTCGTCGAGAGCGGTGAGCCGGGACTCGGGCAGCTCGAGCTCGACCCGGTCGGCACGGATCCGGCAGCGCTGGTCACCCGGGCCGAGCCGCTCCTCGAGCAGTTGCTCGACCGCGGCCACGGCCGCGAGCCGCTCGGGGGAGACCGGGATGCCGGTCTCCAGTCGGCTCGCGAGGCAGGGTGAGGCCGGCAGCTCGGCGAGCTCGGCGAGGCCCAGCGCGCGGGCGAGGGCGCGGACCGCCGGCTTGTCGAGCCCCGCTTCGACATAAGGGTGGCGGACGCCGGCCTCGGCGGCGGCGCGCAGGCCGGGGCGAAAGTCGCCGAGATCGTCCCGGTTGGTGCCGGAAGCAACGGGCCCGTCCCAGACCCGGCGGATCGCGGTATAGAGGTTGGTCTTGCAGAAATAGCAGCGGTCGAGCGGGTTGGCTCGGTAGCGCGGATCGGCGAGCTCACCGGCATCGAGCAGCCGGAGCGCCGCACCCTCGCGTCGGGCGAGCTCTTGCAGCCGCTCGGCGGCCCCCCTCGGGACCGCCGGCGAGACGGCGTGGAAGAGGAGCAAGCGCCGCCCGAGCAGACGATGCGCGAGCACGCCGAGAGTCGTGCTGTCGACCCCGCCGCTCACCGCGACCGCGAGCCGGTCGAAGCCCGCGAGCAACGCGCGCAGCCGGGCGACGGCCTCCGAGCCGGATGGATAGGGGTTCACTCTCGGTCCTCCGGCCCGTCCAACGCGGCCACCTCTGCCGTCCGGCGCACCTGCGCGCGGAACGCCGCGTCACCCTCGAAGGCCGCGAGGTCGGCGAGCTCCGCCTTGGCCGAGATCGTGCCGTCCGGGCGCCGAGCCCGTTTGACGCGGATCAGCCGCCCTCGGGTCCCGACCGTCACGGTGTCGCGGGCGAGGACTCGCCGCTCGACCGTCTCGATCCGCACGCCCAGCGTCGTCGTCTCCGCCAGGCACGCCCGGGCGACCGCCTCGACCGCTTCCGGGGCGCAGAGGAGCTGCACCGCACTCGCGAGCCGCCCGGCTTTGCCGACGACCGGCCACTGACAAATGTCCAGAACGTCGCTGCGCGCGCGCAGCCGATCGAGGCCGAGCGCCAGGTCCTCGGCCGGCTGATCGTCCACCTCGAAGCGCAGCACGGCGACCGGCTCGCGACCGGGCCGCCGCTCACCGACCTCCGGCACCTCGCCCAAGAGGAGCACGCGGAGCGCGTTCGGCTTACCGGCCAGCTCGCGGCTGCCGAGGCCGTGGCCGGTGGCCGAGAGTCGCATCGGCCGGTCCGGCGGCCGGCGGGAGGGCGCGAGTTCGGCCAGGATCGCCGCACCCGTGGGCGTGACGCGCTCGCCGGGAAGACCGTCGTCGACCACCGCGAGGCCCTGCAAGAGACGGGCCGTGGCCGGCGCCGGCACCGGCAAGAGCCCGTGGGCGGTGGCGACACTGCCCGAGCCCAAGGGCAAGGGGCCGACCGACCAGGACGCCGACCCGACCGCCTCGATGAGGAAGGCAGCAGCCAAGATGTCCGCGTAGGAGTCCCAATCGGCGATTTCGTGGAAGTGGACGGCCTCGAGGGGCACCCCGTGGACCGCCGCCTCGGCCTCGCCCAGCCGGCGGTAGATCGCTGTGGCGCGGCGCTTCACCGGCTCGTCGAGGCCCGACCGGGTGATCCGCTCGAGGATGTCGGGCAGCGTTCCCGAGGGCGGAGGATCCTCCGCAACGACGACGAAACGGAGCCCGGCGAGGCCGCCCCGCCGATCGCGCGCGAAGCGGATGTCGAGGCCTCTCGGCAGGCCGCCCCGTCGCAGCTGGTCGAGCAGGCCGGCCTCGAGTTCCGGCCGCGCCTCGACCAGGGCGGCTACGAACATGTCGCCGGCGATGCCGCCCACGGGGTCGAGATGGACGTGGGCGACGGGCTCAGCCGACACGGCACACGGGCACGACGTAGGGCCCTTCGGGCACGAAGGCCACGTGCGGATCGCCCTGGCGGGCGATCGCTTCGGCGAGCGCCGCCTCGAGCGAGGCCACGATCTCGACCCCGGTGAGCCGCCGCGCTTCGGGATCGAGCCCGTCGGTGTAGAGCCGGACCCGGCCGGCCCTGCGCATCGGCTCGAGCTGCTTTTGGGTCTGCCACTCGTCGATGTCGGCGTGCGGCTTCTGCTCGATGCTCCGCCAGAAGCCGTCGACGCCGAGTTCGACCAGGCGCCGCTGGGCCTCGGCGAAATGCGGCGAACCCAGCCCTTCGGAACAGGCCGAAGCGACGATCAGATCGCCCCCCGGCTCCAGGATGCCCAAGGGGCCGACCATCCCCTTGACCGTTTGGTAATAGGTCTTGTCGAGCGGATAGCCGGCCGCGGAAGTCACCACCGTGCGGAAACGGCGCGGCAGCTCGACCCGCGCGTAGCGCTCGCAGAACCACACCGCTTCGAGGTGGCTTTCGACGATCTCGCCGAAGTTCACGAAGGCGAGCCGGCGATGCTCGTCGATCACCGTGTTGAGCGCGAGGGCGCCGCCCAGCATGGCGACGATCGCGAGCTGCTCCTCGTGCAGCGGATTGCCGTCGAGCACGCAGCTCGTCGCCCGCGGATGGCTCATGAAGGCGGCGTTGTGGAAGGTCGTGATGGTCTCGGCGTGCGCCACGCCCGGGGCGATGACTTTGCGGCCGCCCGACCAGCCGGCCATGAAGTGCGGCTCGACCAAGCCCGTCGCGATTTTGAGCTCGGCCTCCACCAGCCGGCGGTCGAGTCGGACGACCGTGCCGCGTCCGGGCGTGCGCCCCAAGAGCACGTGGTCCTCGTCGGCGGTGGCCACGTGGTTCGCGACGCGAACCTCGCCGAGCAGTCCGGGGTCACCCACGATCTCGGCCAGCTCTTCTTCCGGCGCGGCCCGGTGGAGCCCGGTCGCGACCAGGATCGTGATGCCCGCGCGTGGCACGCCGGCGGCCAGGAGCCGGTCGATCAGCGGGCGCAGGAACAAACCGTTGGGCACCGGGCGGGTGATATCGCACACCAGAATGCAGGCCGAGCGGCGGCCGCGGGCGAGTTCGACGAGCGGTGGGCAGCCGACCGGCCGATCGAGCGCCCGGGCGACAGCGCCCACCGGGTCGTCGAGAACCGGCATGGGCCGCTTGCGCACGATGGTCGGCACGCAGCCCGGCGGCAGCGCGACGCGGATCGTGCCCCGCCCGTAAAGCAGCTCGACGGCCTTGCTCATCGCCGCCTCCTTACGCGCGCCATCTTAGCGGAGCCGAAGGCGGCGGGAAGCCGCCGTGCGGGCCGGGTCCGTGCGGGCGGCGCGGGGCCCGCGGCTGCGGTCGGGTTGCCTGCAGCCCAGCCGCTGGCCGCGGCGCGCCCGAGGCGCTATCCCGGCGGCGGACGAGGCGTGGGGGACGGGGCGATCATGGAAGGAACGGCACGCCACGGCGGCAAGATCCTCGTGGACCAGCTCGAGGCGCAGGGCATCGAGCTCTGCTTCGGCGTGCCGGGCGAGAGCTACCTCCCGGTGCTCGACGGGTTCCACGGGCGCAACCGACCCCGCTTCGTGGTCTGCCGTCAGGAAGGCGGGGCGGCGATGATGGCCGAGGCGGTGGGCAAGCTCACCGGCCGGCCGGGGGTGGCGTTCGTCACCCGCGGCCCGGGGGCCACCAACGCTGCCGCCGGTGTGCACGTGGCCCAGCAGGACAGCACGCCCATGATCCTGTTCGTGGGCCAGATCGACAGTACGACCCGCGAGCGCGACGCCTTCCAAGAGGTCGACTATCGGCGGATGTTCGGTGGGATGGCCAAATGGGCCGCGGAGATCGACCGGATCGAGCGGATCCCGGAGTTCGTTCAGCACGCCGTGTCGACCGCGATGGGCGGTCGGCCGGGCCCGGTCGTCCTGGCCCTACCCGAGGACATGCTGCACGAGCGGGCCGCCGTCGCCGACGCGCCGCGTTGGCAGGGCGTCGACATCTGGCCCGACCCGCACGCGCTCGCCCGCCTCGCGGCACGGCTCGCCGATGCCGCGCGGCCGTTCGTGATCGTCGGCGGCAGCGGCTGGACGCCCGGCGCCTGCGCCGATCTCGCGCGGTTCGTCGAAGCCTTCGACCTGCCGGTTGCGGCCGGCTTCCGCCGCCAGGACCTGCTCGACAACGAGCATCCCTGCTACGTGGGCGACATCGCGATCGGGCCGAACCCGGCGCTCGTCGAGCGGATCCGTTCGGCCGACCTCTTGCTCGTGCTCGGCTCGCGGCTCTCCGAAATGACGACCCAGGGCTACACGCTCCTGGGCGTGCCGGATCCGGGGGTGCCGCTCGTTCACGTCCACCCGGACGCCACCGAGCTCGGCCGGGTGTACACCCCCGAGATCGCGATCTGCGCGACCATGCCGGCAATCTGCGCCGCACTCGCCGCACTGTCGCCGCCGGCGCAACGGCGCTGGGCGGAGGACCGGGCGCGCCTTCGAGCCTCCTACCTCGCCTGGCGAACGCCCACGCGCCATCCGGGCGACGTGCAGATGGGGCACGTCATGCGTCGGCTCGCCGAGCGGCTCCCGCGCGAGGCGATCGTGACCAACGGCGCGGGCAATTATTGTGCCTGGCCCAACCGGTTCTACAGCTACGGCCCGTTCCGCAGCCAGCTCGCGCCCACTTCGGGCTCGATGGGCTACGGCTTGCCGGCGGCGATCGCCGCCAAGCTCGTCCATCCCGACCGTCCGACGGTCTGCTTCGCCGGGGACGGCTGCTTCTTGATGACCGGCCAGGAACTCGCGACCGCGGTCCAGTACGGGGTGCGGGGGCTCGTCGTCCTGGTCGTCAACAACGGGATGTACGGCACGATCCGCATGCACCAGGAGCGGGAGTTCCCGACCCGGGTGAGCGGCACGACGCTCGTCAATCCCGACTTCGCGGCCTATGCGCGGGCGTTCGGCTGTTTGGGCCTGCGGGTGACGCGCGATGCCGAAGTCGACGAGGCGATCGACACGGCCCTCGCCCATCCGGGCGTGGCCCTCGTCGAACTCGTGGTGGACCCCGAGGCGATCACCCCGCGCACGACGCTCTCGGCCATTCGCGAAGCGGCCCTCGCGGCCGACCGCTGAGCGTTCTCACGGGAGCTGGAGGTCCCTGGCAAGAAGATCGGTCGAGCCGTCTCAGGCGAGGCTCTGCTCGATCCAGTCCTGCAGCTGGCGTTTGGGCAGGGCGCCGACCTTGGTGGCCACCGCGGCGCCGTTCTTGAAGATCATCAAGGTCGGGATGCCCCGCACCCCGTACTTGGTCGGGGTGAGCGGGTTCTCGTCGATGTTGATCTTGACGATCCGGACGCGATCGCCGAGCTCCGCTGCGATGTCGTCCAGATAGGGTGCGATCATCTTGCAGGGGCCGCACCATTCGGCCCAGAAATCGACGACCACCGGCTTGTCGGCCTTGAGGACGTCCTTCTCGAAGCTCGTGTCGCTCGCGTGGAGCACCGACATGGACGTGTTCCGTCTTGGTTGCATCGCGGGGCAACCCCCGCATCGCTCACCTAGCTAAGGAGCCGGTCGCGCGAGCGTCAAGGAGGGGGCTGGCGCGAGGCCGGCGAGGCGGGCCTCGTCGAGCCATTCGACCGTGGCGGTCTCGGTCCAGACCAGCCCGCAGCGAACCCTCCGGTCCGGAAAACGCCGCGCGAGCAGCGCCCGATAGAGCGCCATCTGGTGGACGTAGGCCGCAGGGATCGTGGCCGGCCGCCGGCCGGTCTTGAAATCGACCGCCACGACCTCCTCGGGCGTCACGAGAAGACGGTCGATCTGGCCGCTCACCGGCAGCTCGCCGACCAGCCCGACGATCGCTTGCTCGGCCAGGGCCCCGGGACCGAAGAGCGGGGCTAGATCGGGACGGTCGAGCAGCCCGAGCACGCTCGCCCGCAACCGCCCGGCCTCCTCGGCCCCGAGGTCGGCGGCGAAGCGGGCGAGGAAGCGGTCGAGGGCGGCAGGCCGATCGGCGGGGCGGAGGCCGGGCAAAAGCTCGAGCAGGCGGTGGACCAGCGTGCCGAAGCGTCGCCGGCGCGCGGCTTCGGCGCCCGCCTGCCGACCCGGCGGTTCGGGCTCCGGGAGCACCCGCGAGGGGGCCAGCGGGCGCGGCGGGCGCGGCTCGACCGGCGCCGCGCGGAGCAGCCAGTGGGGGAGCGGCGCCAACGGCGGCGGGGCCGCAGGCTCCGCCGCGGCCGACGCGGCCGGCCCGGTGGCATAGCGCAGGATCGGCCCCGGGAACGCCGCGCCGAGCGTGTGCCCCTCGATCCGTTCGACGCCGGGAAGGCGCTCGAGCGCAGCCCGCACGGCCGCGTGCCAGGAGCCTTCCACTTTGCTGGAGTTCTTGCCGGTGACAGCGGCCTTGGCGGTGGTCCGGTCGTGCCAGCCGGTGACGATCAGCCGCTCGGCGGCGCGTGTGAGCGCCACGTAGAGGAGCCGCCGCTTCTCCTCGGCGTCGAGGCGCTCGTCGGCCTCGATCAGCGACAGCGTGAACGGTTCGGCGTCGGCTTTGGCCGGGCGCCAGAAGGGCAGCTCGTACCCCGGTTCGTCGAGATCGGGTCGACCCCAGAGAATGCGGCCACGCTTGGGGACGCCGTGGGGGCCGGCATCGGCGAGGATCACGATCGGCGCCTCGAGGCCCTTGGCCCCGTGGATGGTCGAGACCCTGACGGAGGCGCCCGCCTTCTCGGGGTCCCGCTTGAGCTCCCCCTCGTCGAGCCGGAACCAGGCGAGGAATCCCCGGAGCGAGGCCGGATGACCCTGCTCGTAGGCGAGGGCCTGACCCAGGAACGATTCGATCGGATCGAGTGCTTCGGGCCCGAGCCGCTCGAGGATTCGGCGGCGTCCGCCGTCGGCACCCAGGATCCAGGTGTAGAGCTCGAAGGGCGGCAGGAAGTCGGCCCGCCGCAGCCAGCCTTCGAGCCGGCCGTAGGCGCGGCGGAACGGGCCGTCCTCGCGATCCGCCGCGGCACGGGCCCGCAGTCGCTCCAAGAGCGAGAGCGCCCCGCGGTCGTGGGCGAGTTCGAAGAGCTCCTCCTCGCCGAGCCCGAGGAGCGGGCTCTTGAGCAGGCAGGCGAGGGCCAAGTCGTTCTCGGGCAGGAGAAGCACCTCGCCGAGTGCCAGGAGATCCTGCACCGCCAGATGGCGCGCGAGCGCCAGCCGGTCGGCGCCGGCCACGGGCACGCCGGACCGCTTGAGGGCGCGCACGATCCGTTCCTGGATCGTTCCGCGCCGGCTCAGGAGCACGAGCACGTCGCCCGGTCGGATCGGGCGGCCCGAGGCGGGCAGCCGCTCGCCCTCCTCGAGCCAGCGGGTGACTTCGCGAGCGATCGCCTCGGCTACGATCTGCTCGCCCTCGACCGTCCGACGCGGCTCGTCCGGCAGCGCCCAAGGCTCGTCCGAACCCGCCTCCCGCGGCGGCAGGGCGAGCGGCCAGAGCTCGACGATCCCGGCCCCGCCTGCCCGCTCGCTTTCGTGCCGCAAGGGCGCGTCGCCGACTCCCTCGCGCAGCGCCGGATCGGCAAACACCGCGTCGACGAGCTCGAGGATCGCCGGCACCGAGCGGAACGAGCGGTCGAGGAGCGCCGTTTCGACCGGCCGGTGCGCGGCCGCTGCGCGCTCCAGGATGCGCTCGCGCACGGCGCGGAAATTGGCCAGATCGGCGCCCTGGAACCGATAGATCGATTGCTTCTCGTCGCCCACGACGAACAGCGTGCGCGGGGCCGTCCGTGCGCCCGCGCCGGCGAAGAACTCCTCGGTGAGCCGTTCGACGATCTCCCACTGGGCCGGGCTCGTGTCCTGTGCCTCGTCGACCAGGACGTGGTCGATCCGCGCATCGAGCCGGAACAGCACCCAGTCGCGCTCACCCGGATCGGTGAGCAAACGACGGGCGTGCTCGATCAGATCGTCGAAGTCGAGGGCGGCCCGATGCGCCTTGAGCTCCTCGTAGCGGTCGAGCACCGCGAAGGCCAGGATCAGCATCGCCTCGGTCTTGGCGAGGGTCAGCTGGCGGCGTAGAGTGTCGTCCACCTCCAGGATGCGGGCCTGCTCCCGGATCAGTGCACGAAACAGCTCGGGATGGCGCTCGGCGAGCGCCTTGCTCATGAGGAAACCTTCGTGGAGGGCGACTCCGTCGCTGCCGACGAAGGCGCGGCGATAGTCCTCGAAGAGACGCAGGCGGTCCGCGGGTACCGCCTCGATCCAGGCGGCGATCTTGCACGCGCGCTCGCCGTCGCGTCGGCCGCCCCCACGCAGCACCTCGGCTGCTCGGGCCAGCCGCTGCGCGTCGAACACCCCGTCGGCACAGGCTCGCTCGACGACGCGGCCCGGTGGTAGACCGGGCTCGGCCCCGAGTGCCCGGGCCACCGCCGCGAGCAGCCCGTCGAGGCCGCCGTGTGCGTCGCGGGCCCGCTGCAGCTTCGTGCGGGAAGCCGATACCTCGGCCACGAGCTCTTCGATCGAGGAGTCGGCGAGCCAGACGGCGAGATCGGCAACGGCCCGACCGAGCCGACCGGGGTCCCGGGCCGCCTCGGCCAGGACCTGCGCGCTCGCCTCCCGCCCGAGTTCGGCCGCGTCGCGCTCGTCGATCGGCTCGAAATGCGGCGGGACACCGGCCTCGATCGGGAAACGGCGCAGCAAGCTCTGGCAGAAGGCGTGGATCGTGGCGATTTCGAGGCCGCGCGGCAGGTCCAGCACACGGGCGAGGAGCCGACGCGCCTCGGTCCGCTCGCGTTCACGCGCCGGCCTGCCGAGCAAAGCCGCGAGATCGGCTTCGAGCGCGGCCTCGTCGAGCACGGCCCACTCGGCGAGCCGTTGCTCGATCCGTTGGGTCATTTCGGCGGCGGCCGCCTTGGTGAAGGTGATCGCGAGGATCCCCTCGGGGTCCGCTCCGGCGAGCAGGAGCCGCAAGATACGGTCGGTCAGGACCCGCGTCTTGCCGGTTCCGGCATTGGCCGTCACCCACACCGAACGGCGCGGATCGGCCGCGCGCCGCTGGGCCTCGGTCGGCGGGCGCGGGCTCGCCGTCCCGTCCGCACTCAACCCGGGTCTCCCGTCGGCTCGCTGCCCCACCATTCGGCGGTGCGCGCAAGGTGGTCGAAGGGATCGTCGCCACGGGCGATCTCGGGCCGCGGGATCGGCC
This sequence comes from Geminicoccaceae bacterium, assembly GCA_023512415.1. GTDB lineage: Bacteria > Pseudomonadota > Alphaproteobacteria > Geminicoccales > Geminicoccaceae > JANXAZ01. The sequence continues at coordinate 4,219 of JAILZQ010000027.1, read as the reverse complement.
GATAGGCGGTCCCGGGCTCGGCGAAGTGGGCGAGCAAGCGGCCGACCCCCTCACGGGCCGCACCGACGAGCTCTTCGACCCGGTCGATTCGGCGGATCTCGGGACCTGCCAGGGTACCGGTCGAGGGGCGCAACGAAAGGTAGAGCAGCTCCTCCGCGAGCCGGGCCGGGACATCGGGGAAGCCGCCTTCGGCTGCGATCCAGGCCTCGAGCAAGAGTTGTGGCTCGCGGCCGCTGCGCACCTCCTCGCTCTTCGGCAGGGTGCCGCTCTTGTAATCGAGGATGGCGAGCCGGCCGTCCCGGCCGATCTCGATCCGATCGGCGCGGGCTCGAATGCGGAAGGGCCCACCCGGACCCTCGACGGTGACCGCCCCTTCGAGCTCGGCCCAAATCCGCGCCACCTCGAGGCGCCGCTCGCTCTCCCAGCGGGCCAGAGCCTCGGCGAGCCGGTCGAAGCGTGGCCGCCAGAGAGCGCACACCTGCGGATGGTGGGTTTCGGCCGCGAACCGATCGGCGCCGATCCGGCGCAGCGCCTCGACCAGGTTCGGGGGCAACCGTTCGCGGTGGAGGCGCACCCAGTCGGCCAGGATCCGGTGCAGCAGCACGCCCCGCTCGGCAGCGCCGGGTTCGGCGTCGATCGGATCGAGCGGCTGGAGATCCAGGATCCGGCGGGCGTAGAACCGGTAGGGGTCGCGCAAGAGGTCGCGCAGGTCGCTCACCGAAAAGTCCCGCGGCCGGGCCGGGGCGGGCGGGCGGGGCGCCGGTCGCCGCACCGGCCGTGGCCATCGGCCCGTCGGCTCGTCGAGCCGGGCCGGCCAGCCGAGGCGTTCGGGGCTCGGCCGGACACGGTCGCGTGCCCGCTCCCGCGCGAGCACGGCCTCGAGCCGGACGAGCCAGCGCGAGGCGGTGCGTGGGGTGCCGGTCTCGTCTTTCTGCGCCCGCGAGAGGACGACCGCGGGCCCGGAGGCGGCCTGGACGAAATCGTGGGCGGCGATGCCGATCGCTTGCTCGACCGGCGGCAGGCCCAGGCTCGCGCGCATCCGGCGGTTGAGCCAGGGGCCGGATTCGACGGCGCCCGGCCACGCCCCCTCGACCAACCCGCCGAGACACACGAGGTCGGCACTCACGAGCCGACTCTCGAGCGGGCCCAAGATGGCGAGCCGAGGATGGCCGGGCGCGCGCCGGCGCACCGCTCGACCGGCCATCAGCACGGCCAGGAGGGCGGGCCAGGCGCCGGGCGGGATCGGGCCCAGGACCGGTAGGGCCTCGCGCAGCTCGGCGAGGAAGCCGGCCGCTGCCTCGCCCGCTTCTTCGGCCCAGAGCTCGTCCTGCGCACCCGCCTCGTTCCGGGCGAGCCACTCGGCGAAGGCCAAGTGGGCCTCGAAGAGAGCCAGGGGATCGACGCTCGGCCGGGCGGCCAGCATGCGGGCCGTCTCGCTCGCCTCGACGAGCTCCCGGAGCCAGCGGGCCAGCTCTTCTTTGGCGACGGGCGCGGGCCAGCGCTCGTCCGGCAGGTCGTCGAGTGCGTCGAGGAGGCCCGGAAGGCCGCCCGACACGCGGGGTCCGCGCAGGAGTGCCCGATCGAGGGCCCGGACCCTTCGCCGGAACTCGCGCCGGCCGAGCCCACCCTGGGCGAGCGGATGGCCGAGGGCCGCGAGCAGCGGCACGGGCGGCGCCTCCTCGACCAGCACCCGTGCGGTCAGCAAGAGGAAGGTCCCGGGCGGCGTCTGGTCGAGCGGCGTGCCGCCGCTGTCGTCGACCGCGACGTGCCAGCGGGCGAGCTCGGCTGCCACCCGGCGGGCGAGGTTGCGATCGGCGGTGACGAGCACGGCCCGTCGTTCCGGCGTTTCCAGGGCCTCGCGCAGGCGGATGGCGAGCGCCAGGGCCTCCTCGCCCAGATCGCGCGCCTCGACGAGCTCGAGCCCGTCGAGTGCGGCGGCCGGCAGCGGCTCGTCGGCGCGAGCCGCCTCGCCGTCGCCCGCGGGGGTGCGGACCACGCGCCGCCACAGTGCCGCCCGCCCGACCCGGCTCGCGCCTCGGCCGTCGAGCCCGGGGCTCGTCAGTTCGATCACGTGCTCCGGGCGCAGGTCGAGTCGCTCGAGCAGGCGGTGGAGTGCCCATTGCGGGTGGGCCGGCGGAAGAGTCGCCGCCTCCGCGGCCGGGAGCTCGCGATCCAGGCCGGGGAGCACCACGAGGCCGTCGGGCAGGAGGGCGACGACACCGAGCAGCCGGGCCACGGCCGGGATCGTCCCGGTGACACCGGCGGCGACGATCGGCCGAGCGGGTGGTCGGCTCGACCAGCGCGCGGCCACGGCATCGAGGAGCCGGCGCCGCCGCTCGGCGGGTTCGAGCGCGCCTTCGGCGCGCAGCAGCTCGGGCCAGCTCTCCCGGAGGACCGCGAGGAAGCGGAGGGTCCGCTGCCAATGCTCGGCGAACTCTTCCGCGACGAGGCCGTCGAGCCGGTCGAGCCCGACCTCCTCGTTCTGCAGCTCGTCGAGCAACCCTTCGAGCTCGCCCGCGAGGCGGATCGCCTGCTCGAGGCTGGTCGCTTCGCGTGCCGAGACGAGGCGGGTGAGGAGGAGGCGGCGGCGGAGCGGCGGGAGGGTCAAGGGGAGCTCGAGTGCGATCTCGGGGTCGAGAACGAGCTCGGCCTCGTCCGGCTCACCCACCGGCACGAGGCGCGGCAACAGGAGGGGCCGACCCTCGGCAACTTTCAAAAATGCCGCGCGGGCCGCGAGGCAGGCGCGCCGGCTGGGCAGGAGGAGAAGTGTCTCGGCGAGCCGGTCCTCGCCGCGCGCGAGCAGGTGGGCGGCGAGCACCTCGAGGAAGGGCTCGCCCGCGGCGATGGTCGCCACCCCGGCCACGGGGTCCGCCTCAGCCGCCCGCTGGCCCGGGCCGGTGCCGGGCGCACCACGCGGCGACCGGCGCGAGCGCGGGATGGGCGAGGTTGTGGGCGAGCCAGCGTTCCACTCGCGGCAGGAAGGCCCGGTAGCCCGGTTTGCCACCGGGGCCGGCGAGCCGGGTGAAGACCGCCAGGATGCGCATGGCGCGCTGCGCTCCGAGGATCGCCGTCGCCCGCTCGAAGGTCGGATCGTCGAGCTCCGGGCGGGCGGCGCGCAGGCCCGCGGCGAGGCGCCGGGCGAGCCCAGGCGAGACGTCGCGCCGGACGTCTTGAAGCAACGAGACGAAGTCGTACAGGCAAGGTCCCGCGAAAGCATCCTGGAAGTCGATGACCGCGAGCCGTTCGTCGTCGAGGACCATGAGATTGCGGCAATGGAGGTCGCGGTGGACGAAGACCTGCGGCCCCACGCACGCCATGGGTAGCACGGCGCTCCATGCCTCGCGGAACTCGGCCACCGCGGTGGGCCCCAGCTGCGGGGTGACCTGCTGGAGGAAGAGCCCGAGCTGGTCAAGCAGGGTCGGCGGGTCGAGCGGCGGGAGGAAGGCGGGGGCTGGGCACTGGAAGGCGAGGAGGAGCTCGAGCGCCCGACCGTAGAGCAAGCTCTCGCGCGCCGGGCTCGTGGCCGCCTCGTCGAGATGGCGATCACCCAGATCCTCGACCAGCGCGAGCCGTGCGACGGGATCCGCCGCGAACAGCGCGGGCACGCGCACGCCGCGCTCGGCCAGCCAATCGCGCACCCCGAGCCAACGCTCGAGCGGGGAGGGCCCGCAATCCATGAGCAACGCGGTCCGGCCGTCCCGCCCGACGAGCCGTTCGTAGCGTCGGGTCGAGGCATCGCCGACGAGCGGTCGCCGCTCGGCCGTGGCCCAGCCGGCGGCTGCCAGGAACGCGGCGATCACGCCTGCCCGCTCGCCCAATCCGCCACCTCTTCGAGCCGGGCGGACCAACTCGGCCCGGCCTCGAGCTCCGCCCGTCGTCGCTCGGGCGCTCGAGGGTCGGGCAGATGGAGCCGAACCGTCAACCGGTCGGAGGGCAGCCGCCCGCCCGCCCGCTCCGGCCACTCGACGAGCAGCGCACCCTCCGCGAGCGCTTCCTCGAGGCCGAGCTCGTCGAGCTCGGCGGGCTCGCGGATGCGGTAGAGGTCGGCGTGGGTCAGGGTGAGGCTCGGCAGCGCGTAGCGCTGGACGAGCGTGAAGGTCGGGCTCGGCACCTCGATCGGCGCGCCCGCGAGCGCGTGGATCAGGCCGCGGGCGAACTCGGTCTTGCCGGTGCCGAGCTCGCCCTCGAGGCCGATCAGATCGCCCGGGCGGAGCAGCGC
>JAILZQ010000026.1 GCA_023512415.1 Geminicoccaceae bacterium | reverse complement strand
GGCCGGGCGCGGTCGTCCTCGAGCTCGACGAGGTCTCGGCGGGTGCCGGCCGCGACCGGATCGAGGCGGTCTCGCTCCGGCTGCGCGAAGGCGAGATCCTCGGGATCGCCGGCGTCTCGGGCAACGGCCAGGCGGCCCTCGCGGGCCTGGTCGCGGGCCTGCTGCGCCCGGTGGCCGGCCGGGCCCGGCTCGCGGGCTCGGAGGCGGCGCTTGCGAGCCCGGCCGCGGCGGTCCGCGCCTGGGTCGGGCGGATCCCGGAGGACCGCGAGCGCGACGGGGTGGTGGGCGAGCTCGATCTGGCCTCGAACCTCGCCCTCGAGCGGCTCGGCTCGCCCGAGGTGAGCCGCTTCGGCTTCTTGCGCCGGCGGGCGATGCGGGCCCGCGCCCGGGCGGCGATCGAGGCCTTCGCCATCCGCGCGCCCGGGCCCGACGTGCCGGTACGGCTCCTGTCGGGCGGGAACATGCAGAAAGTGGTGCTGGCCCGGGCCCTCGACGGGGCGCCGCGGCTCGTCCTCGCCGACCAGCCGACCCGCGGGCTCGACGTCGCCGCCACCGCCTTCGTCCACGAGCGGCTCTTGGCGGCGCGCGAGCGGGGTAGCGCCATCCTCTTGATCTCCGAGGATCTCGACGAGCTCCTGGCGCTTTCCGACCGGATCGCCGTGCTGCACCGCGGCCGGCTCGTGGGGCCCTTCCCGAGCGAGCGGCTCGACGTGCCGACGCTCGGCCTCTTGATGGCCGGCCACGAGGCGGCAGCGCCGGCGGTGGAGGCGGCGGCGTGATCCGCCTCGAGCCGCGCGCCGCGGCACCCGCCTGGCTCGTGCTCGCGGCCCCGCTCGGCGCGCTGGCTGCGGCCCTGCTGCTCGCCACGGCACTCTTGGCGGCGATCGGCATCGCGCCCGGGCCGGCGCTCCGCTTGATGGTCGAGGGGGCCCTGGGTTCGCCCTTCGCACTCGCCGAGACGGCGACCCGCGCCACTCCGCTCCTCTTGACCGGGCTCGCCGCGGCGATCGCCTTCCGCGCCCGGTTCTGGAACATCGGCGGCGAGGGCCAGCTCTATCTGGGTGCCTTGGCCGCGGTCGCGGTCGGTGCCGGGGCGATCGAAGGGCCGCCCTGGCTCCTCGTCCCGCTCGTGCTCGCGACCGGGGCCGCGGCCGGTGCCCTGGGTGCGCTCCTGCCGGCGCTCGGCAAGGTCGGCGCCGGCGCCGACGAGGTCGTCACGACCCTCCTGCTCAACTTCGTGATCGCGCTCTTCGTCCAGATGATGCTCGAGGGGCCGATGAAGGACCCGATGGGGCTGGGGTGGCCGCAATCGCCGCCCTTGCTCGACGAGGCGAGCTTGCCGCGGCTCGTCGAACGGCAGCGGCTGCACGCGGGCCTGCTCCTGGGCCTCGGCCTCGCGCTCCTCCTCCAGCTCGTGGTGAGCCGCAGCGTCTGGGGCCTGGGCGTGCGCGCCGTCGGCCACAATCCGCGTGCCGCGGCCTATGCCGGCCTGCCGGTCGGGCGGACCACGGTCCTCGTGGCGATGCTCTCGGGGGCGCTCGCCGGGCTCGCCGGGGCGGGCGAGGTCGCGGGCCTCAAGGGCTATCTGACGGCCGACCTCTCGCCCGGCTACGGCTATGCGGGCATCGTGGTGGCGATGCTCGCCGGGCTCTCGCCGCTCGCCGTGATCCCCGCGGCCTTCCTCGTGGCCGCGGTGTTCGTGGGCGCCGACACGATGGGCCGCACCCTCGGCATCTCCTCCTACTTCGCCGACCTGGTCGTGGCCTTGGCCCTCCTCTTCGTGCTCGTGGGCGGGCTCTCGTTGCGCTACCGGCTGCGGTTCGGCCGGGCGGCCGCATGAGCGAGGCCTTCGAGATCCTCTTCCAGGCCTCCTTCTGGGTCGCGGCGATCCGGATCGCCACGCCTTTGCTCTTCGGCACGCTAGGCGCGCTCTTGGGCGAGCGGGCGGGGGTCTTGAACCTCGGCATCGAGGGGATCTTCGTGGCCGGGGCGATGACCGGCTGGCTCGCGGTCTATCTCGGAGCCCCGCTCTGGTGGGGAGTCGCGGTCGCCGCCGCGAGCGGGGCGATCCTCGGGCTCCTCCACGCCGTCTTGACGGTGACGCTCGCCCTCTCCCAGCACGTGGCGGGGCTCGGAATCACGCTCCTCGCCACGGCCGGCAGCCACTTCGCCTACCGGCTGGCCTTCCCGACGCTCACCCAGCCGCCCCGGATCGAGCCCTTCGCACCCGTGGGCTGGGCCTGGCTCGAGGCGGTGCCGCTTTTGGGCCCCGTGCTCGCCCAGCAGACGCCCTTGACCTTCCTCGCGATCGGCACCGCACTCCTCTTGGCGTTCGTGCTCGCCCGCACGCCCTTGGGCCTCGCGATCCGGGCGCTGGGCGACGATCCGGCCGCGGTCGAGTCGCAGGGCTTGTCGGTCGCGGGCCTGCGCTTCGGCTGTGTGGTGGTGGGCTCGGCCCTCATGGCGGTGGGCGGGGCGTTCCTCACCATGTCCGCGTTCAACGCCTTCTTCTTCGGGATGGTGAGCGGGCGGGGCTGGATCTGCATCGCGCTCACCGTGTTCGCCTCCTGGCGGCCGCTCAAGGCCTTGGCCGGTGCCCTCCTGTTCGGTGCTTTCGACGCTTGGCAATTGCGCTTGCAGACGCTCGCGGGCGGCCTCGTGCCCTCGCAAGTCTTCTTGATGGTGCCCTATCTGCTCTCGATCGTCGCCCTGTTACTCGCCGCCCGCCGGGCGGATTACCCGCGCGCGCTCATGAAGCCCTGGCGGCGCGGTGAGCGGTGAGGGGGTGAACTCAAAGCAGACCCCTCCTCGCCCTGCGATGCGGGAATCAATAGTGTGTTCCACGTCGAACGCGCCGGATCTTTCCTGCCTTTGTCTTGGCCCATTCGATAAATTTTTCGGCTGCCTGAACCCAGATTTCCGGCGGAAAGGTCGCGATGGTCTCGCCGTACCGAACCTCCGAAGGATATCGGGAAGCCTTGTCTCGAAGTTGTTCGAGGAAATCGCCGAACGTGCTACGCGCGCCGTCGTTCTTGTTTTCGAGAACGATGCCACGAAACGAGGTCGGCGGCCGGGAGTAAAGCCTGTTGCCTATAGGGACGTCTTCCTCGCACTCAAATAAGAGCCGAGCTAATTTGTCCAGATCGTGTCCGCATTGTCTAAGTTCGCGCTCGCTGAAGCCGGCGCTCTGGAGAAGGTATTTCAGCGCATGTTCAATCGCGGTGTGGCAGTTGTCATGGATAACTTTGAGATCTGCACCCGTCAACGATCTGCCGCTGTTGACGATACCACGCGCGCCCTCCAGAAAGGCCCTTGCAACAACGATCGAATACGCACGCCCCGAACTCATGCACTTTTCTCCTCAATTTCGGGCCAACGATACCGGTTGTCTTTCGAGCCGCAGCAAATGTGGAATTGTTGGCGCCACGTATGCGCTCTGGCTACGACTGAACAAACAAAAAACCCGAGCATTGCTCCATGATGGCATCGGTGGCGTGTCAAGAAAAAAACGTCCGCGGAAAGTCACGGCTTTGCGACGCTAGGTGAACTCGTCCGCGAGGTCAAGTCGGTATGGCGTGCCGACCGCAACGTTCTGAGGAGCCACAGCGGCGAGCCTCGGAGGCTCTGCGTGAGCCGTGCCCTACTCCACCCAGCGCAAGGGGTGGGAGCGCGCTTTGCCAGCGCTGGGTGGGGGCGCCACCCACGCGGCTCCTGATCCGGGGGATCTCGGATCGCTTCGTGACGGCAAGTCGTAATCGGGGAGAACGTCGGGGACGTCGAGAACTGGCGCGGGGCGCTTAGGAGCTGAGGAGCCCATCAACGTCGCCGCCGCGGAAAGCTATCCGCCCGGACATTCAGGCCAAGCAAGAGCGCAGTTGATCTGAGCCGCGGGTCCGGATCTGGACCCTCGGCCGACATTTAAACGGCTACGACCAAGAGCCCTGACGTCGCCGGCGGCCACGCAAGGGGACCCCGCCTGGGGAGCCCGGGCGGGGTCGAGGGCTCAGACCTCGGGGGTGAGTTCCTTGGTGAAGAGCGTTTCGCCGTTCAGGTCCTTGAGGCGCACGGTCATGACTTCGGTGCGGCCGTCGATGTCGACCTGGCCGAAGAACTGCAGCCCGGCCGAGGGCGGCAGGTTCGCCTGGCCGGCGGGCGGCGCCTTCTGGAAGACGACCTGCGGGCCGAAGGTCCGGTCGAGCTCGTTCGGGCCGAAAGTGCCGGCGTTCAAGGGCCCGGAGACGAACTCCCAGAACGGCGCGAAGTCCTGGAAGACCGCCTTGTTCGGGTCGTAATAGTGGGCCGCGGTGTAGTGCACGTCGGCGGTGAGCCACACCACGTTCTTGATCCGGTTGTCGCGGATGAAGCGCAAGAGCTCGGCGATCTCGAGCTCGCGCCCCTTGGGCGGGCCCTGGTCGCCTTGCGCCACCGCTTCCGCGCCGCGGCGGTTGCGGAAATCGTCCCAGACGACGAGGCCGATCGGCATGTCCGAGGCGATCACCTTCCAGGTCGCATCGGAGGCCAGGAGCGCCTGCTTCAGCCAGCGGACCTGCGCCTCGCCCAGGATCCGCGTCTCGGGCGCGAGCACGGTCTCGAGGCCGTCGGTGTTGGGACCGCGGTAGGAGCGCAGGTCGATCCGGAAGACCTCGAGCGAGGGGCCCCAGCGGAACGAGCCGTAGATCCGGTCCTGCTCGAGCGGGTGCCGGCGGGTCGGCATGTAGTCGTGGAAGGCCTTCATCGCCCGGGCGGCGAGCACCGCGACCGAGCCCTCCTTGTAGCGCTCGTCCTTGTCGAGCCGCTTCTCCCAATACCAGTTGTTGGTGACCTCGTGGTCGTCCCACTGCGCCAGCATCGGCACCGCCGCGTTGAACCGCCGGACGTTCTCGTCCATGAGGTTGTAGGCGTAGCTCATGCGGAACTCGCGCAAGCTCTCGGCGACCTTCTGCCTCTCTTCGATCGTGACGTTTTTCCAGATCGAGCCGTCCGGCAGCTTGCGCTCCGCCGGGATCGGGTTGTCGGGATAGACCGTGTCGCCGCTGTGGATGAAGAAGTCGGGCTCGACCCTGCGCATCGCCTCGTAGATGCGCATGCCGCCGAAATCCGGGTTGATGCCGTAGCCCTGGCCCGCCGTGTCACCCGACCAGACGAAGCGGAGGTTGCGCCTTCCGGCCGGCGGGGTCGAGAAGCTGCCGACCACGGGCTCGGAGAGGGTCTTCAGGTCGCCGAGATCGAGGAAGCGCACGCGGTAGAAGATCTTCTGCCCGGCGGGCAGGCCCGAAAGATCGAGCTTGGCGCAGAAGTCGGTGTCCTCGGCGACGTTCGGGCCCACCACCGTGCGGGCATCGCTCATGCTCTCGGTGGTCGCCCACTCGACCAGCAGGCGGGCCTCGCGGTCGGCCTTGGCCCAGAGGATCGCGCGATCGCCGGCGAGGTCGCCCACCTGCACACCGTAGGGCACCTTGATGCGCAGGCGCTCGCTCACGATCGCCGCCGGCGCCTGGGCGAGCGCGCGCAAGGGGCTCGCGGCCAGGGTCAGGCCGGCCGCGGCACCGCCCAAGAGCAGCCGTCGGCGCACCGGGGTGACGGCGGGTCGGAAGGGATGGCTCATCGTCGGGACCTCCGAACTTGGAACCGCTCCGGACGTTGCGCCGCGACGTCGACGATCTCCTGGCAGTTACTCGACCGGAGGATGATGAGCCACTCCGACCGGCGGGCCGAAAAACAACAATCTTTTGATGGAAAATCGAACGAAGGCCGCTTGCCTTTCGTGGAGAAGCGCGCCATCTCGGGCCGAGACGCCCCGGAGGAGCGCGCATGGCCGACCAGCCGACCAACCTCGCCGCACCGGCGCCCGTCCGGCTCGACCCGCCGGGGCGCGGCCGGATCTACGAGAACGTGTTGGAGACGATCGGCAACACCCCACTCGTGCGGATCCGCAAGTTCGCGCGCGAGGCCGGCGTCGTGGCCGATCTCTGCCTCAAGCTCGAGTTCTTCAACCCGCTCGCCTCGGTGAAGGACCGGATCGGCGTGTCGATGATCGAGGCCATGGAGGCGGAAGGGAAGCTCCAGCCGGGGGGCACGATCGTCGAGCCGACCTCGGGCAACACCGGGATCGCCTTGGCCTTCGTCTGCGCCGCCCGCGGCTACCGGCTGATCCTCACCATGCCGGAATCGATGTCGATCGAACGGCGCAAGATGCTCAAACTCTTGGGGGCGGAGATCGAGCTCACGCCGCGCGAGAAGGGGATGAGAGGTGCCATCGCGCGGGCCGAGGAGCTCTTGAAGGAGATCCCGGGGGCGGTGATGGCCGGGCAGTTCGACAACCCGGCCAACCCGGCGATCCACCGGCGCACCACCGCGGAAGAGATCTGGCGCGATACCGAGGGCAAGGTCGACGTGATCGTGGCCGGGGTGGGCACGGGCGGCACGCTCACCGGCTGCGCGCAGGTGATCCGCCCGCGCCGACCTTCGCTCCACATGGTCGCGGTCGAGCCCGAGGCCTCCCCGGTGCTCTCGGGCGGCCAGCCCGGGCCGCATCCGATCCAGGGGATCGGCGCGGGCTTCGTTCCGGCGGTGCTCGACACCAAAGAGATCGACGAGATCGTCAAAGTCGCTTCCGAGACGGCCTTCCAGACGGCGCGGCTCTTGGCGCGCACGGAAGGCATCCCGGGCGGTATCTCGACCGGCGCCAACCTCGCCGCGGCGATCGAGGTCGGCCGCCGCCCGCAGATGAAGGACAAGCTCGTCGTCGTGATCGCGCCCTCCTTCGCCGAGCGCTACATCACGACAGCCCTCTTCGAAGGGCTCTGAGCCGGTCCCGGCGGGCATCGACGGAGGGGGCTGCGCCCGGCCGGCTGGGCGGCCGGCGCGGGGCCGCCTAGAGTGCGCCCGGGTCGAGCCGGGGAGGGACCGATGGCGGGAAGCGGGCGGATCGCGATCGTGACGGGGGCGGGTAGCGGGGTCGGCCGGGCGGCGGCCTTGGCGCTCGCGGCCGACGGCTGGACCGTGGCCCTGGCCGGGCGGCGCAAGGACCAGCTCGAGGAGACGGCGAAGCTCGCCGGCGACGCGACGACGCTCGTCGTTCCGACCGACGTCACGGACCCGGCCTCGGTCCAGGCGCTCTTCGGCACGGTCCGTGACCGCTTCGGCCGGCTCGATCTCCTGTTCAACAATGCCGGGGTCGGAGCGCCCGCGGTGCCGCTCGAGGACCTGCCTTTCGCCGAGTGGAAAAAGGTCGTCGACACCAACCTCACCGGCATGTTCCTGTGCATCCAGCAGGCCTTCAAGGTCATGAAAGCGCAAAACCCGCGCGGCGGGCGGATCATCAACAACGGCTCGATCTCGGCCTATGCGCCCAGGCCCAACTCGATCGCCTATACTTCGACCAAGCACAGCGTGACCGGGCTCACCCGCTCGGCCTCGCTCGACGGCCGCAAATACGACATCGCCGTGGGCCAGATCGACATCGGTAACGCCGAGACGCCGATGGCCGCGCGGATGAAGGACGGCGTCCCGCAGGCCGACGGCTCGATCCGCCCCGAGCCCTTGATGCCGGTCGAGCACGTGGGCCGGGCGGTCGCTTTCATGGCGAGCTTTCCCTTGGATACCAATGTCCAGTTCATGACGATCATGGCCACCAAGATGCCGTTCGTCGGCCGCGGCTGAGCGGCCGGGCGCGCCCGCCCTGCTCTCCTACCGCCACGCCTTCCATGCCGGCGGCGTCGCCGACGTCCTCAAGCATGCGCTCTGGCTCGCCGTGCTCGCGCGGGCGACGGCGCGGCCGGGCCGGCTCCTGATCGTCGACCTCTTCGCCGGGGCCGGCGTCTACGATCTCGAGGGGCCCCCGGCGCGCAAGACCGGCGAGGCGCGCGAGGGGATCGGCCGGCTCCTCGAAGCGTCCGACCCGCCGGCACTCGCGGTCCCGCTCCTGGACGCGGTGCGCGCGCTCGACCCCGGCGGACGGCGCTATCCCGGCTCACCCGAACTCGCCCGGGCGCGGCTGCGGCCGGGCGACCGGCTGGTCCTGGTCGAGCTCCATCCGACCGACCATGCCGATCTCTCGGCGCGCTACGGCGGGCGCGAGGGGGTGGAGGTGCGGCGGGCCGACGGGCTCCGGCTGCTCGCCGGCACGTTCCCGCCGCCCGTCGGTCGGGCGGTCGTGCTGATCGACCCGGCCTACGAGCTCGAGGGCGAGGAGCCGGCGTTGGTCGAAGCCCTCGGCCGGGCCCTCGCCCGCCAGCCGGCGGCGATCTACCTGCTCTGGTACCCGGTGCTCGAGCGGGCGCGGACCGAGGCGTTCCTCGCCGCCCTGGCGGAGGCCGGGCTCGGCGGGGCGCTCCGGGTCGAGCTCGCCCGGCTGCCGGACGGGGCGAGGCGCGGGCTCACGGCCTCGGGGATGGTCATCGTCAACGCCCCGCACGGCCTCGACCGGTGGCTCGCGCGCGAGCTGCCGATCCTCGCCGCGGCCCTCGGTCTCCGGGGGCCGAGCCGGGTCGAGCGCCTTCCCGGGCGCCCCGCCCCGCGCCGGCCGCGTCCGCTCGCCCCTGCGCTCAGCGGTGGGCGGCGTTGACCTTGGCGAGGGCCGCGGCCCCCGGGCAGAGCTCGGCCTCGCCGAGCCGGTTCAGCGGGGTCGCGACCGTGCCGAGCTCGTCGTGCAGGTCGGTCGAATGCGGCTCGACGTAGAGGAGGCCCGTGACGATCTCGCCCCGGGCGCGGTGCTCGAAGAGATAATCCATGGCCGCCACCCGGTCGGTCGGGTCGTAGTCGGCCTCGAGCTTCAGCAGGCGGAGGATCGTGCCGTCGTGCTGCGGCACCTCGATCACCTCGCCGGGCTCGTACTCGGCGGTGATCGGCTTCTGCGGCAGGATGATGTCGAGGCGGTTGACCGCGTCGTTGTGCTCGCGGACGAAGTCGAAGCTCTTGGTCGAGCCCTTGTGGTTGTTGAAGGTCACGCACGGGCTGATGACGTCGAGGAAGGCCGCCCCCTTGTGGCGCAGGGCACCCTTGATGAGCGGCACGAGCTGCGCCTTGTCGCCGGAAAAGCTCCGGCCGACGTAGGTGGCGCCCAGCAACAGCGCGAGGGCGACGAGGTCGATCGGGCTGTCGGGATTGACCACACCCTTCTTGCTCTTGCTGCCCTTGTCGGCGGTCGCCGAGAATTGACCTTTGGTCAGGCCGTACACCCCGTTGTTCTCGACGATGTAGACCATGTCGACGCCGCGGCGGATGCAGTGGGCGAACTGGCCGAGGCCGATGCTCGCCGAATCGCCGTCGCCGGAGACGCCGAGATAGATCAGATCCCGGTTGGCCAGGTTGGCGCCGGTCAGCACGGACGGCATCCGCCCGTGCACCGAGTTGAAGCCGTGCGCGGTGCCGAGGAAGTAGGTGGGCGTCTTGCTCGAGCAGCCGATCCCGGAGAGCTTGGCGATCCGGTGCGGCTCGATGTCGAGCTCGAAGCAGGCCTGGATGATCGCCGCGCTGATCGAATCGTGCCCGCAGCCGGCGCACAAGGTGGAGATGGCGCCCTCGTAGTCGCGGTGGGTGAGGCCGAGCGCGTTCTTGGGGAGCGCCGGGTGGTGGAGCTTGGGCTTGGGCAGGTAGGTCACGACACGGCCTTCCGGAACGGCACGATCTTGGCATCGGAGAGACGGTCGAGCACGGCGCGGGTCACGAAGCGGGCGGTGATCGGCGTGCCGTCGTAGTGCAGCACCGGCCAGAGCCGGGCCGGGTCGATGCCACACTCGTTGACGAGCAGCTGACGGAGCTGGCCGTCGCGGTTCTGCTCGACCACGAACACCCGCTCGTGGGCGGCCACGAACTCCTCGACCGCGCGGGCGAAGGGGAAGGCGCGGATGCGCAGCGTGTCGAGATGGACGCCGCGGTCGGCGAGTTCGGCCAAGGCTTCGCGCACCGCCGGCATCGACGAGCCGAAGGCCAGGAGGCCGAAGCGGGTGGGCTCGGCGGCCGGCAGGAGCTCCGGCGCGGGCACGAGCTTCTTGGCGGTCTCGAACTTCTTCAACAGCCGCTGCACGTTGTCGACGTAGGCGGGGCCCTCCTCGGTGTAGCGGGCGTAGCGGTCGTGCGAAGTACCGCGGGTGAAGAAGGCGCCGCGCGTGGGGTGAGTGCCCGGATAGGTGCGGTAGGGGATGCCGTCGCCGTCGACATCCAGATAGCGGCCGAACTCGCGGCCCGATTCGAGGTCGGCGAAGGTCATGACCTTGCCGCGGTCGTAGCGGCGGGAGTCGTCCCAGGCGAGCGGCCGGCAGAGCCACTCGTTCATGCCGATGTCGAGGTCCATCATGACGAAGACCGGGGTCTGCAGCCGGTCGGCGAGATCGAAGGCGTCGGCGGCCATGGCGAAGCACTCGGCCGGGTCCTCGGGGAAGAGGAGGACGTGCTTGGTGTCGCCGTGGCTCGCGTAGGCGCAGGCCAGGATGTCGGACTGCTGGGTGCGGGTCGGCATACCGGTCGAGGGGCCGCCGCGCTGGACGTCGAACACGACCGCCGGGATCTCGGCGAAATAGGCGAGGCCCAGGAATTCCTGCATCAAGGAGATGCCGGGCCCGGAGGTGGCGGTGAAGGCGCGGGCACCGTTCCAAGCCGCCCCGATCACGATGCCGATCGCCGCGAGCTCGTCCTCGGCCTGGACGATGGCGAAGCGCTTCTTGCCGGTCTCGGGCTCGATCCGGAACCGCCCGCACCAGCGCATGAAGGCTTCGGCGAGGCCGGTCGAGGGCGTGATCGGGTACCAGGCGCAGACCGTGGCGCCGCCGTAGACGCAGCCCAAGGCCGCCGCGGCGTTGCCCTCGAGGAAGATCCGATCACCCACCGCGTCGGCGCGGCGGACCTGGAGGCCGCAGGCCCCGGCGAGCTCGCGGCCGGCCGCCTCGAAGCCCAAATGCAGCGCCTCGACGTTCGGCCCGATCAGCTTCTCCTTGCCCTTGAACTGCTCGCCCACGAGCCGCTCGAGCTCGGCCATCTCGATCCCGAGCAGGCGGGCGAGGGCGCCCACGTAGACGATGTTCTTCAGGAGCTGGCGCTGGCGCGGATCGGCCCAGCGCTCGTTGCAGAGCGTGGTGAGCGGCAGCCCGAGGCGGGTGATGTCGCGGCGGAAGCGGCTGTCCGGGAGGGGGCGGGTGCTGTCGTAGAAGAGATAGCCGCCGGGCTCGAGCTCGGCCTGGTCCTTCTCGAAGGTCTGCGGGTTCATGGCGACCGCGAGGTCGACCCCGCCGCGGCGGCCGATCCAACCCGCCTCGCTCACCCGGACCTCGTACCAGGTGGGTAGGCCCTGGATGTTGGAGGGGAAGATGTTGCGCGTGGCGACCGGCACGCCCATCCGCAGGATCGCTTTCGCGAACAGGCGGTTGGCGGAGGCCGAGCCGGAGCCGTTGACGTTCGCGAACTTGACGACGAAGTCGTTGACGGCGCGCAAGGGCGGGGTCATCGGCAGCCGGCCCGCGCGGTCTCGAGCAGGAACTTCTGCATGTCCCAGGCTCCGGTCGGGCAGCGCTCGGCGCACAGCCCGCAATGCAGGCACACGTCCTCGTCCTTGACCATCACCCGGCCGGTGGCGAGCGGGGCGGAGACATAGAGCGGCTGGTCGAGATTGCGCGCCGGGGCCTTGAGCCGGCCGCGCAGCTCCGCCTCGGGGCCGTTCACGGTGAAGGTGATGCAGTCCATGGGGCAGATGTCGACGCAGGCGTCGCACTCGATGCAGAGCTCGCGGGTGAAGACGGTCTGGACGTCGCAATTGAGGCACCGCTCGGCCTCGTGCCAAGCTTGCTCGGGGTTGAAGCCGAGCTCGACCTCGGCCGAAAGCGAGGCGAGCGCCCGCGAGCGCGGCAGGTGCGGCACCCGCCGCCGCGCCTCGAGCGAGACCTCGTTGTCGTAGGCCCACTCGTGCAGGCCCATCTTCTGGCTGGTGAGGCGCACCTCGGGCGGCGGCCGCCGCAGGGGGTCGAGCCCGCGCAAGACCAGGTCGATCGAGATCGCCGCTTCGTGGCCGTGCGCCACGGCGGTGATGATGTTCTTGGGACCGAACGCGGCATCACCGCCGAAGAACACCTTGGGGTGGGTCGAGCGGAAGGTCACGGGATCGACCACCGGCAGGCCGTGCCGGTCGAAGGCCACGCCGATGTCGCGCTCGATCCAGGGGAAGGCGGCCTCCTGGCCGATCGCGACCAGCACCACGTCGCACCGGATCACGAGGTCGGGCTCGCCCGTCGGCACGAGCGAGCGGCGGCCCTGCGCGTCGCGCTCGGTACGCACTTTCCGGAAGCGCACGCCCGTGAGCTTGCCGCCCTCGTGGAGGAATTCCAGGGGCACGAGATGGTCGAGGATCGGGATGTCCTCGGAAAGCGCGTCCTCGATCTCCCAAGGGCTCGCCTTCATCTCGGCGAAGGCCGAGCGGACCGCCACGGTCACCTCTTTGCCGCCGAGACGGCGGGCGGTCCGGCAGCAATCCATCGCGGTGTTGCCGCCGCCCAGCACGACGACCCGCTCGGCGATGCTCTTGACGTGGCCGAAGGAGACGGCGGCGAGCCACTCCATGCCGATGTGGACGTGGGCCGCCGCCTCGCGCCGGCCGGGCACTTCGAGGTCGCGGCCCTTGGGCGCGCCGGTGCCGACGAACACCGCGTCGAAGCCCTCGTCCAGGAGCGCCTTCAAGCTCTCGACCCGTCGGCCGAGCCTGAGTTCCGGCTCGAGGCCCAGGATGTAGCCGACCTCCTCGTCGATCACCTCCTCGGGCAGGCGGAAGCGCGGGATCTGGGTGCGGATCATGCCGCCGGCCCGCACGTCCTGGTCGAACAGGACGCAATGGTAGCCCAAGGGGAGGAGGTCGCGGGCGACCGTGAGCGAGGCCGGCCCGGCTCCGACGAGGGCCACGCGGAAGCCGTTCTTGGCGGTCGCCGGCCGGGGCAGGCGGTCACGGATGTCGTCCTTGTAGTCGGCCGCCACCCGCTTGAGCCGGCAGATCGCGACCGGCTCGCGCTCGACCCGGGCGCGTCGGCAGGCCGGCTCGCAGGGTCGATCGCAGGTCCGGCCGAGGATGCCCGGGAAGACGTTCGACCACCAATTGACCATGTAGGCATCGGCATAGCGGCCGGCAGCGATCAACCGGATGTATTCGGGCACCGGCGTGTGCGCCGGGCAGGCCCATTGGCAGTCGACGACCTTGTGGAAGTAGGCGGGATCCGCGATGTCGGTCGGCGGCATGCCGGCGACCGGTGCGTCCGTACCCCGGCCGGCGACGTCCAGCTCCCCGATCTCGCTCACGGCAGGCCCGCCCGAATAGGCCCTTTCTTCGTCTTTCGCCGCTAACCCATCGCAGGCGCGCGGGCAAGTGAAACCGGCGCAGGTTACGTCCTCGGGTCCGCCGGTTCTCCTACGGGGTCCGGAGCCCAGCCGCAGCGCGCGAGCGCCTCGTGCATGTGCGGCGGCGGCGGGGCCTCGACCCGGATCGGCGGCTTGCCTTCCCGCAGCGGCAGGACGATCGCGCGGGCGTGGAGGTGGAGGGGCGGCAACGGCGCGGGCTGGCGGTCGCGGCCGTAGATCGGGTCGCCGAGCACCGGCCAGCCCATCGCCTCGCCGTGGACGCGGAGCTGGTGGGTGCGCCCGGTCAGCGGGCGGAGCTCGAGCCAGGCGAGCCCCTCGGCGCGGCCGAGCACCCGCCAGAGGGTGACCGCCGGCTGGCCAGCGGGATCCACTTTCATCCACCAGCCGCGCACCTCGGAGCGCTTGGCGAGCGGCAGGTCGATCCGACCCTCGTCCCTTTCGGGGCCGCCGAGCACGATCGCCCAATAGGTCTTCTCGACGCTGCCTTCGGCGAACAGCCGGCCGAGCCGGCGGAGCGCGGCCGGATGGCGTCCGAGCACGAGGCAGCCCGAGGTGTCGCGGTCGAGACGGTGGGCGAGCGCCGGCCGGCGGGGATAGCCGAAGCGGAGGGCGTCGAGATGGTGTTCGAGGTTGGGCCCGCCCTTGGGCCCGGCGTGGACCGGCAGGCCCGCGGGCTTGTCGATCACGAGGACGAGCCCGTCGCGGTAGAGCAGCAGGCGCTCGAGGTCGACCGACTCGGTCCGGGGCGCGGGATCGCGGGCCGCGGACCGCGGCCGGAGCAGGGGCGGGAAGGGCTGGCGCACGCTCGCACCTCGCCGGAGCTTCGAGCCGACAGCCTCGCAGAAAGGCCCTCAGCCGGCGAGCTTCAAGAGCACGACACCCGCGGCCACGAGCGAGGCGGCGGCGATCCGCCGCCGGCCGAAGGGCTCGCCCAGATGGCGCACGCCGATCCAGGCCGCGAGCACGACCGAGGTCTCGCGCAGGGCGGAAACGAGGGCCATGGGGGTGGTCGCCATCGCCCAGACGACCATGGCGTAGGCGGCGAAGGAGAGGAGACCGCCCACGACCGCCGGCACGAGGCCGGGGGTGGCGAGCCCGTCGAGCCGATGCCGCTCGAGCCAGAGCACGGCCGTGCCGAAGGGCAGGCCGTCGAGGGCGAAGAGCCAGACGATGTAGCCCCAGGGCTCGCCCGCTGCCCGCACGCCCTGGCCGTCGCAGAGCGTGTAGAGCGCGATCGTCACCCCGCAGAGCGCCGCCCAAAGAAGGCTCGCCCGCTGCGCCCGGGCGACCCGGCCGAGGCCCACGAGGAGGAGGATCCCGGCCGAGACGACGGCGACCGCGGCGAGCCCGGCGGGGGACAGCCGCTCGCCGGCGACGAGGAA
This sequence comes from Geminicoccaceae bacterium, assembly GCA_023512415.1. Lineage (GTDB taxonomy): Bacteria > Pseudomonadota > Alphaproteobacteria > Geminicoccales > Geminicoccaceae > JANXAZ01. The sequence goes on along the minus strand of JAILZQ010000026.1, from coordinate 12,929 downwards.
GCCCGAGAGCGCCACGAGCGGCGGGGCGATCCCGCGAGCGACCGGGTAGGCGAGGCTCAGATCGCCGCGCCGATAGGCGAGACAGAGGAAGCTGTCGTAAGCGATGTGGATCGCGACCGAGCCCAGGAGCCAGGGCCAGGCGGCAGCCGGCGGCGGGGCCACGAAGGGGAGGAGCGGCAGGCAAACGAGCGATCCCGTGAGGATCACCACGGCCAAGCGCAGGAACGGGTCGCCGCCCTGCTTGACGAGGGCGTTCCAGGCGGCGTGCAGGCCGGCGGCGGCGAGCACGACCGCGAAGACGAGCGGGCTCAACGCGTCCTGCCCGATCGACCGCGCGCAGGCGGTCGGCGGCCGGCTGGTCGGCGGCGGCCGGCGGGCCTATCTCGGGACGGGGTCGTCGTCGGCAGCGGAGGGACGATGTTCGTCGCCATGAACCGGTTCAAGATCCAGCCCGGCCGCGAGGCCGAGTTCGAGGAGGTCTGGCGGCAACGCGAGAGCCACCTCGACCGCGTGCCCGGGTTCGTCTCCTTCCACCTCCTGCGCGGCCCGTCCAGCGCCGAATACACGCTCTACGCCTCGCATTCGGTATGGCAGTCGCGCGCCGCCTTCGAGGCCTGGACGCGCTCCGAAGCCTTCCGTGCGGCGCACCGGGGTGCCGGCGAGCACCGGGGGCTTTACCTCGCCCCGCCGCAGCTCGAGACCTTCGAGGCGGTCGAAGGGGTGCGCTGAGCCGCGGCCGCTGGACGGACGGCACGAACGGAATTATAATGCAGATAGCAATGGGAGAGCCGCGATGGTCCGTCTGAAGCTGCGCGCGATCGGCACCTCGGTGGGCGTGATCCTGCCCAAGGAGGTCCTCGCCCGCCTCAAGGTCGGCAAGGGCGACGAGTTGTTCCTCACCGAGGTGCCCGGCGGCATCCGCCTGACCGCGCACGATCCGACGCTCGAGGAGCAGGTCGAGCTCGGCCGGGAGTTCATGAAGGAGTACCGCGAGACCTTCCGCGCGCTGGCGCGGTGATCGAGCCGGCTTGGGTCGCGCTCGAGGCCGTCCTCCTCCTGCACGAGGAGTCGATCGCCGAGCATGGCGGCCTCACGGGGGTGCGCGACCTCGGGCTGCTCGAGTCCGCCCTCGCCCGGCCGCGAAACCTCTTCGCCGATGAAGGCGTGAGCGACATCGCCCGGCTCGCGGCAGCCTATGCGGCGGGCATCGCGCGCAACCACCCGTTTGCCGACGGCAACAAACGGGCTGCGTTCCTGGCACTCGGCCTGTTCGTCGCGATCAACGGCTGGCGACTGGTCGCCGACAAGACCGAGGCGACGCTCGTCATGCTCGACCTGGCGGCGGGCGAGCTCGAAGAGGAGGCGCTCGCCGCCTGGATCCGCGCCCGGCTCGCCCGGCGCTCGCCTCAGCCCTGACGGGCGAGGCGTTCGGCCACCTCGAGCGCGGCGTAGGTCAAGATCCCGTCCGCCCCGGCGCGCTTGAAGGCCAACAAGCACTCTTCCATGCAGCGCGCCCCGTCGAGCCAGCCGCGCTCGGCCGCGGCCTTGACCATCGCGTACTCGCCCGAGACGTGGTAGGCGAAGGTGGGCACGCCGAACGCCTCCTTCACCCGCGCGACGACGTCGAGATAGGGCAGGCCCGGCTTGACCATGACGAGGTCGGCGCCTTCGGCGATGTCGAGGGCCACCTCGCGCAACGCCTCGCGGACGTTGGCCGGGTCCATCTGATAGGTCTTCTTGTCGGCCTTGCCGAGCGCCGAGGCCGAGCCGACCGCGTCGCGGAACGGCCCGTAGAAGGCCGAGGCGTATTTGGCGGCGTAGGCCATGATGATCGCCTGGGCGTGGCCGGCCTCGTCGAGGGCCTTGCGGATCGCACCCACCCGGCCGTCCATCATGTCGGAAGGCGCGATCACGTCGCAGCCCGCCGCGGCTTGGCAGAGCGCCTGGCGGACGAGGGCCTCGATCGTCTCGTCGTTCAAGATCACCCCGTCCGCGACGATCCCGTCCTGGCCCGTCGTCGTGTAGGGGTCGAGGGCCACGTCGCCCATCACGCCGATCTCCGGCACCGCCTTCTTGACCGCCCGGATCGCCCGGCAGAGGAGATTGTCGGGGTTCCAAGCCTCCCGCCCGTCCACCGTCTTGCGCTCGGCGGGCGTGCACGGGAAGAGCGCCACCATCGGGATGCCGAGCCGGGCGCAGCGCTCGATCTGCGGCAAGAGAAGGTCGATCGACAGCCGCTCGATGCCGGGCAGCGACGGCACCGGCTCGCGCCGGCCGTGTCCCTCCAGCACGAAGAAGGGCTGCACGAGATCGGCCGGTCGCAAGGCGTGCTCGGCCACGAGCGAGCGTGCCCAGCCCGCCTGGCGCAGCCGGCGCAGGCGGGTGCTCGGGAAGGGCGGCTGGCTCGCCAGATGCCTCGGCATGCTCATGGGCGGCTTCGACGCGTGACGACCGTGTGACGACCCGTTCGACTTTCTCTAAGACCGGTTCGACGCGCTGGCAACCGATCGCCGAGCTCGACGATTGACCCGCCCGGCGGGGCTGGCTAGGCCGGTCGGGCGGAAGCGGAGGGTGGTTTGGCGATCGGGTTCGAACCGAGCGAGGAGCAGCGGGCGATCGCGGAGCTCGCCCGCGACTTCGCGCGGGAGGAGCTGGCACCCTTCGCCGACGCCTGGGACCGCGACCACATCTTCCCGGGCGAGACGCTCCGCAAGGCGGCGAGCCTCGGCTTCGCCGGGATCTACGTGGCCGAGGAGGTGGGTGGGGCCGGGCTCGGCCGGCTCGAGGCGGCGATGGTGTTCGAGGAGCTCGCGCGCGCCTGCCCCTCGACCGCTGCCTACCTGTCGATCCACAACATGGTCGCCTGGATGATCGACGCCCACGGCGACCTCGAGCAGCGCCGCGGCTTCGTGCCCGAGCTCTGCACGATGGCCCGCTTCGGCGCCTACTGCCTGACCGAGCCCGGCAGCGGCTCGGACGCGGCCTCGCTGCGGACGACCGCGCGGCGCGACGGCGAGGATTACGTCCTCGACGGGGCCAAGGCCTTCATCAGCGGCGCCGGGGCGGCCGACCTCTATCTCGTGATGTGCCGGACGGGCGGTCAGGGGCCGGGCGGGATCAGCGCCATCCTGGTCGAGAAGGGGACCCGCGGCCTCTCCTTCGGCAAACAGGAAGAGAAGCTCGGCTGGCACAGCCAGCCCACCGCCATGGTGATCTTCGAGGCCTGCCGGGTGCCGGCGCGCAACCGCATCGGGCGCGAGGGCGAAGGGTTCAAGATCGCCATGCGCGGGCTCGACGGCGGGCGGATCAACATCGCCGCCTGCTCGCTCGGCGCGGCGGCCGAGTGCCTCGACAAGGCCCTCGCCTACACCAAGGAGCGGCGGCAGTTCGGCAAGGCGATCGCCGAATTCCAGCACACCCAGTTCACCTTGGCCGACATGGTGAGCGAGCTCGAGGCGGCCCGGCTCATGGTCCATCGCGCCGCCTGGAAGCTCGATCACGGGGCGGCGGATGCGACCGTGGCGGCGGCGATGGCGAAGCGGCTCGCGACCGACCTCGGCTTCTCGATCGTCGATCGGGCACTCCAGCTGCACGGCGGGTACGGCTACATCCGCGACTATGCGATCGAGCGTTACCTGCGCGACACGCGTGTCCACCGGATCCTCGAGGGAACGAACGAGATCATGCGCTTGATCATCGCCCGCCGCCTGCTCTCGGAGGCCTCGTGAGCGCCGCGGGGCCGATCCGCTTCCTGCGCGAGGGTCGGCTCGGGGTGGTCGTGCTCGACCGCCAAGAGGCGCTCAACGCGCTGACCCGCGCGATGGTCCGCGAGCTGTCCGACCATCTGCGCCGCTGGAAGGACGATCCCGAGGTCGAGGCGGTGCTGGTCAAGGCGGCACCGGGCCGGGCGTTCTGCGCCGGCGGCGACGTGCGCGCGGTGGTCGAGACGGTGCGCCGCGAGGGCGTGGCCGCAGCACTCCCCTTCTTCCGCGACGAGTACCGGATGAACTGGCGGATCGCCCGCTTCCCCAAGCCTTGGATCGCGCTCCTCAACGGCGTGACGATGGGCGGGGGATGCGGGATCTCGATCCACGGCTCGCATCGGATCGCCACCGAGCACACGCTCTTGGCGATGCCGGAGACGGGGATCGGCTTCTTCCCCGACATCGGCGCCACCTTCTTCTTGAACGCCTGCCCGCCGGGGCTCGGGATGTATCTCGGGCTCACCGGTGCCCGGCTCGGCGCGGCCGATGCGCTCCTGGCCGGCCTCGCGACCCACTTCGTCCCCGCCGCCCGGCTGCTCGAGTTCGAAGCACGGCTGGTCGCCGCCGGCCCGGGTGAGGTGCCGGCGGCTCTGGGTGCGGCCTTGCGGGAGCTCGGCGTGGCGCCGAGCGAGCCCGGCACGCTTTCCTCGCGGGTGAGCACGATCCGGGCGATCTTCGCGGCCGAGAGCTTCGCCGAACTCGTCGACCGGCTGGAGCGCGAGGCCACCGGCTGGGGCCGCGAGCAGCTCGCGCTCTTGCGGGAAAAGTCGCCGCTCGCGGTGCGGCTCACCTTCGCCCAGCTCCGGCGCGGTGCGGGTGCCGGGCTCGAAGAGTGCCTGCGCCTCGAATATCGGATGGTGCGGCACGTTCTCGAATCGGGCGAGTTCGCCGAAGGCGTGCGCGCGCTCCTGATCGACAAGGACAAGCGGCCGCGCTGGCGGCATCCGTCGCTCGAAGCGGTCGACGAGGCCGAGGTCGAGCGGTTCTTCGCGCCGATCCCGGAAGGCGATCTCGCCCTCGACTGGGAGGGGATCTGAGCGGCCGCATCGGGCGGCCGGGGAGGGGAGGATGGCCCGGATCGGCTTCCTGGGACTCGGCAACATGGGCGGCCCCATGGCCGCCAATCTGCTCAAGGCGGGACACGCGGTCCGTGGCTTCGATCCGGTCGCGGCGGCCGGCGAGCGCCTCGCCGCGGCGGGTGGTGCGCCCGCGGGCTCGATCGCCGAGGCGGTCCGCGAGGCCGAGGTCGTGATCTCGATGCTGCCCGAGGGACGGCACGTGCGGGCGGCCTATCTGGAGCCGGGCGGGGTTCTGGAGTCGGCACCGGCCGGGGCCCTCTTGATCGACTGCTCGACGATCGACGTCGCGACCGCCCGGGCGGTGGCCGAGGCCGCTTCGGCGAAGGGCTTCGCCATGCTCGACGCACCCGTCTCGGGCGGGGTCGGCGGGGCCACGGCCGGGACGCTCACCTTCATGGTGGGGGGCGATCCGGCCGCCTTCGAGCGGGGGCGACCGATCCTCGGGGCCATGGGCAAGGCGGTGATCCACGCCGGCCCCTCGGGCAACGGCCAGGCCGCCAAGATCTGCAACAACATGATGCTGGGCATCCAGATGATCTCGGTGTGCGAGGCCATGGCGCTCGCCGAGAAGCTCGGTCTCGCGCACGAGACCTTGTTCGAGATCGCTTCGAAGAGCTCGGGCCAATGCTGGTCCTTGACGAGCTACTGCCCGGTGCCGGGCCCGGTTCCCGCCTCGCCCGCCAACCGCGGCTATACCCCCGGTTTCACGGTGGCGATGATGCGCAAGGACCTGAAACTCGCCCAGGAAGCGGCGCAAGCCGTGGGTGCCCGCACGCCCCTGGGCGCCGGAGCGTATCAGCTTTACAACTTGTTCGCCTCGCAAGCGACAGAGGGGCTGGATTTTTCTGCAATCATGACGATGATCGGTGCAAAGGCCAACTAAACGCACGCGCTAGGTCGGACGCGGCCCCCGCCCGGCCGGCCGCCTCGCCGAGGGCGACCCGTGAAAGAGCATTACGTCCAGACCACGAGGCTCATCGAACGCCTCCACCGCCGCTTCCTCGACGTGATCAAGGCCGAGCTCGACCGGCTCGGCATCGAAGACATCAACAACGTCCAGACCTTGATCCTGTTCAACATCAACGTCGATCAGCTGACCGTGGGCGAGCTCACCGCTCGCGGCTATTATCTGGGCTCGAACGTCTCCTACAACGTCAAGAAACTGGTCGAGAACGGTTATCTCTTGCAGGAGCGCTCGGCGCACGATCGGCGGATGACCCGGGTCAGGCTCTCGCAGAAGGGGCTCGAGCTCACCGCCAAGATCGACGAGCTCTACGCCCGCAACGCGGCGCAGATCGAAGGACGGATCGCCACCGAAGAGGAACTCAAGCAGCTCAACCGAACCCTGCAGAGCCTCGAGCGGTACTGGAGCAGCCTCGTGAGCTTCGCCCTCTGAGGGCCCGGCCGCGGGCGGGCGGCGACCCGGCCTCAGGAACCTTCGGAGCCGCCCTTGGCGGCGGCGCGGGCGAGCGCCTCGAGCTGGCGCTGCATCGCCTCGAGCCGGTTCTCGAGCTCTTTCATCTGCTCGCCGAGATCGGCTCGCGGCGGAGTGGGTGGCGCCGGGGCCGCGTCCGGAGCGTCGGTGCGGGCCGCTTCGCCGGGCGGGCCGAACGGCCCGAACATCGAGGCGGCGCGCTGGAACATGGCGAGGTTCTGCCGGGCCATGTCCTCGAGCGGGCCGAACGGGAAGAACCGACCGAAGGTCTGTTCCATGTAGGCGCGGATCTGGTCCTGGTGCCGGGCGAAATTCTCCATGCTCATCTCGAGGTAGCGCGGCAGGAAGGCGTGCAGCTGATCGTCGTAGAAGCTGATGAGCTGACGCAAGAAGCCGATCGGCAGGAGGTTCCTGCCTTTGGCGTCCTCCTCGAGGATGATCTGGGTCAGGACCGAGCGGGTGATGTCGTCGCCGCTCTTGGCGTCGTAGACGACGAAGTCTTGCCCGGCACGGACCATCTGGGCGAGCTCGTCGAGGGTGACGTAGGAGCTCGTCGCCGTGTTGTAGAGTCGCCGGTTGGCGTACTTCTTGACGACCGCGACGGGCTTGCCGCCCTTCTCCTCCTCGTTCGGACGCGCCTCGGCCATGCGATCCCCCGCGCGCGGGCGGCTCACGCCGCCTCGCCCTCCTCGAGCCCCTCGCCCTCGCCGGGGCCGGAAGGCGGCAGCTTGCCGGCCTGGATGTCGGCCTCCTCGGGCGAGCGGGCGACATTGACCGTGACCGTCACCTCGACCTCGGGGTGCAGCGCGACGATCACCGAGTGCAGCCCGAGCGTTTTGATCGGCTGGTCGAGCCGCACCTGCTGGCGGTCGAGCTTGATGCCGGCGGCACCGAACGCCTCGGCGATGTCCCGCGCCGTCACCGAGCCGTAAAGCTGGCCGGTCTCGCTCGCCTGGCGCAGCACGGTCACGCTCTGGCCGTCGACCCGCACCGCCATGGCCTGCGCCTCCTGCTTGCGTTGCAGGTTGCGCGCCTCGAGCTCCACGCGGCGCTTGGCGAACTCGGCCAGCGCCTGCTCCGTCGCCCGCACCGCTTTGCCCTTGGGGATCAGGAAATTGCGGGCGTAGCCGTCCTTCACCTTGACGACGTCGCCCATCTGGCCGAGCTTCGGCACCCGCTCCAGAAGGATGATCTGCATGGTTCCGGTCCTCCGATTCAGGCGAGCCGGCGCCGCAGGCCGACCAGCTCCTCGGCGAGGCCGAGGGCCGCGACGACCAGCACGAGCGGCCAGCTGAACAGCAGCAACGACAGATAGAGCACGACGAGGGGTGCCCGGCCGAGTCGGCGCGCGGCTACGAGCGCGTGCAGGACCGCGAGCCCGGCGAGGAACAGCAGGGCACCACCCAACAGCAGCACGACGGTCGCGGCGAAGCCTGCAGCGCCGCCGAGGAGGCGGCTCGCCACCAGCGCGCCGAGCGTCACCGGCACGACCCAGCGCGGCAGGACGAGCTCGGCGAGCGCCGGGCTCGGCCGGCGGGCCCGCCCGGAGCGGACCAGCAGCGCCTGGGCGAGGGCCGCGTTGGTCCAGATCATCGCGAGCCAGGAAAGAGCCACGATCCCGGGCAACCAGACGAGCCAGCGGGCGAGCCATCCTTCGAGGGCGGGGGCGGCCGCCGGTCCGCCGAGCCCGGCCGCCAGATGCGCCGCGAGCAGCCGGGCCAGCGTCTCGACACCCGAGCCGGCGGTCTCGAGCCAGGCGAGGGCGGCGAGCGTGGCGGCGCCCACGTAGAGTGCGGTGTCCGTCGCCAGCCGGCCGAGCGGGTACCATTCGATGCGCTGCCCCTCGGCGCGCCAGAGGAGGGCCCGGCGGCTCAGCAGCACCGCCGGGGCGAGCTGGACGATCACGAGCACCGCCGCCGCCACGAGGCCGGAGGCGAGCAAGGTCGTGCCGAGCGCGCCGGCCGAGGCGAGGGCCGCGGACAGCGGCCCCAATCCCAGGCCGCAGAGCAGGATCGGCAGCTGGACGAAGTAGCCCGCGATCGGCAGCAACCCGCCGCCCTGGATCATCGACAGGAAGACGAGGCCGCTGGCGACCCCGGCCAGCGCCGTGATCGCCACGGCACGCCCGTCCATCGCGTTGGGCCTCGTTCCTCTCAGCGCGCCACGAAGGGCAGCAGCGCGAGCTCGCGCGCCCGTTTGATCGCCAGCGCGAGCGCCCGCTGTTCCTTGGCGGTCACCGCGGTGATCCGCCGCGGGACGATCTTGCCGCGCTCCGAGATGAAACGCTGCAGGAGCTTGACGTCCTTGTAGTCGATCTTCGGCGCCTCGGCGTGGGCGAAGGGGCTCGCCTTGCGCCGGCGGAAGAACGGCCGGCGGATGGTGATGTTCGGCGGCTCGACGGACCGCCGGCGCTCGCCCAGCCCTTCGCCGCCCTCGATCTGCTCGTTCATCCTCGTGCTCCCGCGACCTCAGATCCGATCCTCGCGCGCCTCGCGCTCACCCTTGGGCTGTTCCTCTCGCTCGCCCCGGACCTCCCGCTCACCGCGGCCCTCCCGGTCGCGGCGCGACCGCTCGTCGCGGCTCGCCTTGGCGAGCATGACGGGCGAGGGGCCGTCGTCGAGCTTGTCGACCCGAACGGTCAGATAGCGCAGAATGTCTTCGTTGATCCGCTCGGTCCGTTCGAGCTCGATCACCGCCGCGGCCGGCGCGTCGATGTTGAAGTGGAGATAGTGGCCTTTGCGGTTCTTCTTGACCCGGTAGGCGAGGTTGCGCAGCCCCCAATACTCGGTCTTGGTGACCTTGCCGCCCTGCTCGGTGACGAGTTGGGCGATCGTCTCGCCGAGGCTCTGGGCCTGCTGGGAGGTGAGGTCGGGGCGCGCGATCAGCGTGTGCTCGTAGAAGGGCATGAAGGCTCCAGGTGGTCTCGAAATGCACGAACGGAGCGCCGACCGCGTCGCCGCTCCGTCCGATCGGAGCACCGCGCCTCGAGGCCGTGGCAGGTCGTCCCGCCCCGCGCGGTGGCCGCGGCACTATACAGGGCGCGATCGGGCGCGCAAGGCTCGGGGCGCTCTGTGACCACCGTGTGCTTGACAGGCGACGGCCGCGACCGCATGAGCCGGCGCGGCGCCGCTGCGCTTGGAATCTTTCCGTGACCCGACCCGCCGCCGTGTTCCCCGGCCAGGGCTCGCAGACCGCGGGCATGGGCCGGGCCCTGGCCGATGCTTCGCCGGCCGCCCGCGCCGTCTTCGAGGAGGTCGACGAGGCCCTCGGCGAGCGGCTTTCGGCGGTGATCTTCGAGGGACCGCAGGAGACACTCACGCTCACCGAGAACGCCCAGCCGGCGCTGCTCGCGACCTCGATCGCGGCCGTCCGCGCGCTCGAGGAACGGCTCGGCAGGCCGCTCGCCGAACGGCTCGTCTGCGTGGCCGGGCATTCGCTCGGCGAGTACAGCGCGCTCGTCGCGGCCGGTGCCCTGGGCCTCGCCGACGCCGCCCGGCTGTTGCGGCTGCGGGGTGCTGCGATGCAGCGCGCGACCCCGCCGGGCACCGGGGCGATGGCCGCGATCCTCGGGCTCGAGGCGGCGTTGGTCGTGGCGATCGCGGCCGAAGCGGCGGGGGACGAGGTCTGCCAGCTCGCCAACGACAATGCCGACGGCCAAGCGGTGGTGAGCGGCCACGTGGCGGCGGTCGAGCGGGCGGTGGCGCTCGCCAGGGAGCGCGGTGCCAAGCGCGCCGTCATGCTCCAGGTCTCGGCCCCGTTCCATTGCGCGCTGATGGCCCCGGCCGCCGAGGAACTCGCCCCGGCTTTGGCCGCGACCCGCTTCGCCGAGCCCGCGGTGCCGCTGGTGGCCAACGTCACGGCCGAGCCGGTGCGCGACCCGACGCTGCTTCCCGAGCTGCTGGTCCGGCAGGTGACCGGCCGGGTCCGCTGGCGCGAGAGCATGGCCGCGATGGCCCGCATGGGGGTCGACCTCGTCCTCGAGCTGGGGCCCGGCAAAGTGCTCTCGGGGCTCGCCAAGCGCGGTGTGCCGGGCGCCCGCGTCCTCTCGGTCGGCGAGCCGGGCGAGCTCGACGCCGCCGTGGCTGCGCTCGCCGGCTGAAGGGGCCCGCGATGTTCGAGCTTTCCGGCAGGACGGCGCTCGTGACCGGTGCCTCGGGCGGGATCGGCGGGGCGATCGCCCGGACCCTGCACCGCGCCGGCGCCGCCGTGGTGCTCGCCGGTCGGCGGCGCGAGGCACTCGATGCGCTCGCCCGCGAACTCGGCGAGCGGGCACTCGTGGCGGTGGGCGATCTTTCCGAGCCGGGTGCGGCGGACGCCCTCGTGGCGGTCGCCGAGCAGGCGGGCGGGCTCGACATCCTGGTCAACAATGCCGGTCTCACCCGCGATCAGCTCGCCGTGCGGATGAAGGACGAGGATTGGCAGACCGTGATCGACACCGATCTCGGGGCCTGTTTCCGGCTCGCCCGCGCGGCCTTGAAGGGCATGATGCGGCGGCGCTACGGCCGGATCGTCAACATCGGCTCGATCGTCGGGGCGACCGGCAACCCCGGCCAGGCCAACTACGCCGCCGCCAAGGCCGGGCTCGTCGGGCTCACGAAAGCGCTCGCGGCCGAAGTCGCGAGCCGCGGGATCACCGTCAATTGCGTGGCGCCCGGCTTCGTCGTCACGGCGATGACCGAGGCTTTGGGCGAGAAGCAGCGCGCGGCGCTGATCGAGCGGATCCCGACCGGCCGGCTCGGGACGCCCGAGGACGTGGCCGCCGCGGTCCTGTACCTGGCCTCGAGCGAGGCCGGCTGGGTCACCGGCCAGACCCTCCACGTCAACGGCGGGATGGCGATGATCTGAGCGGCGGGTCCGGGCGGCGGGCCGGCCGCGCGCTGGCCAAGCCCCCCCGCCTCGTGTACAAGCCCGGCCGTCTCGAACGGCCCGGCCCGAGAGCCACCAGCGGAAGCGCTTCCACGGAGAGCCCCTCATGAGCGACATCGCCGAGCGCGTGAAGAAGATCGTGGTCGAGCATCTGGGCGTCGACGAGGCCAAGGTCGTCGAGAACGCCAAGTTCGTCGACGATCTGGGCGCCGACAGCCTCGACACGGTCGAGCTCGTGATGGCTTTCGAGGAGGAGTTCGGGGTCGAGATCCCGGACGACGCCGCCGAGAAGATCCAGACCGTCAAGGACGCGATCGCCTACATCCAAGAGCACGCCAACACCTGAGCGGGACCCGTCGGTCCGGGGAGAGGGACGCCGTGCTGCGCAGGGTCGTGGTCACCGGTCTCGGCCTCGTGACACCGTTGGGCAACGGGGTCGAGACGAGCTGGCGGCGGCTCCTCGCCGGCGAGAGCGGGATCCGCCGGATCGACCAGTTCGACACCTCCGATCTGCCGGCCAAGATCGCGGGGCTCGTCCCCACGGGAGACGGCCCCGGCCTGTTCCGGGCGACCGACTACGTCGAGCCCAAGGACCTGCGGAAGAACGACCTCTTCATCGTCTACGGGATCGCCGCCGCCAAGGAAGCCCTCACCGATTCGGGTTGGCAGCCGGCGAGCGAGGAGGAGCGCGAGCGGGCCGGGGTGCTGATCGGCTCGGGCATCGGCGGGCTCAAGACGATCGCCGAGACGGCGGTCGAGCTCGAGGCCAAAGGGCCGCGGCGGGTGAGCCCGTTCTTCATCCCCGCCTGCCTCATCAACCTGGTCTCGGGGCAGGTCTCGATCCGCTTCGGCCTCAAGGGGCCGAACCACTCGGTCGTGACCGCCTGCTCGACCGGCGCGCACGCGATCGGCGACGCCGCCCGGCTCATCGCGCTCGGCGATGCCGATCTCATGGTCGCGGGCGGTACCGAGGCCGCGGTCTGCCGGCTCGGGATCGCCGGCTTCGCTGCCGCCCGCGCGCTCTCGACCCGGTTCAACGACACCCCGGAGAAAGCCTCGCGGCCCTGGGACCGCGACCGCGACGGCTTCGTCATGGCCGAGGGCGCGGGCATCGTCGTGCTCGAGGAGCTCGAGCGGGCCAAGGCACGCGGCGCCAAGATCTACGCCGAGATCAGGGGCTACGGGCTGTCGGGCGACGCGCACCACGTCACCGCCCCGGCCCCCGACGGCGACGGCGGCTTCCGCTCGATGCGCGCAGCCCTCGCCAATGCCGGGCTCGGGCCCGAGGACATCGACTACATCAACGCCCACGGCACGAGCACGCCCTTGGGTGACGAGATCGAGCTCGGTGCGGTCCGCCGGCTGTTCGGCCCGGCTGCCGAGAAGCTCTCGATGTCTTCCACGAAATCGGCGATCGGCCACCTTCTCGGGGCGGCCGGCGCGGTCGAGGCGATCTTTTCGATCCTGGCGATCCGCGACCAGGTCGTGCCGCCGACGCTCAACCTCGACAATCCTTGCGAGGGGGCCGAGGGCATGGACCTCGTCCCGCACCGCGCGCGCCGGCGCGAGGTCCGCGCCGCACTCTCCAACTCGTTCGGCTTCGGCGGCACCAACGCCACCTTGATCGTCACCCGGCCGGAGCTCGGCTGAACGGCCATGCGGCTCGTCGCCCGGCTCGCGGGCGGCCTCGGCGTCCTCGCCCTCCTGCTCGTGATCGCCACCTTCGCGGGCTGGCGCTGGCTCGAGGGCTGGCTCGACCGGCCCGGGCCGCTCCCGGCCGAGACC
>JAILZQ010000246.1 GCA_023512415.1 Geminicoccaceae bacterium | reverse complement strand
GCCCGCGAGCAGGCCCGAGGCGATCACGACGGCGTTCACGGCACCCGCGGAGGTGCCCGCGATGCCGACGATCTCGAGCCCCCCTTCCTCGAGCAGCCGGTCGAGCACGCCCCAAGTGAACGCCCCGTGCGACCCACCGCCCTGCAGTGCCAGGTCGATCCGGGTCGGGGGCTCGCTCACTGGGCGGTCCAGCCGCCGTCGACCGGAAGGGCGGCGCCGCGGATCTGGGCGGCCGCTTCCGAGCAGAGGAAGACCGTGAGCGCGCCGATCTGCTCGGGGGTGACGAACTCCTGGCTCGGCTGCTTTTCGGCCAAGAGCGCGCGCTTGGCCTCGGCGACGGGCACCCCCTCGCGCGCCGCCCGGTCGTCGATCTGCTTTTGGACCAGAGGCGTCGAGACCCAGCCGGGGCAGATCGCGTTGCAGGTGACGCCGGTCCTGGCGGTCTCCAGCGCGACCACCTTCGTGAGGCCCACGAGACCGTGCTTGGCCGCGACATAGGCGGATTTGTGGACACTCGCGACGAGCCCGTGGGCCGAGGCGATGTTGACGATCCGGCCCCAGTTGCGCTCGAGCATCTGCGGCAGGGCCGCGCGGATCGCGTGGAAGGCGGCCGAGAGGTTGACCGCGATCACCGCATCCCAACGCTCGAGCGGGAATTCGTGGACGGGCGCGACGTGTTGGATGCCGGCATTGTTGACCAGGATGTCGACCCGGCCGAGCTCGCCCGTGGCGTGCTCGATCATGGCGGCGATCTGCTCCGGCCGGGCCATGTCGGCGCCGTCGTAGGCGACCCGCACGCCGTGTTCGTCGGCGAGCCGGTCGCGCAGCCGCGCGATCATCGGCGCCTCGCCGAAGCCGTTGAGCAGGATCGCGCAGCCCTGGGCGGCGAGGGCCCGGGCGATGCCGAGCCCGATGCCGCTCGTCGAGCCGGTGACGATCGCGACCTTGCCGTCGAGAGCCCGCATGCGCCTCTCCCCTCTCCCCCGAGCTTTTCTAGGCGGCCCGCCCGGGCCTGTCGACCGCTGGAGGGTCGACCCGGCCGCTGCTAGCTTGGCCGACGGGCCGGAAGGGAGGCAGCGGATGGATCGGCAGCTCGAGGGCAAGGTCGCGATCGTGACCGGCGGCACGCAGGGCCTCGGCGAGGCGATCGCCCGGCTGTTCGTGGCGCGCGGGGCGGCGGGGATCGTGCTGGTCGGCCGCGACCGCGAGCGGGGGCGCAAGGTCGCCGATGCGCTCGAGGCCGAGGGGGCGCGTGCGCTGTTCGTCCAGGCCGATCTTTCCGAGCTCGACGCCGTCCGGCGGATCGTTCCGGCCTGCGAGGGCGCCTTCGGCCGGGTCGATTGTCTCGTCAACGCCGCAGCGCTGACCGACCGCGGCACCGTGGTGAACACGAGCCCCGAGCTCTTCGACCGGCTCGTCGCGGTCAACGTCCGCGCCCCCTTCTTCTTGATGCAGGACGCGATCCGGGTGATGCTCGACCAGAAGATCGAAGGGTCGATCGTCAACATCCTCTCGACCTCGGCGCACGGCGGTCAATCCTTCCTCACGGTCTATTCGGCGACCAAGACGATGCTCGGCGCCTTGACCAAGAACGTCGCGTTTTCGGTCCTGCCGCACCGGATTCGGGTCAACGGGTTGAACATCGGCTGGATGAACACCCCGGGCGAGCACGCGATCCAGAAGAAGGCGCACGACGCGCCCGCCGACTGGCTCGAAAAAGCCGCCGCCGGCCGGCCCTTCGGTCGGCTGCTCGAGCCCGCCGAGGTCGCCCGTGCCGTGGCCTTTTTGTGCTCCGCGGAGAGCGGGATGATGACCGGCGCGCTCGTCGATTTCGACCAGACCGTGCCGGGATGCTGGGACGAGCCGCCCGTGCCGAAGACGAAGCTCGTCTGACGGCCGCAGCTCAGCGCGCCGGAGGTGAAGGCGAGGGCTCGCCGAGCGCTTCGGTCAGGAGGGATTCGAGTTCGCCCTCGCGGATGCCGAGCTCGGCCAGGTGCGCCACGGTCTCGCGCAGGTAATCGAGATTGCTGCCGCCCCGGCCGTGCGCGGTGCGCAGTCGGCGGACGAGCTCGGCGCGCGGCAGGTCGCGCTCGAAGCGCGGATCCTCGGTGCGGGCGAGATAGGTCCAGGCCGGCACGACCCTCCCCGTATCCAGGAGGGTCACGGGCAAAAGCCGACGCTCGTAGAGATAGCCGCGCACGTTCTCGCGGGCGTCGAGGGCCGCTAGGATCGCCGCCTGCTCGGCCGCGGCGATCGCGAAGGCGCGCCCCACGCAGGAACCGCCCGGAGCGAGGCCCAGCACGCAGCCGGGTCGCTCGGGCGTGCCGCGCCAATGCTCCGAGCGGATGCAGAGCGCCCGGTGCCAACCCTCGAGCCGGGCCGGGGCGGACCGCTCGAAGCGGAAATCCGGCCGCCACATCAACGAGCCGTAGCCGAAGATCCAGACGAGCCCCGGGTCGGCGCGGCGCTCGAGCCCGGCGCGCGCAGCGGGCCCGCTCATCGGCCGGCGGCGATCCGCGCGCGGATCCGGCGCAGGCCGAGCCAGACGAGGACCACGACGATCGGGGCGAGGACCGCGACCACGACCGCCTCGTCGATCCCGAAAAGGTGCGAGGCCAAAGGCTCGACCACTTTCGCGAGCACCGAGAGCGCGTAGTAACTGATCGCCACGACCGACAGGCCCTCGACCGTCTCCTGCAGGCGGAGCTGGGCCTTGGTCCGTTCGGCCATGCCCTCGAGGATCTCCTGGTTCTGGGCCTCGAGGGCGACGTCGATGCGGGTGCGCAAGAGATCGATCGCCCGCGCGAGCCGGCGGGCGAGGCTCTCGACCCGCTCCTCGGTCGCGGCGCAAGTCGCCATGGCCGGGCCCAGCCGGCGCTCCAGGAACGGGGTCAGCCGCTGATAGCCCGAGATCGAGGCCTCGTGCAGCTCGGCGAGCCGCTGCTGGACGATCCGATGGTACGCCTTGCCGGCCGCGAAGCGGAAGGCGTTCGCGTCGATGAGCCGCTCGACCTCACGCGAAAGCGCAGTCATCCGCTCGAGAACGGCCCGCTCGGCCGCGGCCCCGCTCGCTCGGGCCATCTCGTCGAGGATCTCGTGCAGCCGCTGCTCGAGGCCGCCCAAGACCGGGCCGTGCGCCTGGGCGACCGGGTAGGCCATGAGCGCGAGCATCCGGTAGGTGTCGATCTCGCACAGCCGGCGCACGGTCCGCCCGGCACGCGCCGCGGTGAGCGCCCGGTGCAGGACGAGGATATAATCGCGCCGTACCCCGCCCCATGGATATCGCCGTCTATTTTTTCTTGCTCGGCGTGCTCGCGCGCCTGTGCCGCTCCGATCTCAGGCTGCCGGGCGCGCTCTACGAGACGCTGAGCATCTATCTCCTGCTCGCGATCGGCCTGAAGGGGGGCGTGGAGATCTCGCGCCTGCCCGCCGCGACCGTGCTCGGCCAGGCCGCGGTGGTCGCGGCCTTCGGCGCGGCGCTGCCGCTCGCGGCCTTTCCGGTGCTGCGGCGCGCCGGCCGGCTCGATCCCTACGATGCGGGCTCGCTCGCCGCGCACTACGGCTCGGTGAGCGTGGTCACGTTCGCGGTGGGCATCGCCTACCTCACCGAGCGAGGAATCGCCTACGAGGGGCACCTGCCGCTTTTCGCAGCCGTGCTCGAGGCTCCGGGGATCGTCGTCGGCATCCTGCTCGCGCGCCACGCCGCCGCGGGACCCGCCGCGCCCTGGGGCGCCACGCTTCACGAAGTGATGCTCGGAAAGAGCGTCGTGCTGCTCACCGGAGGGATCGCAATCGGCTGGATCGCGGGGCCTTCGCGTCTCGGCGAGATCTCCGCGCTGTTCTTCGGCCTGTTCAAGGGCGTGCTGGCCGATCACAT
>JAILZQ010000025.1 GCA_023512415.1 Geminicoccaceae bacterium | reverse complement strand
CCCCCTCACCTTGCCCGAGGTCGGCGGTGAAGGTCACGACCTCGCAGCCATAGGTTTCCTTGAGCCAGCGCAGGATGACCGATGTGTCGAGCCCGCCCGAATAGGCGAGCACGACTTTGCGGACTTTCTTGTCCATGAGCGCTCCCCGCGCAGCCCCGGCGACCGGGCGCCTCTGCGCCTCAAACCTGGGTATCGACGGCGCCACCCGCGGCCTTGCCGGCCTCGCTCGGCGCAGGTGCCTTGGCAACGCCGACGAGCGCCGGCCGCAGCAGCCGGTCGGCGAGCACATAACCGGGCTGCAGGACCTCGGCAATCGAGCCGGGCGGTAGCTCCGCGGTCGGCACCTCGTACATGGCTTGGTGCAGCGCCGGATCGAAGCGCGCGCCGCGCTCGGGCTGGACCTTGGCGATCCGGTGTTTCTCGAACAGTGCCAAGAGCGTACGCTCGGTCATCTCGACGCCGGTCAGGAGGGTCTGGAAGAGCGGGTCGCGACCCTCCGCCCCGGGGGGCACCGCGGCGAGCGCACGGCGGAGATTGTCGGCCACTTCGAGCAGGCCGCGGGCGAAGGCGGTGATCGCGTATTTGCGTGCCTCGTCGAGCTCCCGTTCCTTCTGGCGGCGGACGTTCTCGACCTCGGCCAGGGCCCGCATCAGGCGATCGTTCAAGCTCGCGATCTCGGCGTTGAGGGCGACCACCGTCTCCGCCGTCGGGGCCGGGGTCGGGGCGGTCGTGTCGGGGCTTTCCCCACCGGCGGGCGGCGCCGCGGCGGGTTGCTCCTGCTGCTTCTCGTTCTGCATCATTCGAGCTCGCTTTCCGGGGTTCCCAACATGCGGCTCACGACCCGTGCCGTGTAGTCGACGACCGGGATGACTCGCGCATAGTCGAGGCGGGTCGGGCCGATCACGCCGATCGCCCCCACCACTGTCGAGCGTCGGCCGTCGCCGGCCCGGTAGGGTGCGACGATGGTCGAACAGCCCGAAAGGCCGAACAGCTCGTTCTCACGCCCGATGAAGATCTGCACGCCTTTGGCGCGCTGGGTCAGCTCGACGAGGCGGAGCACGTTCTTCTTGGCCTCGATCTGCTCGAACAGGGAACGGATCCGCTCGAGTTCGACCAGGTTGGTGACGTCTTCGAGGAGATGCGCTTGGCCGCGCACGAGCAGGATGCCGCCCTCGCGCTGGATGTCCTCCGCCCAGGTGGCGAGGCCGCTCGCCACGAGGCGCTGCGAGAGCTCGTCGAGCTGGGTGCGTCGCTCCTCGATCTCGGTTCGGATCAGACGGCAGGCCTCGTCGAAGCTGCGCCCGGCGAGCCGGGTCGTCAGGTAGTTGCCCGCCTCGACCAGGGTCGAGGTGGGCATGCCGACCGGGACCTCGATCACCCGGTTCTCGACGAGGCCGTTGTCGGTCACCAGGATGACCAGGGCGCGACCGGGCGAGAGGGGCACGAACTCGACATGCTTGAACGGCCGGTCGGCCGTCGGCGAAGCGACCAGCCCGGCGCAGCGGGCGAGGCTCGAGAGGGTTTCGGTGGCTTCGCGCAACACGGCCTCGACGCTTCGGCCCGAGCCCGCGAGCCGGCTTTCGATCATCCGCCGCTCGGCTTCGGGTAAGGGTCCCGCTTCGAGCAGCCCGTCGACGTAGAGCCGCAGGCCCAATTCGGTCGGCAACCGGCCGGCGGAGGTATGGGGAGCGAAGAGGAGGCCAGCCTCCTCGAGATCGGCCATGACGTTGCGGATCGTAGCGGGGCTCAGATGCTCGTCGAGGCGGCGCGAGATCGTCCGCGAGCCGACCGGCTCGCCGGTCTCGACATAAGCATCGACGATCCGGCGGAAGATCTCCCGCGATCGCGCGTTGAGTTCGACGATCATGAAGGCTCGATGGGTGCAGGGTCCGACCGCCCCGCCTATGTAGGGATGGGTCGCTACGGGGTCAACGCGACCCGGCTCGCCGGGCCGCCGTGCACACGGGAGGACGAGTCCTTGCGCATCCGTGAGATCCGCGTGTTCGCGGTCGAGTTGCCGTTGCTCGAAGGGAGCTACGCCTGGGCCGACGGCCGCGCGGTCGAGCGCTTCGACAGCACCCTCGTGTCGGTCGCCACCGACGACGGGCTGGTCGGCTGGGGCGAGATCTGCCCGCTCGGTCCGGCCTATCTTCCGGCCTATGCCGCCGGTGCGCGAACCGGTCTCGCCGAGGTCGGGCCTGCGCTCTTGGGCTGCGATCCGCGCGACCTCGACCTCGTCCACCGGCGCATGGCCAGGGCCCTCAAGGGCCACCCGTTCGTCAAGTCGGCGCTCGACATGGCCTGCCACGATCTCGCCGCGCGCGCCCAGGGCGTGCCACTCGCGACCCTCTTGGGGGGCACCGATGGCGAGGCGGTCGAACTTTACCGGGCGATCTCGCAGGACACTCCGGAGGCGACGGCGGCAGCGGTGGTGCGCTACCGAGACGAGGGCTATCGGCGGTTCCAACTCAAGGTCGGTGGCGAGCCGGACGTCGACATCGAGCGGATCCGGGCGGTGCGTGCCGTTCTCGATGGCGGCGAGGTCCTGGTGGCGGATGCCAACACCGGCTGGCTGCCACACGAAGCGCTCCGCGTCGTGCGCGCGGTGCGAGAACTGGATCTGTACATCGAACAGCCCTGCGCGACCCTCGAGGAGTGCCTGATCGTCCGTCGGGCCTGTGATCATCCGATGGTGCTCGACGAGATCGTCGACGGCGTCGGGGCACTGCTCGCCGCTTGGCGTGCCGGGGCGGCCGATGTCGTCAACCTCAAGATCGCCAAGTTCGGTGGTCTGCGACCGACCCGGCTCGCCCGCGATCTTTGCGTCGAGCTCGGCATCGCCATGACCATCGAGGACAGTTGGGGCGGGGACGTGACGACCGCGGCGATCGCGCATCTCGCGCACAGTACGCCCGAGCCGTTCCGCTTCTCGGCGACCGACTTCAACAGCTATGTCGGTCGCTCGGTCGCGCTCGATCCGCTACGCCGGGTGGCCGGTCGGATCCGAGCGCCGACGGCGCTCGGCCTCGGGGTCGAGATCGACGAGGAAGCGCTCGGTCCGCCCATCCTGGTGGTCCGTTGAGACGAGAAGGGCGGCCCGGGGGCCGCCCTCCGACCGGTCGATCGGGACCGGGTCAGTAATCACCGCCGCCGCGTGGGCCGCCGTATCCGCCACCACCGGAGCGCGGCCCGCGGGGACCACGCGGTCCACCGAAGCCTCCACCGGGTCCGCCGCGGTCGCCGAAGCCACCGCGCGGTCCACCGTAACCGCCGCCCCCCGGACCGCCCGGTCGGGGACCGCGCGGTCCCCGGGGACCGCCACCCGGACCACCAGGACCGCCGCGCTCCTCGGCCAAACGCACGGCGATGCTCCGGCCGTTCATCTGGTAACCGTCGAGCTCGCGGATGGCGGTCTCGGCCTGCTCGGGCGTGCCCATCTCGATGAAGCCGAAGCCGCGCGACTTGCCGGTTTCCCGATCGGTCGCGATCTTGGCGTAGACGACTTCGCCGTGGGCACTGAAAAGGTTGGTGAGCTGCTCGACGGTGGTGGTGAAGGGGAAGTTCGCAACGAAAAGCTTGCGTGACATCGATTGGGTCCAGGGCACGTTGACGACAGCGGAAGACAGGCAGCCCGAAACGAATCGATCCGATCCGAAAGGTCCACGATTTCCCTGATACCGTGGTCTAGACGTGCCCCGAGGATGGGCGAAGCGAGGGACTCGCACACCGGACCGCAGCAGGCCATCACGCCGACGTTCGAAGCAGGGAGGCGGTGGGAGGAGACGTCTCGATCCCCTACGAGCTCTGGCTTCCGCTTAGATTATAAGGGAAGCGCGAGGTCCGGGCGAGGGAAAAATCCGGCCACCCGGCGGGGCGCCTCAGCCCGTTGCGGCTCGCGCCCGCTCACGGTTGCGCACCGCCTCGCCGAATGCCCTGAAGAGCAGCCGGGAGACCGGGTCCTCGAGCACCCGCCACTCGGGATGCCACTGAACGCCGAGGGCGAAGGCTCGGGCGCCCTCGACGCGCACCGCCTCGATCGTGCCGTCGTCCGCCACGGCCTCCACGACGAGGCCGGGCGCGAGCCGGTCGATCCCCTGGCCGTGCAGCGAGTTGACCAGGATCGTCTCGGCGCCGTCGAGGAGCCGCTGAAGCAGGCCCCCGGGCCGCAGCCGGACCCGGTGGCGTGGCTCGTAGCGCTCGGCCCAGGGCCGGCTCTTGTCGGAGCGGTGGTCGGCGCGCCCCGGCAGCTCGTGCAGCTGCTGGTGGAGCGTGCCGCCGAGCGCCACGTTGAGTTCCTGGATCCCGCGGCAGATGGCGAAGAACGGAACACCGGCGGCGATCGCTCGCCGCATCAGCGGGAGCGTGGTGGCATCGCGCCGCGGATCCGCGAGATTACCCGGCCGAGGCGGCGGGCCGCCGTAGAGGCTCGGGCAGACGTTCGACGGGCTGCCGGTGAAGAGCAAGCCGTCGAGCCGGGCCAGGAGCGCGTCCAGCAT
The DNA here is from genome assembly GCA_023512415.1 of Geminicoccaceae bacterium. Taxonomy (GTDB): domain Bacteria; phylum Pseudomonadota; class Alphaproteobacteria; order Geminicoccales; family Geminicoccaceae; genus JANXAZ01. The sequence goes on along the minus strand of JAILZQ010000025.1, from coordinate 23,414 downwards.
CCGCTCCTCGCCGAGGGCCGGGACGATGACGGGCAAGGCTCCGGCTCCCAGCCGCACGGCCTCGACGTACCGGTCGACCACCGAATGGTAAGGTGCGTGCTCGCCCTGCTTGAGGCAGGCGGTGACACCGACCAGCGGCGGGCCCGGCTCGGGCTCGACCGGTGCGCCCGGCTCGATGGCCGGGACGCGCGCGAGGGATCCGCCGCCGGTGTCCATCCGCTCAGCTCGATTCGGCGGGTACATCGGCCGCGGTGGAAATCGGGATCTTGCGCGGCCGCATCGCCTCCGGGACGACCCGCTCGAGGCGGATGTCCAAAAGGCCCTTCTTGAGGCTCGCGCCGACCACCCGGACATGGTCCGCCAGCTGGAAACGATGCTCGAAGGCGCGCTGCGCGATGCCGCGGTGGAGATACTCCACGTCCTTTTCGGGCTCGCGGATCTGCCCTTTCACCGTCAACAGATTGTCGTGGACGGTGATGTCCAGGTCCTCTTCGCCGAAGCCCGCCACCGCCATGGTGATGCGGTAACGGTCGGGGCCCTGCTTGACGATGTTGTAGGGCGGATAGGAAGTGTCTCGCTGCGCTTCGCGCAGCGCGGCATCGAACAGCTTGTCCAGCCGCTCGAACCCGATGGTCGAACGGAACAAGGGCGAGAGATCCAAGTTGCGCATGCTCATCGTCCTCTGTCGAGCGACCGGCCCGGACCACGCCTCACGAAGACGGCGCGGTGGACCCCGTGCGAGCGGCGGGCCCCAGGGCGCCCGCCGCGCCTCGATGTGGGCAGGCGTGCCGGCCGGTCAAGGCCGCCTCCTCGTGGTGGCGAGCCGCCTCCCGGAGAGTCCGGGGTGGGTCGGCCGAACCCGCGCGGGCGGTGCGGGACGTGCGACGAGCCGATCAAATGCGCTGCGCCCGGTCGGCAACGGTGTCGCGGCTTCCCGCCGGGCGGCCCTCCGCTAAGATGGTCTCGGGTAGCTCGGGAGGCCCCAGGCCGTGCTGCGTTACGTGGCCCATCGCTTGCTCGTGATGGTGCCGACCCTCCTCGCCATCAGCTTGATCACCTTCGTCATCATCCAACTGCCGCCAGGTGATTTCCTCTCGGCCCAGCTGGCCGAGCTGCAGGCCCAAGGGGAGACCCTGCAGCAAGAAAAAATCGAGCATTTGCGCAAGCTCTACGGCCTGGACCAGCCGATGTGGGTCCAATATCTGCGCTGGTTGTGGGGGCTGCTCCACGGCGATCTCGGGTGGTCGTTCGAGTACGACCGTCCAGTGACCGAGGTCATCGGCGACCGGATCTTCCTCACCTTCGTCGTATCGTTCGCGACCATCCTGTTCACCTGGTTGATCGCGTTCCCGATCGGCGTCTACAGTGCGACACATCAATACAGCTGGGGCGATCACGGGCTGACCTTTTTGGGCTTCCTCGGGCTGGCGACGCCGAACTTCCTCCTCGCCCTCGTCCTGCTTTACCTCGCCAACGTGTGGTTCGGTACCTCGATCGGCGGCCTGGTCGATCCACAATATCTCGACCAGCCGATGAGCTTCGAGAAGTTCCTCTCGGTACTCGAGCATCTGTGGATCCCGGTGGTCATCATCGGCACCTCGGGAACCGCCGCGATGATCCGCCGCCTCCGTGCCAACCTCTTGGACGAGTTGCAAAAGCCCTACGTGGTGACGGCCCGCGCCAAGGGCTGCCCGCCCGGCCGCGCGCTGGTCAAATATCCGCTGCGCATGGCTCTCAACCCGTTCATCGCCGACATCGGGAACCTGTTGCCGGAATTCATCTCCGGCTCGGCGCTGGTCTCGGTGGTGTTGTCACTGCCCACCACCGGGCCGGTCCTGGTGCGGGCGCTGCAGACCCAGGACATGTACCTGGCCGGCTCGTTCCTGATGCTCGAGGCGTTCCTCGTCGTGCTGGGGGTGCTGATCTCGGACATCTTGCTGGCTTGGCTCGATCCGCGGATCCGCTTCGGTGGGGGGCAAGCCCGATGACCGACCTCCGGGCCCGCGACGAGCAGCACGTCCCCGAGCATTGGGTCGATCGAGCGCCGTTCGATCCCGAGGAAGCCGACCGCGTTCTCACGCCCGAACAGCAGCGCTTCTACACGGCGTCGCAGTGGCGGCTCATGTGGTGGCGCTTCTGCCGCCATCGCCTGGCGGTAGCGTCGCTCCTCTTCCTCGGCCTGCTCTACGCGAGCACCCTGGTGACGGAGTTCCTGGCGCCTTACGACCCGCACGCCCGCAACCCGCAGTTCATCAACGCGCCCCCGCAACCTGTCCACTTCTTCCACGAGGGCCGCTTCGTCGGGCCGTTCGTCTACGGTTACAGCTACCGACTCGACCGAGCGACGCTGCGCCGCGAGTACGCCCCGGATCCCGCCAAAGTCCAGCCGCTGCGCTTCTTCTGCCGGGGTGAGCCCTACCGTCTGCTCGGGCTGATCCCGGGCGACCTCCGTCTGGTCTGTCCGGCCGAGCGGGGCACGCTCTTCTTGCTCGGGACCGACAGGCTCGGGCGCGACCTCCTCTCCCGGATCCTCTACGGCGCCCGTGTCTCGCTCACCGTCGGGCTGCTCGGGATCACCGTGAGCTTCGTTCTCGGCATCACCCTGGGCGGCATCTCGGGCTATTACGGCGGCTGGATCGACAACGTCATCCAGCGCGTGATCGAGGTGATCCGCAGCTTCCCGACCATTCCGCTGTGGCTATCGCTATCGGCAGCGATGCCGGTGAGCTGGGATCCTCTATGGGTCTATTTCGGGATCACGATCATTCTCGGTCTCATCGACTGGACCGGTTTGGCACGCGCCGTGCGTTCGAAGGTCCTGGCGCTGCGGGAAGAGGAGTTCGCCCAGGCCGCTCGGCTGATGGGTGCTCGACCGGGTCGGATCATCGGCCGGCATCTCGTGCCTTCCTTCCTGAGCCATCTGATCGCCTCGGCGACGCTCTCGATCCCGGGCATGATCTTGGGCGAGACGGCCCTCTCCTTCCTCGGGCTCGGGGTCCGGGCGCCGATGGTGAGCTGGGGTGTGCTCCTCAACGATGCGCAGAACGTCAACGTCGTGGCGCTCTATCCCTGGCTTTTGCTGCCGGTCGTCCCCGTGATCCTGGTCGTGCTGGCGTTCAATTTCTTGGGCGACGGGCTGCGCGACGCGGCCGACCCCTACAGCGGGCGCTGACGCGGGGCGCGACGGAGCGGGTTGGCGGAGCTCGCCGCGATGCACGCGAGGGCTCGGCCGGCGCGACGGGTCGGCGAGGCGCGGTGCGAAGACAAGGCGGTGCGCCCGTCGCGGCCACTCGGCACCGGTGATCGCCGCCTCGAACGGGTCGGCGACGGTCGCGAGGGGAGCCGGCGCGGCCCGATAGTCGGACCCTCGGGATCAGTTGTTCAGGAGGCGGCGGAGGAGTTCGTCGAACTGGTCGAGGGAGGAGAAGCGGATGTTGAGCCAGCCACCCTCGCCCGAGCGGCGGACGACGACGGGAAAGCCGATCCCCGCCGAAATCTCTTGCTCGATGGCGGCCAGATCGGGATCGCGCTGGCGGGCTGGCCGGCGGTTGGGTCGGGACTGCGCCTGGCTGCGGACCAGGGTCTCGGTCTCCCGCACCGAAAGCTCGCGGCGGACGACCTCATGGGCGAGGGCGGCCGGATCGGCAGCGCCCAGAAGCGCGCGGGCGTGGCCCGCCGTGATCCGGCCGGCCTCGAGCAGGCCCGCCACCTCCTCGGGCAGCGCCAGAAGCCGGAGGGTGTTCGCCACGTGGCTTCGGCTTTTGCCGACGAGCGCACCGACCTCTTCCTGGTCGTGGCCGAACTCGTCGATGAGCTTCCGATAAGCGCGGGCCTCCTCGAGTGGGCCGAGGTCGGCGCGCTGCAGATTCTCGACCAGGGCGAGCTCCAGGACCTGCCGGTCCTCGAGCTCGCGGACGACGACCGGAAGCTCATGCAGCCCGGCGCGCTGGGCCGCTCGCCAGCGGCGCTCGCCGGCGACGATCTCGTAGCCGGGGGCCCCGGCCGGCGCCGGCCGCACGAGGAGGGGTTGGAGGACGCCCTTCTCGCGGAGCGATCGGGCGAGGGCTTCGAGTTCCTCCTCGGGGAAATTTCGGCGTGGCTGGAGGGGCGAGGGCCGGAGGAACTCGATCGGGACGATCTCGGTCGCCCGCGCTCGGTCGCCGCCGGTCGGGGCGAAGAGCTCTTTCTCGCCGCCGAGAAGGGCCGCGAGGCCCATCCCGAGGCTCCGTCGCCGCCCGGATCCCTGTTCGTCCGCGCTCATGGGCGGGCGCAGCTTACGCTGCCCGAGCCGGCTCGGGCGACTTGCGCAACAGCTCACCCGCGAGTTTGGCGTACGCCCTCGAGCCGGAGCAGGCGAGGTCGTAGAGCAGCACGGGGAGTCCGTGGCTCGGAGCCTCCGAGATCCGCACGTTGCGGGGGATCACGGTCTCGAAGACGCGCTCGCCCAAAAAGCTGCGCACGTCGGTCTCGACCTGGCCGGAGAGGTTGTTGCGCCGGTCGAACATGGTGAGGAGCACGCCTTCGATCTCGAGGATCGGGTTGTAGCTGCGTCGGACGCGCTCGATCGTGCGCAGCAGGAGACTCAAGCCCTCGAGAGCGAAAAACTCGCACTGGAGCGGCACGAGGACGGCGTGCGCGGCAACCAAGGCGTTGACCGTCAAGAGGCCGAGCGAAGGCGGGCAATCGACGAGGGTCAGATCGAACCCGCCCGCGAGACCGGCCAGGGCGTCCTTGAGCCGGTAGACGCGGCGCGGATCGGCCACGAGCTCGACTTCGGCAGCGGAGAGGTCGACCGTGGCCGGCACGATCGAGAGGCCGGGTACCCGGGTCGGGAGGACCGCGTCGGTGATCGTCGCTCGGCCGAGGATCAGATCGTAGCTCGTGATCCGGCGCGCAGCCCGCTCGATGCCGAGGCCGGTCGAAGCGTTCCCCTGGGGGTCGAAGTCGACGATCAAGACGCGGTTTCCCGCAGCGGCAAGGGCCGTACCGAGATTGATCGCGGTCGTGGTCTTGCCCACGCCGCCTTTCTGGTTGGCGATCGCGACGATTCGCTCACGGGGCATGGCGCTCGTCCGGCTCGGTCCCGATGGCGCGCACCTGCTCGATCTCGAGGACCCGCCCCTCGGGCGAGCTGAGACTCGGGTGGAGGCGCGCCTCGATCTTCCAGGAGCGTCGAGCCCGGGTCAACTCGCTCTCGACCTCGCGGCCCTTGAGGAACAGAAAACGTGTCCGGGCGTGGGCGAAGCGCAGCGCGAGGGGCAGGAGCTCCTCGAGCGGCGCGAGGGCGCGCGCGGTGACGACGTCGGCCGGCAGCAGGTTCAGGTCTTCCGCCCGGGCGGCGTGAACCACGACACCATGGAGGCCGAGCTTCCCCTTGCAGTTGAGGAGGAACGCGGCCTTGCGGCGGTCGCTCTCGACGAGATGGACTTCGGGGACCCCGAGGATGGCGAGGATGAGCCCCGGGAGGCCGGCGCCGCTGCCGAGATCGACCACGCGACGGGTCTCGGGCGGCAGGAAGCGGACGAGCTGGGCGCAGTCGAGGATGTGACGACGCCAGGGATCGTCGAGCGTCGAGGGGCCAACGAGGTTGATCCGAGCTTGCCAGCGACGGAGCTCGTCGAGCCAGAGCTGGAGACGCTCGAGTGTTTCACGTGAAACGGGGAGCGTTCGCGCGAATTCGCCGGGATCGAGCGGGGCCGGCTCGCTCATGCAGCACGACGGGCGTGCCGCCAGAGGAGCGCCAGGGCCGCGGGTGTCATGCCCGGAACGCGAGCGGCCGCGGCGAGCGTCGCCGGCCGAGCGCGCGTGAGCTTTTCGCGCAGTTCCAGGTTGAGCCCGCCGAGACTCGAATAATCGAGACCGTCCGGTAGCGCCAGGCGCTGGTCCCGGCGAAACGCTTCGATCTCGGCCTCGAGCCGGCGCAGGTAGGGCGCGTAGCGCGCTTCGATTTCGACCTGCTCGGCGACCTCCGGGGGGACGGTCGAGAGGTCGGGCCAAATCGCGGCCAGGCGCCGGAGGTCGACACCCGGGAGCGCCAAAAGTTCCCGGCCGCAGCGCCGCCGGCCGTCCCGATTGACCTCGAGGCCGTGCGCCGCCGCCTCGTCGGGTGTCAGCGCGAGCTGATCGAGCCGGGCTTCGAGGGCGCGGATCGCTGCTTCCTTGCGGGCGAATCGGCTCGCTCGGGCGGCCCCCACGCAGCCGATGGCGATGCCGAGCGGGGTCAAACGCCGGTCGGCATTGTCGGCGCGCAGGACGAGCCGGTACTCAGAGCGCGAGGTGAACATCCGATAGGGTTCGCTGGCGCCCTGGGTGACCAGGTCGTCGACCATCACCCCGATCATCGCTTGGGCGCGGTCCAGGACGAGGCCGTCGCGGCCGCCGGCGCGAAGGGCCGCGTTGATCCCGGCGAGCAGGCCCTGGGCGGCGGCCTCCTCGTAGCCGGTCGTGCCGTTGATCTGACCCGCGAGGAACAGCCCGGGGACCCGCTCGACCTCGAGGGTCGGTCGGAGCTCGCGCGGGTCGACATGATCGTACTCGATCGCGTAGCCCGGGCGGACGATCTCGGCCCGCTCGAGCCCCGGGATCGTGGCGAGAAGGGCGCGCTGGACGTCCTCGGGCAGCGCGGTCGAGATTCCGTTGGGATAGACCAGTGGGTCGTCCAGCCCCTCGGGCTCGAGGAAGATCTGGTGGCGGGGACGGTCCGGGAAACGGACGATCTTGTCCTCGAGCGACGGGCAATAGCGGACGCCGACCGCGCGGATCTGGCCGTTGTGCACCGGCGCCTCGTGGAGCCGGTCTCGGATCAGCCGACGAGTCCGCTCGCTCGTCCAGGTGATCCAGCAGTCGACTTGGGCACGGTCGATCCGGTCGGTGAGGAAGGAGAAGGGGCGAGGGGGATCGTCGCCCTTCTGCCGTTCGAGGGACGCGAAATCGACGGTGGCGCGGGCGAGCCGCGGCGGGGTACCGGTCTTGAGCCGGCCGAGTCTCAAGCCGTGGCGCAGAAGGCTCGCCGACATCCGCTGGGCGGCCGGCTCGTCGAACCGCCCGGCCGGCCAACGCCGAGCACCGAGGTGGATCTCGCCGCGCAGGAACGTGCCGGTGGCGAGGACGACGGCCCCGGCCTCCAGGCGTTCGCCGTCCGCCTTCGCGATCCCGGCGCATCGTCCGTTTTCGACCAGGAGCTCGGCTGCCTCGCCGACGGCGATCTCGAGCCCGGGCTGTTCGGCGAGCAGATGGCGAATCGCCTCGGCGTAGAGCCGACGGTCGGCCTGAGCGCGCGGGCCGCGGGCCGCGGCGCCCTTGCTCGTCCCGAGGACCCGGAACTGGATACCCGCGGCGTCGATCGCGCGGGCCATCAACCCGTCGAGCGCGTCGATCTCGCGAACGAGCTGGCCGCGCCCGAGCCCGCCGATCGCCGGGTTGCAGGACATCGCGCCGATCGTCGCCCGGCTGTGCGTCAACAGGAGTGTGCGGGCGCCGAGCCGGGCGGCGGCCGCCGCGGCCTCGGTCCCGGCGTGCCCTGCCCCGACGACGAGAACGTCGACCTTGCGCATGCTGCGGCTTGTGCAAAGCGCCGACCCCGTCGTCAAGCGGTGAGACCGCTGGCCGTTCGCGTGCTAGAGCCCACAGGGCCCACCCGGACGAGGCGGCGGGATGGTCGAGATCGCGCGGATCGTCTTCGAAGTGGCCGGCCTCCTGGCGCTCGTCGCGCTGCTGCCGCCGGCCGCACGCGTTCTCCGTTTGCCCACGACGGTGTTGTTGGCGGCGCTCGGCTGCGGCCTCGCGGCAGCGACGACCCTCGCCGGGCCGGGCGGCGAGCTCTTGCCGGATCCGCTCCTCGACTTCCTCCGCGGCTTCGGGGAGCTGTCGATCACCTCCGAGCTGTTCCTCTGGGTGTTCCTGCCGATCCTGCTCTTCGAGGCGGCGCTCGCGCTCGACGGCCGCGAGCTCCTCGAGGAGCTCGGCCCGGTGCTCGTTCTGGCCGTTGTCGCGGTTCTGGTTTGCACGCTCGTGGCCGGCTTGGCCGTCTGGTCGACGACGGAGCAGACGCTCCTCGCCTGTCTCTTGGTCGCCGCGATCGTCGCGACCACGGATCCGGGCGCGGTGGTCTCGATCTTCCGCGAAGTGGGCGCCCCTCGGCGGCTCACCACGATCGTGGAAGGGGAGAGCCTGCTGAACGACGCCGCCGCGATCGCGCTCTTCGGCCTCATCCTTACGGCCGTGCTACGGCCCGCACAGTTCGACGCGTTCGAGGCGGCGCTCGGCTTCGCAGCGAGCTTCCTCGGCGGCGCCGCGAGCGGAGCGGCGCTGGGTCGGTTGGCGGCCACGCTCGTCGGCCGCCTCGATCGGGGCGGGCCGGCCGAGGTCACCGCGAGCCTCGCGCTCGCCTACCTGTCCTACGCCCTGAGCGATCTTTACCTCGGCGTCTCCGGGGTGGTCGCGACCGTGGTAGCGGGCCTGGTGCTCGGGACGGCCGTCCGGGGCCGCCTCGCGGGCCCGGAGTGGGAGCGGCTTCGAGCCATCTGGGCGCAACTCGGTTTCTGGGCGAGCTCCCTCGTTTTCGTGCTGGCTGCCGCCCTCGTCCCGAGTACCGTGGCGGCGACGCGGGCGAGCGACCTCTTGGCGCTGGGGGCGCTACTCGTCGGCGCTCTCTTGGCCCGATCGGGCGTTCTCTACGGGATCATGCCCCTCGTCACGGGCCTGAGCGGTCGCAGCCCGATCGATCGCCGCTACAGCCTGGTCATCCTCTGGGGCGGCTTGCGCGGTGCGGTCACCCTCGCGCTCGCCCTCTCGGTCACCGAAAATCCGCGCGTTCCACGGGAAATCCAGCATCTCGTCTCGGTCCTGGCCACGGGTTTCGTGCTCTTCACCCTGCTCGTCCAGGCCACGACGCTGCGGCCCCTCCTCCGCTGGCTCGGGCTCGACCGCTTGGGCCCGGTCGAGGGAGTGCTGCGCGAGCGGGTCCTGGAGCTCAGCCGGGCGGAGCTGCGCGATCGCCTGTCGGCCGCGGCCATCCGTCACGGCATCGAGCTCGAAACGCTCCCGCCGATCGCGTTGCCCGCCGGGGGCGGGTCGGCTCCCCCGAAACCCGAAGCCGACACGTCGCGCGAGCAGCTCGTCGCGGCGCTCGCCACGGTGACCGGTCGGGAAAGCGAACTCTATGTCGGCGAGCTGGCGGAACGCATGATCGCCCGCTCGACAGGCGCGCTGCTGGTGCGCCGAGCCGATGCCCTGCTCGATGCGCTGCGGCAGGAGGGCGTGCACGGTTATCGCCACGCCGCCCGGCGGCAGGACGAGCTCGATCCCACGACTCGCCTCGCCGCCTGGCTCCACGTGCGGCTCGGTGTGACCGCCCTGCTCGCCCGGCAGCTCGGGCTCCGTCTCGAAAAGCTCTTGGTGCGACGCCGCGTGCTCGAAGAGCTCTTGGGCTTCACGCGCAGCCGCGTTCGCCGGCTGTTCGGGGAGCGGATCGCCGAAACAACCGAACACATCCTCGAAGAGCGGCTCGAAGGGGTCGAGCGGCAGCTCGATGCGCTCCGCCTGCAGTTCCCCCAGCACTGGGAAGCGGCTGCCGGCCGTTACCTCGCCCGTGTGGCGCTTCGGATCGAAGAAGAGGACTACGAGCGCCTCCACGCCGAGCGCCTCCTGTCACCCGAGCTGTTCCGGAACCTGCTGGCCGACCTGCGCGCCCGTCAGCGGGCGCTCGAGCGCGTGCCGCGGCTCGATCTGGGGCTCGACCCCGATGCCCTCGTCGCGCGCGTGCCGTTGCTCGCAGCTCTCCCGGCGGAACGCCGGGCCGAGCTTCTCCGGCTGCTCCGGCCGCGGCTCGCGCTGCCCGGGGAGCGGATCATCCGGCGCGGTGAGCGGGGGGGCGCCATCTACTTCATCGCGTCCGGTGCGGTCGAGGTCGACCTGGACGAGGGTCCGGTCCGCCTCGGAAGTGGTGACGTCTTCGGCGAGATGGCGCTCCTTTTGCACCAGCCGCGCCGTGCCGACGTGACCGCGCTCGGCTATTGCCGCCTGCTCGTGCTCCGCCGCGAGGCTTTCCGCCGCTTCTTGCAACGGCATCCGGAGCTGGTCGAGCAGCTCCGAGGGATCGCGGGCGCGCGCCTCGCGGCGGGCGGTGCCGGCTAGCCGCGGGCCATCGCGGGTCGGAAGTGCGCGTTTCGGCCCCGCGTTTCACGTGAAACGCGGGGCAGACCTGCCCGCTCGGCGCTGGGCGCGGTGCCCGACACTAGGAGGGCACCCCCTGGACGATGGGCTACCCGGCGCGTGCGGAACCTCGGCGCGGTCCCCCCACGCCCGCCTCACTTGCCGATGCAGAACCGAGCGAAGATGCGATCGAGGACGGCGTCGACGCCCGCGCGGCCGGTCAGCCGGTCGAGAGCGGCCACGGCCGTCCGCAGCTCCTCGGCCAGCAGGACGAGCTCGGTGCCGACGGGCGCCTCGAGCAGGCGATCGAGCGCGGCCTGCGCCGCTGCCAGCTCGACCCTGTGCCGCTCGCGCGTGACGAGCGCGGTCTCGCCTCCCGCCAACCGATCCCGAGCCATCGCCGCGAGCCGGCCCAAGAGGAGGTCGATGCCGGCTCCCGTACGGCACGAAATGGCCAAGACGTCCGGCCGGTCGAGCGCCCAAGCGGGCACCGGGGCCGCGTCCACTTTGTTGACGAGGACGAGGCGATCGACCTCCCGCCCCGGGAAGCCGTCCAGCGAACCCGGTGGTGCGGTCGCATCGAGCATCAGGAGGACGAGATCGGCGCGCCCGGCTCGCTCCCGGGCCCGCTCGATCCCGATCGCCTCGACGGGGTCGGCCGCTTCCCGCAGCCCGGCCGTATCGAGGATCGTCAAGGGCATTCCTTCGAGCTCGAGGGCGACCTCGATCACGTCCCGGGTGGTCCCGGGATGGGGCGTGACGATGGCCGCCTCGCGACCCGCCAACCGATTGACCAGGCTGGACTTCCCCGCATTGGGCGGACCGATCACCGCGACGGTCAGGCCCAGGCGCAGCCTTTCGCCGCAGGCGGCTCGGGCCAGGGCGGTGGCGATTTCGGAGCGGACCCGGAGCAGACCCGGTCGGGCCTCCTCGAGAAGGCCGGATGCCACGTCGGCCTCTTCGCCCGCGAAGTCGAGCTCGGCCTCGAGCAAGGCCAGAGCGTCGAGAAGCGTCGTCCGCCACGCCACGCAGTGTCGTCCGAGCTTTCCCTCGGCTTGCTCCAAGGCCTGGTGCAATTGCGCTCGGGCCGAGGCCGTCACCAGATCGTCGATCGCCTCGGCCTGCGCCAAGTCGAGCTTGCCGTTGAGGAACGCCCGACGCGTGAATTCGCCGGGCTCGGCCGGTCGCAAGTCCGCGAGCCCCCGCAGCGCTTCCGCGAGCGCGCCGACGACCGCCGGTCCACCGTGATGGTGGATCTCCGCCGCATCCTCTCCCGTATAACTGGCCGGCCCCGGGAACCAGAGGACCAGGCCCCGGTCGATCGGTCGGCCCGAACATGGGTCCCGTAACGTCCGCAAGGTCGCCCGACGGGGCTCGGGCAGCGGCCGCCCGGTCAGCCCCTGCAAGGCCCGGCCCACCGCTGGCCCGGAAAGACGCAGAACCGCGATCGCCGCCCGACCCGGAGCCGTCGCCCAAGCCCAAATCGTCGCCGGGTGGCCCGCCGGGTTCAGCTCTTGCTCTCGCCCCGGGGCTTGCGCGGCGCGCCCGCTGCCGCGGCCGCCATCTGCGCCCAAAGTCCCTGCCATTGCTCCAGGTTGCGCAACGAGAGCGGCAGCCATTGGTCCATCAGGCTCTTGGCGTCCATGGCCTTGATCACCTCGAGCAGCCGTTCCTCGGCCGCGCTCAACAAGGTGCGTTGCATCGGGCCGACGTCGGGCAGCCCGAGAAAGGCGCGCGCCTCCTCCGGCGTGCAATCGATCTGGATGTTGAACTTCATCTCGGCCCCGCTGGCTGCGCCGTCACCCGCGCCCCACTATAGGGACCGAGCGGCCCCGCGTCAGGACCATGCGGGGGCCCGGAGGATCGGCATGGCGAACGCTCTGGCCGGGGCACTCAGCCCCTATCTGCAGCAACATCGCGACAATCCCGTGGATTGGCGGGAGTGGAGCCCGGACGCGTTCGCCCTCGCGCGGGCGACCGACCGACCGATCCTCCTCTCCATCGGGTACGCCGCCTGCCATTGGTGCCACGTCATGGCGCACGAGAGCTTCGAGGACCCGGAGATCGCGGCGCTCATGAACCGTTGGTTCGTCAACGTGAAGGTCGACCGCGAGGAGCGTCCCGACCTCGACGCCGTGTACCAGCAGGCGCTCGCCCTGCTCGGCGAGCAAGGCGGCTGGCCACTCACGATGTTCCTGGCGCCCGACGGCACTCCATTTTGGGGTGGCACCTATTTCCCACCCGAGCCTCGCTGGGGTCGCCCCTCCTTCCGCCAGGTCCTCGAGCAAGTGGCCAAGGTCTGGAAGGAGGAGCGCGGAAGGATCGAGGCGAGCCGGGCCGCGCTCGCGCGCGCCTTGCGGCAAGCGGGCGAACCGAAGCCCGGCGCGCCGCCCGATGCCGCGTTCGCCCTCGAGGCCGGCCGTTCGATCGGCGAGGAACTCGATCCGGTGCACGGCGGCTTCGGTGGCGCGCCCAAGTTCCCCCAAGCACCGGCGCTGGCTTTTCTTCTCCAGGTCGCCCTCTGGACCGCCGACGAGCGGCTCCAGGCCCGGCTCCTCCACACCCTGCGCCGTATCTGTCAAGGCGGTATCTTCGATCATCTGGCTGGCGGCTTCGCCCGCTACAGCGTCGACGCATTCTGGCTCGTGCCCCATTTCGAGAAGATGCTCTACGACAACGCCCAGCTTATCGAATTGTTGAGCGAGGCCTGGGCGATCACGTGCGATCCCCTCTTCGCCGCGCGGATCGACGAGACGATTTCTTGGCTGCGCTCGGAGATGATGGTCGACGGCGCCTTCGCCGCCTCGCTCGATGCCGACAGCGAGGGTGAGGAGGGACGCTTTTATCTTTGGGACCGAGACGAGATCCGCGCCCTGCTCGGACCCGAGGCGCCGTTCTTCGAGCTCGCCTACGGGGTCAGCAAGACCGGCAACTTCGAGGGCCGGAACATTCTGAACCGGCTACACGACGCGGGTCTCGCCGACGCTGCGACCGAAGCACGGCTGGCCCGGTGCCGCGCGATCCTCCGCGAAGCCCGGGCGCGGCGGCCGCGGCCGGCGCGTGACGACAAGCTGCTGGCCGATTGGAACGGACTCGCCATCGCCGCCCTGGCTCGTTGCGGGCTGCGATTCGCTCGCGAGGATTGGATCCGCCTCGCCCACGAGGTGTTCCATGCCGTGTGCGACCGCCTCGGTTCGGGCGATCGCTTGGTGCACGCGGCCCGCGCAGGGCAGCGGGGCGAGCGCGCGTTCCTCGACGACTACGCCCAGATGATCCGGGCGGCCCTGGCTCTCTACGAGACCCGTGCCGACCCGGCGTTGCTGGAGCGCGCCGAGCGCTGGATGGCGCGCGCGACGGCCGCTTTCTCGGACGGCGAAGGGGTGTGGTTCCTCTCCGAGCCCGATTCCGACGTGCCCGTGCGCCCACGAGCGGCCGTCGACGGGCCGACCCCCGCGGCGTCGGCAACCCTGGCGGTCGAATCGGCGCGGCTCTTCGCATTGACCGGCGATCGACGGCACCGGGCGCGTACCGAGGAGATCCTCACCGCGCACGGGGCGGCGGCCCGACGTCACCCCTTCGCGCACGCGACGCTCCTCTCGGCTGCCTTGCTGCTCGAGCGGTCGATCCAGGTCGTCCTGACCGGAACCCGAGGATCAGCCGAGCTCGCGAGCCTGCTCGACGTCGTCGCTCGGACCGCGCTGCCGAGCCGCGTGCTCGCCGTGGTCGAGCGGGACGGCGCGCTGCCCGCCGGCAATCCCGTGGCGGGCCGTGGAACCTCGGGGGCCCCGGCCGTCGCGCATGTCTGCATCGGCACGACCTGCCTTGCACCCGCGGTCTCGGCGGCCGATCTTGCCGAGCGCTTGCGGGAAGCCCGGCGGCTCGTCGGCTGAGCCGGTCGGGCTCGCGAGGAAGGGAGGAAAGTATGGGCCTGCGCATTCTCGTTCGCCGATATGGCGGCCCCGAGGTCCTGGAACCCGACAGCTTCGAGCCGGGTCGCCCCGGCCCGGGGGAGGCGCTGGTTCGACAGGAAGCGGTCGGGGTCAACTACATCGACACCTATTTCCGGACCGGGCTCTACCCGGCTCCGGGCGGACTGCCGTTCGTGCTCGGCCACGAGGCGGCGGGCGTGGTCGAGTCGGTCGGGGACGGCGTCGAGGAGGTGGCACCGGGGCAGCGGGTCGCCTATGCGGCGGGGCCCGGTAGCTACACCACCCACCGGCTCATCGCTGCCCGGCTGCTCGTGCCCCTGCCCGACGACATCGACACGGCGACCGCGGCCGCCATGATGCTCAAGGGCATGACCGCGCAATATCTGCTCCGGCAGACCTACGTCGTGCAGCCGGGCGACACGGTCTTGATCCACGCGGCGGCGGGAGGTGTCGGGCTGATCGCCTGCCAGTGGGCCAAACATCTGGGGGCCATCGTGATCGGCACCGTCGGCAGCCCGGAGAAGGCCGAGATCGCGCGCGCGCACGGCTGCGATCACGTCATCCTCTACGACCGCGAGGATGTCGTCGCCCGGGTGAAGGAGATCACCGGAGGCCAAGGCGTCCCGGTGGTGTACGACGGCGTGGGCAAGAGCACCTTCCTCACTTCGCTCGATTGCCTCCGGCCGCGCGGGCTGCTCGTGAGTTTCGGCAATGCGAGCGGACCCGTGGAAGGTGTCAATCTCGGGATCTTGGCGGCGAAGGGTTCGCTCTACGTCACCCGCCCCACCCTGATGACCTACACCGCCACCCGCGACCAACTTCTCGCCTGCGCGGGTGATCTCTTCGAGGTCGTTCGCCGGGGCGCCGTGCGGATCGAGATCCACCAGCGGTTCCCGCTGGCCCTGGCAGCCGAGGCGCATCGGGCGCTCGAGGGACGGAAGACCACGGGCTCCACCCTGCTCCTGCCCTGAGCCGACCGAGGCGGGCCGCTGCGGGGCTCCGCCGGGACGGCGGGCGGCGGTCAAGCGACGGCCCGCTGCCCTTCGGACGGTGGTTCCGACCGGGTGTCGATCCCGGGGCCGTCCGGCTCCTTGAGGACGTATCCCCGACCCCAAACGGTCTCGATGTAATGGTCGCCGCCGGTCAGCGCCGCTATCTTTTTGCGAAGTTTGCAGATGAATACGTCGATGATCTTGAGCTCCGGCTCGTCGATTCCTCCGTACAGGTGATCGAGGAACATTTCTTTCGTGAGTGTGGTTCCCTTCCGCAAAGAGAGGAGCTCGAGGATGCTGTATTCCTTGCTGGTCACGTGCAGCCTGCGGCCATCGATCTCGACCGACCGAGCGTCCATGTTCACGACCATCTTGCCCGTGCGGATGATCGATTCGGAATGACCTTTGGATCGTCGGACGATCGCCTGGATCCGCGCGACCAGCTCCATCTTGTTGAACGGCTTGGTCAGATAGTCGTCGGCGCCGCCGGTCAGGCCCTTGACCTTGTCGAGCGGGTCGCTGCGCCCGGACAGGATCAGGACCGGTGTCCGGACCCGGGCCGCCCGGAGCCGCCGGACGACCTCGTAGCCGTCGATGTCCGGCAGGCTCAGATCGAGTACGATGATGTCGAAATCGTAGAGCCTGGCGAGTTCGACACCCTCCTCGCCTCGCTCGGTCGGCTCGAACACGATGTTCTCGGCACGGAGCGCGGTCTCGATCAGCTTGGTGGAGACCGGATCGTCCTCGATCACGAGCGCACGCATCGACCTTCCCTTCCTGCCCACGCGACCGCGTAACCTTAAGGCCGCGACCGTTAAGCCTTCGTTAGCGGGTCGTCTGGTTCTCTCCGCCGCGTACCCGGTCGCGCGTTTCCGCGGACCGGGCTCGCCCTTACGGAACCAAGGGGAAGCGGGTCGTGCAATCAGTAGATGTCGAATCTCCAGAACATGCTCGCAATGGTTGTGCGACGACGGAGCACGCCTGTCCCGGGCCTCTGCCGACGGCCGCACTCGCCGAGCTCCGCGCCGATCTCGCCCGCCTCGGCAGGCCTCGACTCGGGGGCCGGGTCGCGAGTTGTTCCGGGACGTTGATCCGCGCCCGAGGGCTGCTCGGGCGCGTCGGGATCGGCGATGCGGTGCGCGTCGAGCGAGGCATCGCAGCTGCCTCGGCGAGCACGCCTCCTTTCGACCCGAGCCGGTCGATCCTGGCCGAGGTGGTCGGCTTCGATCCCGACGGCGTGCGGCTGATGCCGTACGAGGAGCCCGTCGGGATCGGCTATCGGGCGCGGGTCGCCCTCGAGCCCGACTTGCCGACGATCGCCCCGGACGCGCGGTGGCTCGGCCGCGTGATCGACGCCCTCGCTTCACCGCTCGACGGGCGCGGGCCGCTGCCCGCCGGTCCCCGCTCCTACCCGATCCAGGCCCGTGCCCTCGACGCCCAGCACCGGTCCCTGTTGGGCCCGCGCCTCGGGCTCGGTGTTCGAGCCCTCGACCTGTTCGTGCCGTGCCGCGCCGGCCAGCGGCTCGGGATCTTCGCCGGGTCGGGTGTGGGGAAATCGACCTTGCTCGCCATGATCGCCCGAGGGACCACGGCGGATGCCTTGGTGATCGCGCTCGTGGGCGAGCGGGGTCGGGAGCTGAACGAGCTCTTGGAGCACACCCTCGGAGTCGAGGGCCGGGCGCGCAGCACGGTCGTGGTCGCAACCTCCGACCAGCCGGCGATGATGCGACGGCGCGCTGCCTACCTCGCCGTGACGGTCGCCGAAGCGCTGCGCGATCGGGGTCTCTCGGTCCTCCTGTTGATCGACAGCGTGACCCGCTTCGCCGCGGCGCTGCGCGAGATCTACCTCGCCGCCGGCGAGCCGCCGACCACCAAGGGCTACCCGCCCGGTGTCTTCGGCGAGCTGCCGCGTCTTCTCGAGCGCGCCGGTCCGGGCTCGGGCGCCGGCAGCATCACGGCACTCGTCTCGGTCCTGGTCGAGGGGGACGACATGAACGATCCGATCGCCGACACCGTCCGTGGCATCCTCGACGGGCACGTGGTGCTCGACCGGAAGATCGCCGAGGCCGGCCGTTTCCCGGCGATCGACGTCCTCAGGAGCGTGTCGCGGGTAGCACCCGGCTGCTACGAGCCCGCCGAGCGTGCGGTCGTGGCCCGGGCCCGGGCGCTGCTCGCGCGTTGGGCCGAGATGGCCGAGCTGGTCCAGCTCGGCGCCTACCGGGCGGGCAGCGATCCCGAGCTCGACGAGGCGATCCGCGTGCGCCCCGCCGTGGAGGCGTTGCTCGCCCAAGCTCCCGACGAGGCGCCCGCTGCCGAGGACCCCTTCGCGGCCTTGGCGCGGATCCTCGGCACAGCCGGCTCGAGCGGTTGACGTCGAGGGGCGTTCGTGGGCGGTCCCATGCGCCGTATCCGCATCCTCGAGAGCCTCGCGCGTCTCGAGCGCGAGGAACTCGATCGTCGTCGACGCGAGCTCGCCAACCTCGAGGACCGGCTGGCGGCGGTCCGGACCTGCGCTCGCCAGCTCCGCGACGCAATGCCATCGGAAATCGTGGCGGGCTGGAACCTCGCGGGCGGGCCGGCACCGTTGGGTCGATGGTTGGCCGCTGCCCACGAGCGGGATCGAACATTGCGTAGCGAAACGGAAACCCTCGAGGCGCAACGCGAACGCGCGATAGCCGAGGTCGAGGCACGATACGCGGCGAAGCGCCGTGGAGAGCTCATCCTTGCGCGCGCGCGAGGCGAACTGCGGGCTCGCGAGGTCGAAAGGGAGCAGAGGCAGCTCGACGAGCTCGCGGTGCTCCGCCGCGCCCGGGAAGTGGACCGCTCGCCTTAGAACTCGGGCGCAAGGGTGACCGTCAGGCCGTCGAGCTCCGGCGTGACCTTGATTTGGCAGGACAGCCGCGACTCGTCGCGCACCTGGAAAGCCTCGTCGAGCATCATGGTCTCGTCGGCATGCGGTGGCTCGAGCCGGCCGAGCCACGCCGGGTCGACGTAGACGTGGCAGGTGGCACAGGCGCAACAGCCGCCACAGGCGGCCTCGATCGGTAGCCCGGCCTCGCGGATCACCTCCATCACCGACCAGCCGACGGGGGCTTCGAGTTCGCGCAGCTTCCCCTCCCGATCGATCACGCGGATGGTCGGCATGTCAGATCACACCCAGCTTTTTTTGCAGATCCGTACTCGAGGTCGTGTAGCGGAAGACCAGGCGCTCCTCGGGGCGGCAGTAGCGGAAAGCTTTCTGACACATGAGCGCCGCTTCGTGGAAACCCGAGAGTATCAGTTTGAGTTTACCGGGATAGGTACAGATGTCCCCGATGGCGAAAACGCCGGGCAAACTGGTCTCGAATGCTTCGGTATCGACTTTGACGAGGCCGCGATCGAGCTCGAGACCCCAATCGGCGAGCGGCCCGAGCTCCATCTTGAGGCCGTAGAAGGCCAAGAGCCGGTCGCAGTCGAGCCGCTCCTCCCGGCCGTCCTGCAACTTGACCCGAAGACCCGTCAGCTGGCCCTCGACGCCCTCGAGCGCGGTGATCTGGCCGATCACGAGGCGCATCCGGCCCTCGGCGACCAAGCGGCGCATGCGCTCCACCGAATCGGGCGCGGCACGGAACTCGTCGCGGCGGTGGACGAGGGCGATCGACCGCGCCAGGGGTTGCAGTGCCAAGACCCAATCGAGCGCGGAATCGCCGCCGCCTGCCACCACGACCCGATGGTCGCGGAACGCTTCGCTCCGGCGCACGGCATAGAACAAAGATCGCCCCTCGAAGGTCTCCGCTCCCGGCAACGGGAGGCGACGCGGCACGAAGCTTCCCGCACCCGCCGCGATCACCACCACCGGGGACTCGAAGACGGTGCCCGCCGACGTCTCGACACGCCAGCCGCCCCCGGGCCGCCGCTCCAGTCGCTCCGCCTGCTCCCGAAGATGGAACACCGGCTCGAACGGCCGGATCTGCTCGAGCAGGTTGTCGATCAGCTGCTGACCCGTGCAACGCGGCACCGCCGGAATGTCGTAGATCGGTTTGTCCGGATAGAGCTCGGCACATTGGCCTCCGATCTTGTCCAGATTGTCGACCAGGTGACAGCGCAAACCCAGCAGGCCGGCCTCGAACACGGCGAACAGGCCGACCGGCCCGGCACCGATGATCACCATGTCGGTCTCGACGACGGAATCGGTCATGCTGGTTTCGACCCGAGCCGGTCGCGGATGGGGGTCGCCACCGGGGCGACCGAACGGGTCGACGACCGCACGACCCGCATCGTGGCGGGAGGTAGCAGCTGGCCGGGCCCCCGGCAAGGCGAGCGACCACAAGTCGCCGTCAAAGCGCCGAAGTACGACGGAGGCGGCGCAGGACGTGGCGGAGACGGCGCGCCCGGTCTCCCCATCGAGCCAGGAGATCGTCCGGCTCGACGACGAGATCGACGAGCACCGGCCCGGGGTTGGCCATACTGTTCTTGTACCGGCTCTCTCCGGCCATGAAGTCGTAGACCCGATCGCCTGCGGCGAGATGCCGCTCGATCGCCAGCCAGTGGGCCACGAGGCCCGGCTTCAATCGGTTGTCGTCGGGGTACACGAACCCGCTCGTGTAGTAACCGACCCAGCCACGCCAGAGGAAATTGTAGAGATAGCCGATCACCTCCTCGCCGGCTCGGACCCGGAGCAGCTCGACGGTGCCCTCCGGCCAGGCGCGGGCGACGAGCGCGGCGTGGAACTCCATGAAGCCGGGCACGCCGAACGCTCCACGGACACCTTTGGAGCGCAGGCGGGCCTCGTGGAGCGACGCCAGGGGCTCGAGCCACGCGACGGCCTCGGTCGGATCGCGGGCCGCCTCGATCCGGAGCGCGCCTCGTTCGCCGTAGAGCTTCGCCGCCCGACGGATTTGCGCGCGCGTCCCCGAACTGAGCCGGGCGAGATAGCCGTCCCCCCAGAGCCGGATGGCCTCGAGGTCGACGACGGCGCAACGGCTCTCGGCGCGCCGCCGCGCCCGCAGACCCGCGGCTGCGGCGGCCGCCTCCATCGCCCCCCCGACCATCGGAAGCACGACCGCCCGCGCTCGCCACCGTCCGCGCAGCAGCCGGTCGAGCAAGGTGACCCGCGCCGCCACCTCGAAACCGCGCGCAGCCAGAACGTCGTTGTATTCGACGGCCACGCGGTCGGCGTCGTGGTCACCCGTCGCATGAAGGTGCAGGCTGCGAATGGCCAGCGGCCCGAAACCACGTTTACGCTCGCCGAGAAGGGCGAGGGCCACGGTCTGGCCGTCGCGAACGATCCGCGCCAGGCGGGCGACAGGAGCGTGTCTGGCGAGCCAGGTCTCGATCCAGGGCCAGGACAAGAAGAACGAGGCGTCGGAGCGGGCGAGCAGCGCCCGCCACTCCGGTTCGAGCGCCCCGTGGCTCGGCGCCGGGCCGATCTCGAACTCGAGCCGCCACGGCTGTCGTCCGAGCCGGACCTCGTCCGGCTGCTCGAACTCTCCCGGATCCTCGAGCTCCACGAGCTGCCCCTCCCTCGTGCGGCGACGCCGACTGCCGCCGGTCCGGCGACCGAGGCTGTGACCCGGATCACAGCGGCGCGGTCGGGAACGTGCCATGCAGGGCTCATGGATGCACGGCGATGGCTCGGTACGGCAATTCTCCATCCTGGCGCGTGACGCTTCGGATCGGATCTGCTTGCGGGAACCGGGGTGGGCGGCCGAGAGCCGCTCGCCCCGGTCGGTCATGCGGCAGGTGGGCGTGAGGTCGCCCACCAGAAACCCGCGAGGCTGGCGACGGCCAGAGCCACCAACGCCGTCAGCACGCCGTCGTATCCACCCACTTTGCGCCGCAGCCGTCGAAGCGGATCAGCCAGCCGCCTCCCGCCACGCTGCATGCGAGGACCGATCGGGTCTTATGGCTCGCCATCTTCCTCCTCCTCCTCCTGATCTGACGCGCGCTCTTTCTGTTCATGAGACACAAATGTGAGGCCGTGATTGGAAGTTTGGGCGGAAAGGTGTTCCTCTCACACCGTATTGGAAGACCAGTGTCGTTCAGCAGGCCGGTGCTTAAGTCGTCCCTCGGTTTCCGCGGTCCATCTCCCGGCCACTGCGCGCGCTCCCGCCTTCTGCTCGACGCATGATATTATTCATAAAGCCCTCCTGTGAACCGTGCGTCAAATCTTCCCGGCCTTTTTGGTGAAGAGCTGCGCCCGAAGAATACTTGTTTGATTAGTTTCACTTTTTCTGGCACAGGCTTCGTCGGAGGTTCCGTGGTTTCGCGGGGCCGGCAGGGGGCGGCGGGCGTTGCGAGGAACTGAAGCCGGCCGGAGGGAGACGATCGACAGCGGTCTCACCCCGGAGGAGGGGCTTGAAGTGGCGAGCGCATTCGACTACGACATCGTGGTGGTTGGCGGCGGCTCGGGCGGGATCGTCTCCGCGGTAATGGCGGGGGGTCTCGGGCGGCGCATGGCCCTCATCGAGAAGCACCGGCTGGGCGGAGAGTGTCTCGTGGCGGCAGCAGGCGGCCCACCGCAGCTCGGCCCGTACCTGATGGCCTCAGAGGAGCCGTTACGGGCGATCCAATGCGTCCAGCACCCGTGGATTGACGATTTTGCGGCATGCCGCAATGCCGCAATGGAGCAGGCCCAAGGCGACTGGCTCCTTTGGCTGGAAGCGGGGGAGGTCGTTCCTCCAGCGACGGCCGAGGCGGTGTGGCAGGTCGTCGCGAGCCGTCGCGACTGGCAACGTGCCTACCAGCTTCCTGTGCGAGGTTCGGTCCACGCGGGAGTGAGAGAGCAGGTTTATCAGCTTCGGTTGCATCCGCGACGGGCGGATGTGCGATTTGTCGGCCGGGTGCGCGAACGTTTGGAGGTAGGCGGCGGGGTTGGTCTGGGCATCGAGACACTCGGGTACCCGATCGTACGCAGCCCCGCGATGGGGCAGCGCGACGCGCTGCAGGCCCGTGCGGAACGGAGCTTGCGTCTGGCGGAGCTTGCCATGGCGGAGCAGGGGGAGTCGGCCGATCTTTACAATGAACTGGGCGACGCCTGTCTGACCATGGGCCGGATCGGAATGGCGGCGCGCCATTTCCATCAAGCGCTTCAGCAAGCGGCCACCGCTTCCCCGGAGCAGCTCGAGGCGTACTACGGGCTGCTGACGTGCCTGGACGCGGTCGGTCCAGACCGGCACGCCCAGTTGTCGCTCGTCCTCAGCGCTCTGGAAACGTTCCCCCTGGATGCGCAGCTTCTGGTGGCCCTGGGGGGCTACCTGCGGTCGCTGGATTATCTGCCGACGGCGGTCCGCGCCTTCGACGTGGCGTTTCGCGAGGGGCAGGTTGAGCCGCGGCTGTGGCATCTGGTGGAAATCCGGGAGCTGGCTGCGGCGTGCGGGGCCAGCACATACCTGGCGATGAACCGGCCCGACTCCGCACTCCATTTGCTGGAAGCCGCTTGGCGGCTGTCGC
The DNA here is from genome assembly GCA_023512415.1 of Geminicoccaceae bacterium. Lineage (GTDB taxonomy): Bacteria > Pseudomonadota > Alphaproteobacteria > Geminicoccales > Geminicoccaceae > JANXAZ01. The sequence goes on along the minus strand of JAILZQ010000025.1, from coordinate 910 downwards.
CTTCCTCGGGGCTATTGCCTCGGGAGCTGGCTGCGACCTACCGGCGGCTGGGACGCCTGGGCGAGGCGGAGCGGATGGAAAGCATGCTGAGGGAGGAGCTGGTGGACGCGGTCCTGGACCACCCCGACGGCGGGGCCCCAGGAGCAGCGCGGGTCCGTGTCGATCCGCCGGGCGAGGTCCCGATTTCTGTGCGACCCGCCGCAGCCGAGGTCGTCGAACGGCGATCCCTAGCGCGCCCCGACTGCTAAGTCGGCTCGCTGCACCGGCCACCCGAGGTGGGGATGTGGTGTGGGCTCGCCCCCGGTCGACGCCACACCAGCGAGCAGGCTTCAAGGCACTTCGAAGCGAGCCACAAGCGCCCGCTCGCCCCGCCCGCCTGCTAGGCTCACGCTGGTCGAGCGCCGCGCTGGCTAGGGGTTCAATGCCCACAGCGCGGGTCCGTTACAATACCAGGCAGGTGGACATGGGAGACCTGCTGGAATGGCGCTGGAAAAGCTCGGCCCCTATCGGCTGGAGAAGTTGCTCGGACGCGGCGGAATGGGGGCCGTCTATGTGGGGGTGCATGAGCAGACCGGCCAGCGGGTCGCGATCAAACTGCTCGCGGACCATCTGGCGCAGGATTCCACCTTCCGCGAGCGGTTCGAGCGCGAGATCGAAACGCTCAAGCGGCTCTTGCACCCCAACATCGTCCAGCTCTATGGCTATGGGGAGGAGGACGGGCACCTGTATTACGCGATGGAGCTGGTCGAGGGGCGGAGCCTGCAAGACGAGCTCCATGCCGGCCGGCGGTTTACCTGGCGGGAAGCGGCCCGGATCGGCATCGCAGTGGCGCAGGCGCTGAAGCACGCGCATGACCGCGGGATCGTTCACCGTGATCTGAAGCCGCCCAACCTGCTGATCGACGCCCAGG
>JAILZQ010000245.1 GCA_023512415.1 Geminicoccaceae bacterium | reverse complement strand
CTGCCTCTCTGGCCGGCGCCGACCGCCGCGTGTAGGGCTTCGGGACGAGGCGTCGGCCGCGGGTCCGAGGCCGCATCGGCGCCGGGGAGCCGGATATGCGACGCGCGATCGCCACCGTCTCGATGGCCGGAACGCTCGCCGACAAGCTCGAGGCGGCAGCCGCCGCGGGCTTCGAGGGGATCGAGCTCTTCGAATCCGACCTCACCTATTACGCCGGCACGCCCGAGGAGGTGCGCGCGCGCGTGGGCGAGCTCGGCCTCGAGATCGTGGCCCTCCAGCCGTTCCGCGACGCCGAGGGTCTGCCGCCCGCCGAGCGGGCGAAGATGCTCGACCGGCTCGAGCGCAAGCTCGATCTGATGGAACGGCTCGGGACGCGGCTCCTCCTGGTCTGCTCGCAGACCCGGCCCGACGCCAGGGGTGAGCCCGACCGGTTGGTCGAGGATCTCCGCCTCCTGGCCGAGCGAGCGCATCGACGCGGCCTTTCGATCGGCTACGAGGCACTCGCTTGGGGCCGCTTCGTGAACGATTGGCGGCAGGCTTGGGAGCTCGTCCGGCGGGCCGACCATCCGGCCTTGGGTTTGATCCTCGACACCTTCCATCTGCTCGCGAAGGGCTCGCCGGTCGCCCCGCTGCGCGCCGTCCCGGCCGAGAAGATCGTCTTGGTCCAGACCGCCGACGCCCCGGCGATCGCCATGGACCCGCTCTTCTGGAGCCGGCATTACCGCTGCTTCCCGGGCCAAGGCGAGCTCGACGTCGAATCGGTCCTGCGCGAGCTTTTGGCCACCGGATGGGACGGCTGGCTCAGCCACGAGATCTTCTCCGACGATTTCCGCTCGACCTCGGCCCGCCAGGCGGCGACCGACGGGATGCGCTCGTTCCTGTTTCTCGAGGAGCGGCTGGGCCGGCCCTCGCTGCCGCCGCCCGCGGCGCCGCGGAGCGTGGCCTTCGTCGAGTTCGTCGAGGCGGCCGAGAAGGCCGAGGCGTTCCGTGCGACCTTGCGGGCGCTCGGCCTGCCCCGCACCCATCGCCACCGTTCCAAGCGGGTCGAGCTCTTCCGCGCGGGCGAGGTGGCGATCGTCCTCAACCTCGAGGAGGAAGGCTTCCCGCACGCCTTCCAGCTCCTGCACGGCTTGTCGGTGGCGGCGATCGCCCTCGAGACCGAGGGGGCCGAGCGGGCGCGAGCGCGCGCCGAGGCCCTGCGCGCCACACCCTTCGTCTCGCCCGTGGGGGCGGGCGAGCTCGTCATCCCGGCGGTCCGCGGCGTGGCGGGTAGCCTCCTCTTCTTCCTCGACCCGGCGCGGCCCGGCGCCACGTTCCACGAGATCGACTTCCTGCCCGACCCCGATCCGGCACCCGCCCCCGACCTCGGCCTCCTGGGCTTCGATCACCTGGCCCAGGTCGTGCCGCCGACCGAGCTTTCGAGCTGGATCCTCTTCTACCGGGCGCTCCTCGGCCTCGAGCCCGCCCGCCGGGCCGATCTCGTCGATCCGCGCGGGCCGATCGTGAGCCGCGCGCTCGAAGCACCCGACGGGCGGCTGCGGATCGTGCTCAACAGCTCGCCGTCCCAGACCTCGGCGGCCGGCCGGTTCCTCGCCCGGACCGCCGGCGCCGGAGCCCAGCACCTGGCGATCGCCTGCCGCGATCTCTTGGCTGCGGCGCGGGCGCTGCCGGCCGAGCTCAGGTTACCGATCCCCGACAATTACTATGCCGACCTCGAGGCCCGCTTCGAGCTCGAGCCCGAGCGGCTCGAGGCGATGCGAACACTCGGCGTGCTCTACGACCGCGACGCGGAGGGCGAGTTCCTCCACCTCTACACCCGCTCGATGAACGGGCTGTTCTTCGAGCTGGTCGAGCGCCGCAACGGCTACGCCCGCTACGGCGAGGTCAACGCCCCGGTTCGCCTCGCCGCCCAGGCCGAGCTCGACCGCAGCCCGGCCGAAGAGCTGACCCTGCTGCGCGGCCGCTGAGCGCCCTTCACCCGGCCGGCTCGGCGACCAAGACGGCAAAAGGCCCGAGCCGCACCTCGCGGCCGAGCGGCTCGGCCGTCCCCGCCACCAGGAGATCGGGATCGGTGCAGGCGGTGACGAAGTTCGCCTCCTCGAGGCGCCTTCCGACGAGCCCCTCGAGCCCCGCCCCTTCGAGCCGGACGGTCCGCTCCTCGGGCGTCAGGTTGACGAGGGTGAGGAAAGTCCTCCCAGTCTTGCGCACCGCCAGGACCTGGACCGTCCCGGGGGCCGAGGAGTCGCTCTCCAGCACCTCGCCGAAGGCGAGACGCGTGTGGGCGCGGATCACTTGGTAGGAGGGCAGGAGCGGCACGCCCGCCGCGTCGATCCAGGGGCGCGGCTCGGGCTGCGCGGTGACGACGATCCCCGATGGCCCGCCGATCGCCGCGAGGGTCACGGCGGCGAGCCCGCCGCGCCCGGCGTGCGCCAGGTAACCCGCGTACCAAGCCGCCCCGATCAGGCCGCGCTCGCGCGGGTCGACCCGGTTCATCGCTTGGCGGATGTTGTGCGGGTTCTCGGCCGGCACTTGGCCGTAGGGGTTGTCGCGCATCGCGATCGCGGTCGGGAAGATCCAGTAGGGCAGGTTGCCCGCGAAGCTGCGCGTCGTGCGGTATTGTGAGGGCAAGGCCTCGAGGTTCTCCATCATCGTGGCGTCGTCGCCGGCGTGCACGAGCGGCGAACCCGTGTGGCAGATGAAATCGAGCGCCTCGGCGGGCGGCCGCTTGCGGTTGAGCTCGGTGAAGTAGGAGAACATCCCCCCACCCACCGGCACGCCCGGGAAGAACTCGCGCGCGGTTGCCACGAGCGCGTGCCAGCTCGGCGCCTTCGGCCAGATGCTGCCCGGCAGCGTGCATTTGAGATCGCAGGCGGGCGAGACGGCCACCCGGGCGAAGGCCACCTTGGCGGCATCGACCGATGCCCGGATCGCCTCGAGGTCGCGGCGCAGGATCGTCGGATCGTCGCTCGGCCGGCCCTCGGCATCCAGGCAGGGCACCACGGCCTCGAGCACGAGCGGGCAGCCCGTCCGCGCGCCGAGCTCCTTGGCGAGCGCGAGCTCGGCCACAGCGTGGCCCTTGCGCGGGTCGTGGTGGACGACGAGGAAAGCCGGCCGGGCACGGGCCAGGAGCTCGGCCCGGGAAAGCGCGCCCGCCAGGTGCTCGGCCGGGGCGGCGAGGCCGAGCGCCGGCATGCGGGCGATCGCGGCCTCGCCGACCCGCACCGTCACCGTGGCCGGACCGCCGGGCGGGGCCGGCAGCGGCACCTGGCCCCGGAGCTCGAGGGTCACGCGCTGGGACACCCGTTCGCCCCTGCCGATCGTGTAGGGCCAGGGCTTGGCGAGTGGCCGCACATAGGTTTTGTAGGAGGCGTCCATCCAGTTGCGATGGTCCTCCATCTCGAAGCTCTCGCCCTCCATGAGGCAGCGCAGGCGAAGGCCCGGCAGGACCTCGTGGGTCAGGGCCCGGATGTCCTGGAACGGGCACAAGGGGTCGACGAGCTCGGGGAAGCGGCTCTCGACCACCCGCCCGTCGACGTGCTCGACGGTCAAGGGCCGCCCCGAGACGGCCGCTGGATGCAGCACGACGAAGCCCGTGCGGTTGGTCACGAAATCGGTGAGGGCCTCGCCCTCGCCCTCGAAGACCAAGCTGCCGTCGGCCCGGGCCTCGATCCGCGCCCGGTAACGATAGGCCTGGGAAGCGTCCTCGGCCGTGGCCTCGTAGGAGACCGTGAAGCCGTCGGCGCGCTCCTCGACCCGGAGGTCGCGGATCTCGGGGTTGTAGGTGCCCCAGTTCCGGTCGCGGACGATGTAGGCGAGCGAACGGATCGCCTCGATCCCGCCGATCGTGATCCAGCGCAGATTGCCGGCCTCGAGGGTGCACTCGAGCGGCCCGGCGCGGAGCACCCGGCGCTCGGGCAGGGGCTCCTCGGTTCCGAACAACCGGAT
>JAILZQ010000024.1 GCA_023512415.1 Geminicoccaceae bacterium | reverse complement strand
GCTGTGTTGCGGCAAACAGGGGCGGCTGTTAAATGGGTGGAGCATCATCAATTTCATCTTACATTAAAATTTTTGGGGGAAACCCCGCCGCCGCAGGTACCTGCTATAGTGGAAGCTATCCGCAACTGCGGTGCGGCTGCTGCTCCCTTTCAACTGGCTCTGGATGGCCTTGGCGTTTTTCCTGACCGGGGTAAACCCAGGGTGATTTGGGCCGGTGTGGGCGGGGAAACGGCTGTATTGTCCCGCTTGCACCGTGAAGTTCAGGGAAAGCTTGCTTCCCTGGGATTCCCTCCGGAAAAGAGGTCTTTTTCTCCCCACCTTACCCTGGCCAGGGTAAGGTCGCCGCGGGGCGTAAAGGATATTTTAGAAAAGGGCAGGAGTCTCGTGGGAGAGCGGAAAATCGGTTCGGCCCGAATCTTGTCGGCGGACTTGATGTTAAGTGAACTGAGCCGTTCCGGGCCCAAATACCATGTAATGGCCAGAGTCCCCCTGCCCGGCCCGTCCCAGGTCTAAAACCCTGGGGCCGGGCATAAATTTTATAAATTATGTGAACCGGCAAATCCGGTAAGATCTAGTGAAAAGAGGGAGTGGAAAGAATGCTCATCCTGGCGCTTAATGGTAGTCCGAATAAGGAGGGTAATACCGCATACTTGTTGAATTCGGCCCTAGCCGTCGCGGAAGCCGCCGGGGCAAAAACTGTGTTGCTGCAGGTTTCCGAAGGGGTGTCAGACGCAAAGGAGACTTTTTGCCGGTGCTGTTCAACTCCTTGCGACACAAGATGCTATAAAGGCACAAAATTGGCGGCTATGTTTGACCTTATGCGCCAGGCTGACGGTTTAATATTGGGGAGCCCGGTTCATTTCGGCACCGTTTCGGCCCAGATTAAATCGTTCTGGGATAAAACAAGAGCGTTGCGTCACGCCGGGGCGCTGCTGAACACTGTGGGAGCGGCTGTGGTAGTCGGCGCTTCCCGCTTTGGGGGCCAGGAAACTACAACGCGGGCGCTTCACGACATGATGTTCAGCCAGGGGATGACTGTGGTGGGTGACGGTTACCATGAATATGACGCGGGTCACCGGGGCGCATGTGCCCAACGCCCCTCGGAAAGCGACGACGAAGCGCTGAAAAGAGTCAGGATTTTGACAAGGCGGGTGCTTGAAGTAGCCGCTGCCACCAGAGATTTACGTTTGGCTAAAGGGATAATTTAGACAGGAAGCATTTACATCTCCCCCCCCCGGCAAGATAGATAGGCTATTGCCGGGGTTTGTTATACCGGTAAAATATAAGCTGCTACAATTTTGGGCCGGAAGGAAAAGCGTACGGTTTGTAGAATAATTCTTACACCGGAGGATTCAAAGGTGGTGAGCGCATGGGTATCCGAGAACAGGCTGAAGAGATCGAGCGCCGGTTTTTATCTCCCTATGCATGTCTGAGCAGTGAAACCGGGGGTAGGATTCACCAGGAAGAAGAATGCAGTGTTCGTACCGCGTTCCAGCGCGACCGCGACCGGATCATACATTCCAAGAGCTTTCGGCGACTCAAACACAAAACCCAGGTTTTTGCGATTCCGGAAGGGGATCACTACCGGACCCGATTGACCCATACGCTGGAAGTGGCGCAAATTGCCCGTACGGTGGCCCGGGCGCTCCATTTAAACGAGGACCTGACCGAAGCTATCGCCCTGGGACACGATCTCGGGCATACCCCTTTCGGCCATGCCGGTGAAGAGGCTTTAAACGATGTCTTTACCCCGGGTTTTAAACATAACGCGCAAAGCCTGAGGGTCGTCGATGTGCTGGAAAACGGGCGCGGTCTGAACCTCACCCGGGAAGTCAGGGACGGGATCCTGAACCACACCGGACCTGTGCGCCCGATGACACTGGAAGGCCAAATCGTAAAGATAGCCGATCGGGTCGCCTACATTAACCACGACATTGATGACGCCATTCGCGGCGGAGTGCTTACAATTGAACAACTCCCCGCGGAATGCCTTGAAGTTCTCGGAAGGAAGCACCGGGACAGGATCAATACAATGGTACTGGACCTGATCCATACAAACCGGGAAGAGCCGGATGAAATTAAAATGAGCGCGGTGGTGCGAAAGGCTACCGATCGACTGAGGGACTTTTTGTTTGAACGGGTATATATCGGTTCGGAGGCAAAGAAAGAGGAGGCCAAGGCCAGGCATTTAGTACAGCGCCTCTTTTCTTATTTTATAAACAACCCGGAAAATCTGCCGGGGGAGTATTCGCAGCGTGCCAAAGCCGGGGACGTTGAAAGGGCGGCCTGCGATTATATAGCCGGGATGACCGACAGATTTGCCATACGGGTATATCAAAAGCTCTTTTTGCCGCTTCCCTGGGTCGAGTAAGGGATTACAAATATATGGCAATACTATTTAAAAAATTGTCGATCATTTTGAAGGAAAATTTTTAGTTATAGCGAATATTTTTTTTATAAAATCCGCTTTTTAGCCGAAATAGTCTTTTGAGGCAGGACAAAAATATAATCTTGTTGAAGTTTTAAATATATCGGCTAATCAGAAGGTGGTCATGGGTGGCCTTAATTCCCGCAGATGTAATTGAAACAGTCCGTCTCAGGTCGGATATCGTTGAGGTGATCGCGAGCTACGTAAAACTTAAAAAAAAAGGAAAACGTTTTATCGGTTCTTGCCCTTTTCACCACGAAAAAGATCCTTCCTTTACTGTAACGCCTGATAAACAGATTTTTCACTGTTTCGGGTGTGGCGCCGGTGGAGATGTTTTCAGGTTCTTTATGCTTAAGGACAACCTGACCTTTCCGGAGGCTGTTGAGGTGCTGGCGCGCCGGGCCGGTGTATCTATATCCTCCATCGGCAATCCGGCGGATCTGAAACTCAAACAAAGGAGCGGCCGGGTACGGGAAATCAACAGGCTGACCAGAGATTTTTACCGTCACGTTTTACAGCGCCACGAAGCGGCCGCTGCAGCCAGGCAGTACCTGTCCGGGCGGGAGCTTTCCCCGGAGGTGCTGGAGCGTTTTCAGATCGGGTTTGCGCTTCCGGGTTGGAACAACCTCCTCGATTTTATGGAGCGAAGAGGTTTTAAGCGGGATGAACTTGTGGAAGCCGGTGTGGTCACGAAATCTGCGGACGGCCGGGTTTACGACCGCTTCCGGAACCGGGTGATTTTTCCGGTGTGGGATGCTGCCGCCAACGTAACCGGTTTTGGCGGGCGGGTGCTGGACTCCTCCCTTCCCAAGTATCTCAACACTCCTGAAACACCGTATTTCATCAAGGGGCACGTTCTTTACGGCATCCATCTGGCCAGGGCGGCCATCAGGGAAAAAGGTTACGCTGTTATTATGGAAGGATACATGGACGTTATAACGGCTCACCGGAGCGGTATAACTAACGCCGTGGCCTCGCTAGGAACCAGCTTGACCAGGGAGCAGGGTAAGCTCCTTTTAAATTACACCCGGAATGTTTTCATCGCTTACGACGCGGACGCCGCCGGGGTGGCGGCCGCCATGCGCGGAATGGACCTTTTGCAGGAATTGGGCTGCGATGTCCGGGTAGTGACCGTTACCGGGTATAAAGACCCGGACGAGTTTATCCGCGGCCAAGGGGTGGATGCCTGGGAAAAGCTGATAGCCGGAGCGCCTTCCCTTATAGAATATAAACTCCGTCAGGCGGTTGCGGAGCGTTCCGTACTTTCGGCAACCGGTAAGATTAATGTGATGCGGGGGGTTCTTCCCAACCTGGCAGCCTTACAAAGCGATATTGAAAAAGAAGAGAGTCTGAAAGCTGTAGCCCGTGCTTTAAGCCTGAGTTGGGAAACGGTTACGGGTGAATTTAAGAGATTTGAAGCAAACCAGGGAAAAAAATGGTCAAATTCGGATAATATTGCTAAAAATAAGCATAATATATTAGGCAAAGAGGAAAAACTTGATACCAGGGGTAAAACAGAGGCGACTTTACTTAGAATTGTTCTTGAAGATCCCGCATTATGTTCGCTAATATGGGATAGACTTGGTAACAGTGCTTTTCGTAACCCTCAATATCAAATAATTTTTAAAGAATGTTTAGAAGCAGCAAAACAGCCTGTTTACAGGCCGGTAGAGCTTTTTAATAAACTTGAGGATGATGAACAGAGAGTGTTAAGCATGTTGTTGGCCCAGGAAATACCCGGTGAGAATCTGGTTGAAATAATGGAAAGCTATATTGACGCGATTGGCCGCAGTAACCGGCGCGAGCGCCGTGCCGGCGAGCGCCGGCAAGGCGATGGCGCCGTTGATCGCCCCGAACGAGCTGCGGCTCACGAGCTCGACCAGTGCGGTGGCGCGCACGATGGTCAGCATGCCGTTGCCGGCGCCGTAGAGCACCGGGAAAAGCCAGAGGAGCGGCGAACCGGGGCCGGTCCCCGCGAGGACCGCGGTGCCCAGGACCGGCAAGCTCGCCGCCAGTAGGCCCGACCGGCGGAGCGACAACCGGCCTTCGAGAGCGAGCAGCAGGAGGCGGGCGCCGACCTGCGCGGGGCCGACGAGCGCGGCGGCCGCGACGATCGTGGCGAGCGGCACACCCCGCTCGCCGAGCATGGGGACCAGATGGAACGTGACGGCCGAAAACAGCGTGGCATTGGCCACCACGGTCACGAGAATGCCCCAAAATGCGCGGCCGCGCGCGGCCTCGCGGACGGTGACGGCCGGTGGCGGAGGGTGCGGCCCCGCCCCTCGCCGGGGCGGGCCCAGCTTGGGTGGAACGTGAAAGTGCACGCCACCGGCGACGGTGAGGTTCAGCACGGCCAAGGCGACGAGCGCGCCCCGCCAACCGAGCCACTCGATCAACACGTGGACGAGGGGCAGGAAGACCGTGCTCGCGAAGCCGGCCACGAGGGTGATCGCGGTGACCGCCCGCCGGTAGCTGCCCACCAGCGATCGGGCGAGGAGTGCGAAGACCGCATCGTACAGCACGAAGGCCATCGCCGCGCCGAGGCCGATCCAGATGAGGTAGAAGGTCACCAAGCGCTCGACCCCGGCCCAAGCGATCAGCAACAGGGCCGCGGCGAGCGAGCCCCCGGTCATCGGCAGACGCCCGCCGAACCGGTCGATCAGCCGACCGGCCAGCGGGGAGGTCGCAGCGGTTGCCAAGAGGCCGGCGGTGAGCGCGCCGGTCACCTCGGTTCGCGACCAGCCCTGCTCGCGCTCGAGCGGCCCGATGAAGAGCGCGAACGCGTAGTAGAGCGAACCCCAGGAAACGAGTTGCCCGACCGCGAGGAGGAGCACGCCGCCGAGCCTGCCGGCTTCGGGCTCGTCGCGGCGCGATGTCACGTGGTCCCCGGCCGTGCGCGGACGGCTTCGCGGTGGAAGATGTAGAGACCGCTTCCCACGACGATCGTGGCGCCGGCCAGCGTGGCGGGGTCCGGAAGATCCCCGAACAACAGGGCTCCGAGCGCGATACCGTACAGCATCTGGCTGTACTGGAACGGCGCCAAGACCGCGACCGGCGCCTTCGCGTGGGCGAGGACGAGCAGAAGGAAGCCGCCGCCGGCGAGCGCGCCGGCGAAGCCGTGGAGCGCGAGGTCGCTCGCCGTCGGGGCCCGCCAGAGCCAGGGCAGGACGGAGCCGGTGGCGATCACGCTCAGGCCGTTGCCCCAGATGCCGAAAGCTTCGGGCGGATCGATCCCGCGCATGCGGCGCAGGAGCAGCATGTTGCACGCGTGCACGAGCGCGCCGAACAGCGCAGCGAGGGCCGGCGGACCGAACGGGCCGGATCCCGGCCGGAGGATCACGAGGATGCCCAGGAAACCCACGAGCACGGCCGACCAGCGCCGCCAGCCCACCGTCTCGGCGAGCACCGGGACCGAGAGTGCGGTCATGAACAGGGGCGCGGCGAACAGGATGGCGTAGACGTCGGCCAGCGGCATGCGCGGATAGGCCCAGAAGATCGCGAGGCCTCCCGGCAGTCCGATCGCCCAACGGAGCAGGTGGAGACGCCATTGCGGGCTGCGCACGCCCGCGAGCCGGCCGCGCAGCGCTGCGATCAGGGTCACTGTCGCGAGCCCGAAGAGCGCATTGAAGAAGACGACCTGGACGACGTGGTAGCGGCCGCCGAGGAGCTTGATCGAGGCGTCCATCAGCGTGAACAGACCGTAGGCGCCGAGCGCGAGGAGGATACCGGTCGACATCTCGGTCCCGCCGTCCCGGCTGCTGTGCTCGGCCACTCTCGCGCCCGCCGCATACCCGCCTTGCATCGCGCCGGCTTTGGTCGCAAGAACAAGCCCGCGGGGAGCGTCGACCGATAGCGTCTGGGGGATTCGATGGCGAATTACAAGGTCGCGGAGATCGAAGGCATCGGACCCACCTATGCAGCGAAATTGGAAGCCGCGCGCATCGCGACCACGGCCGATCTCTTGAAGGCCTGTGCCGACCCCAAGGGTCGCAAGGCCCTCGCGCAGAGCACCGGCATCGACGAGGCCCGGCTCCTGAAATGGGCCAACATGGCCGATTTGATGCGGATCAAGGGGGTCGGTAAGCAGTATGCCGAGCTGCTCGAGGCGGCCGGCGTCGACACGGTGAGGGAGCTCGAGCGGCGGGTCGCTGCGAACCTCGTCGCCAAGATGGCGGAGGTGAACGCGGCACGGAAGCTGACCCGCGCGGTACCGGCGGAAAAGATGGTGGCGGGGTGGATCGAGCAGGCCAAGAGCCTGCCGCCCGCGCTCACCTATTGAGTACCGGGCACCCGCGGCCGTGGCCCTCGGTGCACTGCTCCGGCGTCTGCTGGGTGGAGGCGGTCGCCCGGGCGACACGCCCGACCCGGCGGCGATGGTCGAGTACCGAGGCTACCGGATCCTACCCCTGGTCCGCGCGCAAGGCGGCCAATATCTCACTTGTGCCTTGATCGAGAAAGACTTCCCCGAGGGGCCGAAGCGCCACGAGCTGATCCGCGCCGACACCCACGCGAGCCCGGACGACGCCAAAGCCTTCGCGGTCCAGAAGGCACGGCAGGTGATCGACGAGCAGGGCGATCGCCTGTTCCGCTGAGCTTCTCTCCGGCGATCATGGCGAAAATTTCACAGGCCCTCGAGCCGCCGGAAATGTCCCGTCCTTGCGCGCTTCGGCGTGCCGAACCACCTCCGCCGCGATCCAGTCAGCCGGGAGGTGCCAAATGACGCCCGAGGACCGCGATGCGATCGTCGGCTTCTTCGACCGCCTGCGCTCCCTGCAGGGTGAGCGCGATCCCGAGGCCGAGCGCCTCATCCACGAGCTCATGGAGCGTCATCCGCAGACCAAGTACTACGTCACGCAGATGGCCTTCTTCCTCGAGCACGCCCAGGCCGAGGCACAGAACCGGATCCGCGAACTCGAGCACGCGCTCGAGCAACAGCGGGCGGGCGGCGGCCTTTTCGGCGGCCTTTTCGGCGGCGGACGGACCGCGCCGCCACCGACACCGACCCATGCACCCGGGTACCGGCCGGGGATGTTCCAACAGCCGGGTGGCTTCCTCGGTGGTGCCGCCGGCACGGTGACGGCGCTCGCCGGCGGCTTTCTCCTCGGCTCCCTCCTGGGGTCTCTCCTGGCGCCGCCGGCCGAAGCCGCGGTCCCGCCGGCCGAGCAGCCGGATGCGGGCGAGGAGGACGGCTTCGGGATGGACGCGGGCGACGAGAGCTGGTGACGCTCGCGCCGGCCGGCGAGCGACGCGCTCGCCGGCCCCTCCGCGCGGGATGCGCTCGGTCGGAGGCCGTCCGCGATCCCCCTTCCGTTCGACCAGTTGATTTGGATCAAGACTCGCGCGGGGAAGGTGCGTTATCAGGTTGACCGGTGTGCCAGCAGGAGGCGACCATGTCGGCGACCGGGCTCGAGGTATTCGACACCACCGTCCAACAGACCAATCTGTGGTTGAAGGCCATCCAGGAACGCTTGGGCAGCGACGATCGGCACTTCGCCTATCTCGCGCTTCGCGGGACCTTGCACGCCCTGCGCGACCGGCTGCCCCCGGAACTCGCGGTGCACCTCGGCGCGCAGCTGCCCATGCTCATCCGCGGGATCTATTACGAAGAGTGGCACATGGCCGGCACCCCGACCCGCGAGCGCCACGTGGAGGAGTTCCTCGCGAAGGTCGAACGGGCTTTCGTGCGCGAGCCCCCGCCCGACGTCCAGGCGGTGGCCGAGGCGGTGCTCGAGGTGTTGGCCGCCCGGCTCGACCCGGGGCAGGTCAGCAAAGTGATCCACGCCCTGCCGCACGAACTTCGCAGCCTGTTCCCGGAGTGGGCCCGCCGGGCGGCGATGTAGGCCGATCGAGAAGGCGCGAGGGAGGGCTCATGGACGATCGATCGGCCGTGGTCGTGCTCGAGGAGGTTCGCGCTCGGTTGCGCAGCGTCCCCGGCTTCGAGACCGGCCACCGGCTGCCGCACCTCGCTTACGAGAACGGCACCCTCACGATCGAGGGGGAGTTCGACAGCGTCGGCACGAAGAAGCGGATGCTCCGGGCCGCGGCCGGTGTCCCGGGAGTGCAGGGCGTGGTCGACCGGCTGCGGGTGCGGCCGGCCGAGCCCATGGGCGACCGGGAGATCCGCGACCACGTGGCGCATGCTTTCTTGGCCGAGCCGGCCTTCGCCGAATTCGCCCTCTACGAGCGCAAGGGCGAGGAGCTGGAGCCGATCCGCGCCTCGCCGATCGACCTGCGCGGCCGCCTCGAGATCGAAGTGGCGGGCGGGATCGTGACGCTCGACGGAACGGTCCCCGGGCTCGACCACAAGCGCTTGGCGGGCCTGCTCGCCTGGTGGGTCCCGGGGGTCCGGGACGTGGTCAACGGGATCGCGGTCGAGCCGCCCGAGGAGGACTCGGACGGGGCGATCGCCGATGCTTGTCGAATAGCGCTCGAGAAGGACCCGTTCGTCGACGCGAGCCAGATCCGGATCACCGTTCGCGATCGCCGAGTGACGCTCGGCGGGGTCGTGCCGAGCGAGGATCAGCGGCGGATGGCAGAGAACGACATTTGGGCGCTGTTCGGCGTCGACGCGGTCGACAACGAGATTCGCGTCCACCGCTGAGGCTCGGGCGGCGCGGCGCGTCTCACAGTTGCGACCAGAAGGCGAGAAACGAGTCGATCTCCGCCGGCGCGAGACGAATCTCCGGCATGTCCGGGTGAACCGCGCGGATCTCCTCCTCCAAGAGGGGCAACAGCGTGTCGACGGAAAGCCGGCGCGCCAGGATCGGGAACGGCGGGGCCGCTCGGTGCGGGCTCGGTCCCTCGCCTTCGAGAGCGTGGCATCCGCCACACACATCGACCGCGATCTGTCGCCCGAGCGTCGGATCCGGTTCCCACGCACCCGTACCGGGCGCGGTCGCGTTCGCTGCGGGGGCTTCGCGTAGCGGTGCATCCGGTCCCGGCGTCGGACCGCAACCGATCGAGGCGAGCGCGACAAGCGGAACCGCACGCCTCGCGAAGCACGCCGTGATGCGGGGTCCGGCGAGCCTCGGACCGAAACGACATTTTCCCGTCGCGGAGTTCGTCACGAAACCCCCGCGCTCTTCCGCGGCGGCGCCGGAACGCAGCCGTTCGGTTCCGGGCACCACGGCGCGCTCTCGGGCGCGGCAGGCGATCTCGCGCGCATGAACCCACGCTAGCGGGCCGGCCCTATCCCGTCGAGGCGAGAGTCGGGGGAACGCGGCTCGCCCCTGGCGGGGGCGGCGGCTCGGCCTTAGAAGCGCGGGCGCGCTCACCGGCACGAGGGAGAGAATGGCCGACGTCCAGGGTATCGCCGCCGACCGACTGAAGCAGATCGTCGAGAAGATCGAGCGGCTCGAAGAAGAGAAACGCGAGGTCGCCGAGCAGATCAAAGAGGTTTTCGCCGAGGCGAAGGCCGAGGGCTTCGATGTCAAGACGCTGCGCCAGGTCTTGCGGCTCCGACGGATGAAGCCGCACGACCGGAGCGAGCAGGAGGAACTCCTGGAACTCTACAAGGCGGCACTCGGCATGGCATGAAGAGGGGACTCGAGAGCAACGGCGGGAGGCGATCGAGATGACGATGAGCCGAGACGACGACGATCCCGCGCACGAGGCCGATTCCTTGGGCCGGATCCGGGCGGACCGCGCGGCTGCGCTCGCACGCGCGGGCCGCCTCGTGCTCGTCGACATTCGCGAACCCGCGGAATGGGCGCAAACCGGTGTGCCCGCGGGTGCGGTGCTCGCACCTCTGACGGAGGGGCCTCAGCGGTTGCGCCCGGACTTCGTCGCGGACCTCGAGCGGGCCCTGGGGGGCCAACGCGATCGGCCGGTCGCACTCGTCTGCCGCTCCGGGGGGCGGACCGCCTTCGCCCGGCGTCTCCTGCTGGCCGAGGGTTTCAGCAGGGTTCTCGACGTGGCCGAAGGCATGGCCGGCGGCAACTTCGGGCCCGGCTGGCTCGCGCGAGGTTTGCCGGTGGAGCCCTGGCCGTCCGCCGACCGGGAGGGCTCGGCTGTCACGGGTACGTCGCCTTGAGGATCTAACAGGGCGGGGCGTTCGGCAACGATGGCTCCACCGGAGGTCGTTCGCGATGACCACGCGACGCTGGATCATAGCCGCGGCCGTGCTCGCCGGCATGACGCTCGGTTCGGTTCCGAGTTGGGCGGAGCCGGTCCGGGTGAAGCTCCTCCAGGTCAACGATTGGGACCGCTTCGAAGAACGCAACGGCCGCGGCGGCTTCGCCCGGTTCGTCGCCATCTTGAAGGCCGAGAACGCCGCTGCCGACGACGTGCTCGTGGTCCACGCGGGTGACGCGATCTCGCCCTCTCTGCTCTCCGGCTTCGACAAGGGGGCGCACATGATCGACTTGCTCAATCGCGTCCCCCTCGACGTGTTCGTTCTCGGGAACCACGAGTTCGACTTCGGGGCCGACGTCACCCGCCAGCGGATCGCCGAGGCGCGGTTCCCGATCCTCAACGCCAACGTCAAGGAGCCGGACGGGCGCAGCTTCGCGGACCTTCCGGAAAGCCGGATCGTCGAGGTCGGCGGGTTCAAGTTCGGCTTCTTCGGAATGACCACGCCCCAGACCAAGGAGATCTCCTCGCCCGGTGAGCTGCGCTTCGAGGATCCGTTGGCCGTCGCGGCGGCTCGCACCAAGGCCTTGCGTGCCCAAGGCGCCGACCTCGTCGTTGCCGTCACGCACACGGGCTTCGAGGAGGATCTCGCGCTCTATCGGCAAGGGGCGGTCGATTTGATCTTGACCGGTCACGACCACGACGTGCGGATCCTGTACAACGGCAAGGTCGCGATGGTGGAGAGCGGTTCGCAAGCCGAGTTCGTCACCGCGATCGAGCTGACCCTCGACCGTGTGAAGGAGGGCGAACGCACCCGGGTCGTCTGGTCGCCGTCGTTCCGGACGCTCGACAGCGCTGCGTACCCACCCGATCCCGAAGCCAAGGCGCTGACCGATGCGCTGGAGGCGCAGCTCGCCCGGGAACTCGATGTGGCGATCGGCAGGACGAGCGCGCCGCTCGATAGCCGGCGTGCCGTCGTGCGCGGGCAAGAGGCGGCGATCGGCAATCTGATCGCCGATGCCATTCGCGTCGCGGTCGATGCCGACCTCGCCATCGTCAACGGCGGCGGCATTCGTGGCGATCGGCAGTATCCCGCCGACCAGGTTCTGACCCGGCGCGACATCCTGACCGAGCTGCCGTTCGGCAACAAAACCGTGAAGCTCGCGCTCACCGGGGCGCAGGTGCTCGAGGCGCTCGAGAACGGCTTCAGCCAGATGGAACAGGGTGCCGGTCGGTTCCCCCAAGTCTCGGGCATGCGCGTTGCCATCGACCCGCGTCGACCCGCCGGGCAACGGGTGGTCGAGGTCCTGGTCGGCGGCGCGCCGCTCGATCCCGCTCGGATCTATACGGTGGCCACCAACGATTTTCTGGCGCGGGGTGGCGACGGCTACTCGGTGCTCACCCGTGGAAAGCAACTGATCGACCCGGCCGCTGCCCTTCTGATGGCCTCGCAGGTGATCGACTACGTGGCGCAACGTTCCGAGGTCGCCCCCACAGTGGAAGGGCGGATCCGCCGCGTCGAATGATGGCCGCGGAGACGGCCCGCGTCTGCCTCGGCCGCGGGCCGTCCCCGCGTCGAGATTTTCTGAACCCTGGCGCGCCTTCGTTCGTGGCGCGGGGCGAGGGCGCGTCCGGGCCCGTCGGGGGCACGCGACCAACGATCGGGGGAGCGCGAGGTATTCGGGCTCGGCCGCCTATCCAAGCGACTCTGAGCCGGCGCCGCGCGGCGCTCCGACTCGGCCCCGACCGTTCACTCGACGGCTATGCGGGCCCGGGCGAAGAGACCTCCATGCCCCGACTGTGAAGCCCCGGTTCGCTCCCCGAGCGACCGTGTCCAGCCCCACGAACACGTCGAAAGGCGCAACGCGACCCTCCGGGATGTGCCCCCGGGCCCCGGCTTCGCCCCGCCGCGCAAGTCGATCCGGAGGGCCGGTTCGGTGTCACTCCGCCGCCGCGCGATAGCTCTCGACCGGCGGGCACGTGCACACCAAGTGCCGATCGCCGTAAGCGTTGTCGATCCGACCCACGGGCGGCCAATATTTCGCCTCGGCCACGCCGGGAGCCGGAAAGACCGCGAGTTCGCGAGGGTAGGACCGCCGCCACTCGCCGAGCGCCACATCGGAGGTGTGGGGCGCGTGCTTCAAGGGGTTGTCGAGCCGGTCCATCCGACCCTCCTCGATCGCCCGGATCTCCTGCCGGATGGCGATCATCGCCGCGCAGAACCGGTCGAGCTCGCCCAAGGGCTCGCTTTCGGTCGGCTCGATCATCATCGTCTCGGGCACGGGCCAGGACATGGTCGGCGCGTGGAAGCCGTAATCGATCAATCGCTTGGCGACATCTTCGGCGGTGATGCCGGTGCGGGCGCGGATCCCGCGCAGGTCGATGATGCATTCGTGTGCCACGAAACCGCCCGCGCCCGCATAGACGATCGGGTAGTGGGGTGCCAGCCGATGGGCGACGTAGTTGGCAGCCAGGATCGCGACCGCGGTCGCCTTGCGCAGACCCTCGGGCCCCATCATGCGGATGTACGCCCAGGAGATCGGCAGGATCGAAGCCGAGCCCCAGGGGGCTGCGGACACGGTGCCGACGGTTCGAACGTGGCGGTCCGGATCGATCGGGACGACCGGATGCTCGGGCAGGAACGGCACGAGGTGCGGGGCCACCGCGATCGGTCCCATCCCCGGCCCGCCGCCGCCGTGCGGGATGCAGAAGGTCTTGTGCAGGTTGATGTGGCACACATCGGCGCCGAACTCGGCCGGTCGGGCGATCCCGACCAGCGCGTTGAGGTTCGCGCCGTCCATGTAGACCTGCCCGCCATGCTCGTGGACGACGGCGCAGACGTCCCGGATGTGCTCTTCGAACACGCCGTGGGTCGAGGGATAGGTGACCATGAGCGCCGCGAGCCGGTCGGCATGCGCGGCGGCCTTGGCGCGCAGATCCTCGAGGTCGATGTTGCCGCGCGCATCGCAGCCGACGACCACGACCTCCATGCCGGCCATCACGGCCGATGCAGGGTTCGTGCCGTGCGCGGACGACGGCACCAAGCAGACGTTGCGGTGCTCTTCGCCACGCGATTCGTGATAGGCCCGGATGACCAAAAGACCCGCGTATTCTCCCTGGCTACCGGCGTTGGGTTGCAGCGAGACGCCGGCGAACCCCGTGATCTCGCACAAGAACGCCTCGAGATCCCGGAAAAGCTCGGGATAGCCACGTACGTACGCGCGGGGCGTGAAGGGGTGCGGTGCCGAAAAGCCCGGCCAGGTGACGGGCCGCATCTCGGTGGTCGCGTTGAGCTTCATCGTGCAGGAGCCGAGCGGGATCATCGCCCGGTCGAGTGCGATGTCCTTGTCCTGCAGCCGACGCAAGTAACGCAGCATCTGCGTCTCGCTGCGATGCCCGTGAAAGACGGGATGGCCGAGATAGCCGCTCGTGCGACGAAGGCCGGTGGGGATGCCGACGGGCGCTCGGCGGTCGAGCTCGTCGATCGTCTGCGGCTTCGCCCCGAGGACGCGGAGCAATTTCGAGAGGAGGGCGGGCGTCGTCGTCTCGTCGAGCGAGGCACCGAAATGGTCCGCGTCGATCGGCCGAAGGTCGATACCTTCGGCGGCCGCACGGCCGACCAGCTCGAAGGCACGGCTCGGTGCTCGCAGCGTCAACGTGTCGAAGAAAGCCTGGCGATTGAGGGTTTCGATACCGCTGCCCTCGAGACCCGCCACCAGCATGCCCGTGAGCCGATGGACCCGGGACGCGATTCGCCGTAGGCCCTCCGGGCCGTGGTACACGGCGTAGAAAGCGGCCATGACGGCGAGCAGGACCTGCGCCGTGCAGATGTTGGAGGTCGCCTTCTCGCGCCGGATGTGCTGCTCGCGGGTTTGCAGCGCCATGCGATAGGCGGGTTTGCCGCGGCTGTCGACCGACACACCGATGAGACGCCCCGGAAGCTGGCGCTTGTGCGGATCACGGCAGGCGATGAACGCGGCGTGCGGGCCACCGTACCCCATCGGCACGCCGAACCGCTGCGCGGAGCCGACGACCAGATCGGCACCGAGCTCGCCGGGCGGAGTCATCAGGCAGCAGGCCAGCAAATCGGTGGCGACGACGAGCAGACCGCCCTTCTCGTGCAGGCGCCGAGCGACCGGTGCGACATCGCGGATCCGCCCCGAGGACGCCGGGTAGGAGACGAACGTGGCGAAAGGATCGAGCCGATCGAGCGCCTCGTCCGGATCGGCGAGCACGACCTCGATGCCGAGCGGTCGTGCGCGCGTCTGGATCACCGCGATCGTCTGCGGATGGGTGTCCGGATCGACGAGGAAGACACGGGAGCTCGAACGCCCCACCCGCCGCGCCATGGTCATCGCTTCCGCCGCCGCGGTCGCTTCGTCGAGGAGCGAGGCGTTGGCGACCTCCATGCCGGTGAGGTCGCAGACCATCTGTTGCCAGACGAGCAGCGCCTCGAGGCGGCCCTGGCTGATCTCGGCCTGGTAGGGGGTGTAGGCGGTGTACCAGCCCGGGTTCTCGAGAACGTTGCGGAGAATTACGCCGGGGGTGACCGTGCCGTAATAGCCCATGCCGATGAGCGAGATGCGGCGGGCATTGGCCGAGGCCATCCGCTCGAGCTCGGCGAGGGCTTCCTCTTCGGAGAGTGCGGGCGGCAGGTCGAGCGGGCGCGACGAGCGGATCGTTGCCGGCACGGCGCGGTCGATCAGTTCCTCGAGCGAGCCGAGCCCGAGCGTCGCGAGCATGCGGGCGATCTCGGCATCGCTCGGACCGATGTGGCGATGGACGAAGGCGCCGGCATCCGACAGCTCGGCGAACGAAGGGCGATGGTCGGTCATGGGCGCGGGTCCGGTGCCTTTCAAGACAAAGTCGCGAGGTACTCGCGGTAGGCTTCGGTGTTCATGAGGTTCGCGAGCTCGGCAGGATCGGCCAGCTCGATTTTGAAAAACCAAGCGCCACCTTCGGCATCCTCGTTGACCAATCCCGGATTGTCGGCGAGGGCCTGATTGGCGGCCACGATCTTGCCCGAGACCGGGCTGTAGACTTCCGATGCGGCCTTCACACTCTCGACGATCGCGACTTGCTCGCCGGCTCTCACCGCGCGGCCGACCTCCGGGAGTTCGACGTAGACCACGTCGCCGAGCTGCTCCTGGGCGTGCTCGGACACCCCTACGGTCGCGGTGGATCCCTCGATCCGGATCCACTCGTGGTCCTTGGTGTAATAGGTCGTCACGGCTACCTCCGGCGCGGCTCGCTGCGAACGTCAGCGCGCGTAGCGGTGGGGGACGAACGGCAGGGACACGATCCGGGCCGGCTCCTCCCGGCCCCGGATGCGGACCAGCACGGGCGTGTCGGGTGCCGCGTGGGCGGCGGCTACGTAGCCCATCGCGATCGGTCCACCGACGCTGGGACCGAAACCGCCGCTCGTGACCCGGCCGACCACGGCTCCTTCGACCACGATCTCGGTGCCCTCGCGCGCGGGTGCCCTGCCCTCGGGGCGAAGGCCGACGAGGCGACGGGCCGGCCCCTCGCGCAGCTCGCGCAAGATCCTCGCAGCGCCCGGGAATCCACCCTCCTCGCGGCGTCGCTTGCCGACCGTCCAGGCGAGCCCTGCCTCGACCGGCGAGGTCGTGCGATCGATGTCGTGGCCGTAGAGGCAAAGACCGGCCTCGAGGCGGAGCGAGTCGCGCGCGCCGAGCCCGGCGGGGCGAACTTCCTCGGCGGCCAAAAGGGTGCGCGCGACCTTCGCGGCGCGATCGGCCGGGACCGATATCTCGAACCCGTCCTCACCGGTGTAGCCGGTTCGCGAGACCCGACACCGAAGACCCGCGAGCTCCAGTTCCGCCGCCTGCATGAACCGCAGCGCCACACACTCCGGCGCGAGGCGGGCGAGCACCGTGGCCGCGGCCGGCCCCTGGAGCGCCAGGAGTGCACGGTCGTCGAGCGGCTCGACCCGACAGACGGGCTCGAGGTGTTCCCTCAGATGGGCGATGTCGTCGCTCTTGCAGGCGGCGTTGACGACGAGCGTGAGGTGGTCGCCGCCGTTGGTGACGATCAAATCGTCGAGAATGCCCCCGGCATCGTCGGTGAACAAGGTGTAACGCGCGCGGCCCGGGGCGAGGCCGCGGATGTCGCCGGGGACCAGCCGTTCGAGCGCGGCCGCGGCATCGGCCCCGCGCACCACGATTTGTCCCATGTGCGAGACGTCGAAGAGGGCGGCCTTGTCGCGGCACCAGCGGTGCTCGGCGAGGATACCGTCCGGGTAGTGTAGCGGCAGCTCGTGGCCGGCGAACGGAACGAGCTTCGCACCGAGCTCGCGGTGCAGCTCGAAAAGGGGCGTGCGGAGCAGCTCGCTCACCGGTCGTGGCCTCCAGAAGCCCGAGAGCCGCGACCTCGCGGTCGCGTCGCTCGCCCCCTCTGTCCACGACCTGAGAGATTCCACCCCGCCCCGTTGCCGGCTCGGGATGTCCCCTTCGGTGGGGTGCTCACGCACCCGCTCTCCAGAGGGCCAGCTCGTGCGCGGTCCTTCGGCCTGAGAGTTTCCGGGGCGGTTGCTCCTTCGGCGCCGCGCAGCTCGGGGACGACCCCGGCGCGGACTCTCCCACGCACGATTCTCGGCCGGGCGAGAGAGTAGACCTCCGGTGGCTCGGGTCAAGCCGGACCGCACGACGCGCCCGGGCTCGCAACGGCCCGGGCCGCGCCGTGGGCGAAGCCGTCAGATCGCGTTCTTGGCCATCTGGTCGGCCAGGTACTCGGCCTGCCGGATGGCGAGCGCTACGATGGTGAGCGTGGGGTTCTCGGCGGCACCGGTCGTGAACTGGCTCCCGTCCGAGATGAACAGGTTCTCGTGGTCCCAAGTCTGACCGAAGGCGTTGCAGACACCGTCCTGCGGCCGCGCGCTCATCCGGTTGGTCCCCAGATTGTGCGTGCTCGGGTAGGGCGGTACCTCGTAAACCTCGCGCGCGCCGGCGGCCAAGTAGACGGCGGCACCCTGGCGATAAGCGTGGGCCCGCATGGCGATGTCGTTCGGGTGGTCGTCGAAATGGACGTTCGGGATCGGCAGCCCGAAGCGGTCCTTTTCGGTGGGATGGAGCGTCACCCGATTGCTTGCCTGCGGCATGTCCTCACCGACGATCCACATGCCCGCCATGTGGGCGTAGCCCTCGAGCTTGCGGGTGAACTCGCGGCCCCAGGCGCCCGGGTCGAGGAAGGCGGCCATGAACGGCAGACCCAACGACAGCGTCTCGAGCTCGTAGCCGCCCGCGAAGCCACGCTTCGGGTCGTGACCCGCCTCGTCCATGATGATCCCGGCCATGGTCGTGCCGCGGAACATGTGGACCGGCCGGTCGAACGTCGCGTAGACCGAGCCCGTGGTGTGCCGCATGTAGTTGCGGCCGACTTGGCCAGAGGAGTTCGCGAGGCCGTCGGGGTACTTGCTCGAGGCCGAGTTGAGCAGAAGGCGCGGGCTCTCGATCGCGTTGCAGGCGATGCAGACGACGCGGGCCTTCTGAACGTGCTGCTTGCCGTCCGCGTCGGCGTACAAGACGCCGGTGATCTTGCCGTTCGCGTCGTGCTGGATCTGCAGGGCTTGGCACTCGGTCCGGAGCTCGAGCCGGCCGGTCGCCTCGGCCGCGGGGATCTCCGTGTAGAGGGTCGACCATTTCGCCGCCGATTTGCAGCCCTGGAAGCAGAAGCCGATCTGCAGGCAGTGCGGGCGGCCGTCGCGCTCGCGGCTGTTGATCGCCATGCGACCGGTATGGACGATCTTGTAACCGAGCCGCTTGGCACCGGTGTACATGACCTTGAAATTGTTGTTGCCGGGTAGGCCCGGGATCCCGTGGGTTCGGGTCACCCCCATCTTGGCCTCGGCCTTGGCGTAATAAGGTTCGAGATCGGAAAGCCCGATCGGCCAATCGAGCAAGGTCGCACCTCCGATCTCGCCATAGACCGTGCGGGTTTTGAACTCGTGCTCCTGGAACCGCAACGACGCCCCGGCCCAGTGCACGGTCGAGCCACCGACGGTCTTGCAGATCCACGCCGGGAGATTCGGGAAGTCGCGCGCGACCCGCCAGCTTCCGCTCGTCGTCCGTTTGTCGAGCCAGGCGGTCTGGACGAAGGCCGCCCATTCGTCGTTGACGAACTCCTCCGGGGAGAGACGCTTGCCGGCCTCCAAGAGGACGACCTTGACGCCCTTCTGGCAAAGCTCGTTCGCGAGCGTGCCGCCGCCCGCGCCGCTGCCGATCACGACGACGACGGAGTCGTCGTTCAGTTCGTACCGTGCCATGTTCGTTCGCCTCCCTGCTTCTCGTTCGTCCGTCGCGGCAACCTCAGGCGGGCGGCGGCGGGCTCGCCTCGGCGTCCGGTTGCATCGTCCATCCGGCGTCCTGGAAACCGCGGTGCAGATAGCCGCCGAACTCGGTCGAGCTCCCTTGGTAGCCGAAATGGTGCCAGACGAGTTTGTTGTTGTAGAGACCGACCACGGTCTCGCCCCTGACTGTCTGAAAGAAGGGCGAAGTCTCGATCATCTTCAACACCTCGACCTGCCCACCCGGCGAGAGCTGCAGCCAGGGCACACCGGTCGCCCGGTCCAGCCCGGCGACACCTTCTCGGATGGTCTTGGCGAGCCCGGGATCGGCCTTGGCTTTCTTGTCGAGGCTCTCGACGACCTCGGCGTAATAGACGTCGCCCAGCATGTCGTGGGGGTAGAGGTGCCGGGTCATCACGAGCAGCACACGGGCGGTGGTGGCGTCGAAGGTCGAGAGCGTCATCGCCCAGGCGCCGTTGGACGCGGCGATCACCACCGCCCCTCCGGTCGTGATCACGGTCGCGGTGGCGGACGCGGCCGTCCGCAAAAACAACCGACGATCGAGAACGCGTTTCATCTCGTTTGCCTCCCTCCGGAAAAGGTCGCTCACCGATAGCGGCCGTGCCGCTGCAGGACCTCGATCTTGTACCCGTCGGGGTCCTGGATGAAGAAGAAACGCGCGAGCAACGCCCCGTCTCGGAAGAACTCTTTGATCGGCTGGGGTGCGAGGCCCGCCTCGGTCAGTCGACGATGCTCCGCATCGAGATCGTCGACGCAAAAGGCGACGTGGCCGTACCCGTCGCCGTGAGCGTACGGTTCCGTACGGCCTTTGTTCAGCGTGAGCTCGATTTCGAAATCCGCCTCGGGGTTCCGTAGATAGACGAGGGTGAACGTCTCGAAATCCAATGTCGCGGCAGGTTCCAAGCCCAGCGCAGTGCGGTAGAACGCGATGGAGCGATCCAGATCGAGGACCCGGATCATCATGTGAATGGCCTTGGCCATGCAGGGTTCCTCCCACGTTCCGTGAATCCGTGAGGATGACCCTACACCTCCCCGGCGGGCGGATGGTAGCAGTGCGATACTACGCGGCTTCGGCTTCCGGTCGAGCCGCGGCCGCAGCGCCGTGGGCGTCGCGACCGCGGGCGAGGTAGGTCGCGCAGGCCACCCGCAGGAGCGAGGCGAAGTTGCGGACGTCGCCCGACAGCTCCAGCACCTCGTCGTGCAGGGTCGCGATGAACTTGGGCGTGGTCAGGCCCTCACCGGCGGCCATCTCGTCCAGGATCGCCCAGAACCGTGCCTCGAGTCGGATGCTCGTCACGGCGCCGTGCAGCCTGACCGACCGCGTCACCGGCTCGTAGTCCCGAGGATCCGTCCCCGCGTAGATCCGACACACGGGCGCACCTCTCGCTCGGTCGCCGTTGGTCTCCTCGCCCTCCGAGGGTAGAACCGTTCGCGGCGGGCTGCAAACGGTCGCACCACCGCCGCGATCCCCGTGCTCGCCTTGCGGGTCGCCACGTCCTTGCCTAAGCAGCCGCGGGCACACGGCCGCTGCCTCGCGGGCGGTGGCGATCAGCAGGAACGGGGCGCTCATGCGGATCGGCATCGTCAAGGAGCGCCGGGACCACGAGCGGCGGGTCGCGGCGACGCCCGAGACGGTCAAACGTTACAAGGCGATGGGGCTCGAGCCGTTGGTCGAACGGGGCGCCGGGATCGCCGCGGCGATCGGCGACGAAGCCTACGAGGGAGCCGGCGCGCGGTTGGTCGACGGGCCGGAGGAAGCGCTCGCTTGCGACATCCTGCTCAAGGTGCAGCGACCGACCGACGACGAAACGGCGAGGCTCCGTTCGGGTCAGCTGCTGATCGGCATGCTCGACCCGTACATGAACCGCGAGCAGGTAGAGGCCTACGCCGAGAAGGGGCTCACCGCGTTCGCCATGGAGCTCCTGCCACGGACCACTCGGGCGCAGGCGATGGACGTGCTGTCGAGCCAAGCCAACCTCGCCGGGTACCGGGCGATGGTCGAGGCCATGGCCGCCTACAGCCGAGTGCTGCCGATGATGATGACCGCCGCCGGGACCGTCACGCCGGCCAAGGTCTTCGTGATCGGGGCGGGCGTCGCCGGCCTGCAGGCGATCGCGACCGCCAAGCGCATGGGGGCGGTCGTGACCGCAACGGACGTCCGCCCGGCGGCCAAGGAGGAGATCGAAAGCCTGGGTGCCAAGTTCGTGGGCTTCATCCCCAAGGACGCAGCCACCGCGGGCGGCTATGCGCGGCCCCTCACGCCCGAAGAGCAGGCCGAGCAGGCGCGGATCGTCGCCGCGCACCTCGAGAGCCAGGACATCGTCGTGACCACGGCTCAAATTCCCGGGCGCAAGGCGCCGCGGATCGTCACCGCCGCGATGGTGGCGGCGATGAAGCCGGGTTCGGTGATCCTCGACATGGCAGCGGAGAGCGGCGGCAACGTCGAAGGCAGCCGGCCCGGCGAGATGGTCGAGATCGGCGGCGTGCGGATCCTCGGCGCGCGCAACCTTCCCTCCAAGCTGGCGCCCGCCGCCTCGATCCTTTACGCCAAGAATCTCTCGAATTTCGTTCAACTGCTCGTTTCGAAGGACGGGAAACTGGCGATTCCCTTCGACGACGAGCTCGTCAAAGGCACCTTGCTCACGCACGACGGTAAGATCGTGCACCCGAATTTCCGGCCTGCGAGCTGATGGGAGAAGATCGATGGCCGCTATCGACCCCGGGATCTTCAACCTCATCGTGTTCGTTTTGGCGATCTTCGTGGGATATTACGTGGTGTGGTCGGTGACCCCGGCATTGCACACGCCGCTCATGTCGGTGACGAACGCGATCAGCTCGGTGATCATCGTGGGCGCGCTTATCGCCACGGGTGCGGGCGGGCTCGCTGCGGTGTTCGGTTTCCTCGCGTCGTTGCTTGCGGCGGTGAACATCTTCGGCGGGTTCGCCGTGACCGAGCGAATGCTCGCGATGTTCAAGAAGCGCGGCTGAGGGAGCCGGACCCATGAACGCGAACCTCGCCGCGATCGGCTATCTGATCGCCGCCGTCTGCTTCATCCTCGCTTTGCGCGGTCTGTCCTCGCCGGCCTCGAGCCGGATGGGCAACCGGTACGGCATGGCCGGGATGCTGCTCGCGGTCGTGACCACCCTCGCGGCACTGCCGCAGGCGACCGCCGCCGGCTACCTGGCGATCCTCGTGGCGATCGCCCTGGGCGGCGCAGCCGGCTACACCATCGCCCAGCGTATCCAGATGACCGCGATGCCGCAGCTCGTCGCGGCCTTCCACTCCCTGGTCGGTCTCGCTGCGGTGTTCGTGGCGGCCGGTGCTTTCCTCGAGCCGCAGGATTTCGGCATCACCCGACCGGACGGTTCGATCAAGCCGCTCTCGCTCCTCGAGATGGGGCTCGGGACGATCATCGGCGCCATCACCTTCACGGGTTCGGTGATCGCCTTCGGCAAACTGCAGGCCAAGTTCCCGCCCAAGGTCGAGGCCTTGATCCCGGGCTTCGCCAAGCCGGCGATCGCCGCGGCGATGTCGAGCCGGCCGATCCTCCTGCCCTCACGGCACCTGATCAACATCGCGATCGGCGTGGCGATCCTGGTCCTCCTCGTCGTCTTCATGGCGAGCCAGAGTGGGCTCGTTTTCCTCGCCATGACCCTCTTGGCGCTCGCGATCGGTGTCCTGCTCATCATCCCGATCGGCGGCGCCGACATGCCCGTCGTCGTCTCGATGCTGAACTCCTACTCGGGCTGGGCGGCCGCCGGTATCGGCTTCACGCTGCAGAACCCGATGCTGATCATCACCGGTGCGTTGGTCGGCTCGTCGGGTGCCATTCTCTCCTACATCATGTGCCGGGCGATGAACCGCTCGTTCGTCTCGGTGATCCTCGGCGGGTTCGGCGAGACCGGCGAAGCAGCCGCCGACACCGGTGACAAGACGGTCAAAGCCGGCTCGGCCGAGGACGCGGCCTTCATCATGGAGAACGCGCAGAAGGTCATCATCGTGCCGGGCTACGGCATGGCGGTCGCCCAGGCGCAACACGCCGTGCGCGAGCTCTACGACACGCTGACGAAGAAGGGGGTGGAGGTGAAGTTCGCGATCCACCCGGTCGCCGGCCGCATGCCCGGCCACATGAACGTGCTCTTGGCCGAGGCCAACATACCCTACGACGTCGTCTTCGAGATGGAGGAGATCAACAACGAGTTCGGCCAAGCCGACGTCGCCTACGTGATCGGCGCCAACGACATCACCAACCCGGCGGCCAAGACCGACAGCTCTTCGCCGATCTACGGCATGCCGGTGCTCGACGTGGACAAGGCGAAGGCGGTGTTCTTCGTCAAACGCTCGATGGCAGCCGGTTACGCGGGGATCGACAACCCGCTCTTCTACATGGACCGGACGATGATGCTGTTCGGCGACGCCAAGAAGATGACCGAGGACATCGTCAAGGCGATCGGCGGCGGCCATTGAGCGGAGCAACGGCCCCCTCGACGCGATCGCGCCGCGAGCCTAGACGAGCGAGGAGGTGAGGGGAGGTCGGCGACATGCGCATCGTGGTCGTGGGGGCCTCGGGCACGATCGGCCGGGCCGTCGTGGCCGAGCTCGGGGAGCGGCACGAGATCGTCGAGGTCGGCCGCAACAGCGGGAAAGTCCGGTTCGACGCCACGGATCCCGCCTCGATACGGGCCGGGCTCGAGCTCATCGGCTCGTTCGACGCGCTCGTTGCCACCTTCGGCACGGTCAAGTTCGCCCCGCTCGCCGAGCTCGACGCCGCTGGTTACGGTGTCGGCCTGGCCGACAAGCTGATGGGGCAGGTCAACCTGGTGCTGGTCGGGCGCGAGTTGATCAGCGACGGCGGCTCCTTCACCCTCACGAGCGGTATCCTGTCGCGCGATCCTGTCGTGGGGGGTAGCTCGGCCTCGATGGTCAACGGTGCGCTCGAGGCCTGGGTGCAGGCGGCCGCGATCGAGTTGCCCCGCGGACTGCGGATCAACTGCGTGAGCCCGGGCCTTCTCGAGGAGACCGCGGTCTCGTTCGGCGCGTTCTTCCCCGGCCACATACCGGTGTCGGCGGCGCGAGTCGCCAAGGCCTACGCCAAGAGTGTCGAGGGCCGCCACACGGGACGCGTCTTCGAAGTGTTCTGAAGCTCGGGGGAGGCTCGCCATGCGGGTCCGCGCCGCCGTTCTGGAGGCCATGGGCGCAGCACCGCCATACGCGGTGAGCCGCCCGTTGCGGATCCAGGAGGTCGAACTCGATCCGCCGGGTCCGGGCGAAGTCCTCGTCCGGATCGCGGCTGCCGGCCTCTGCCATTCGGATCTCTCCGTCATCAACGGTGATCGGCCGCGGCCTTTGCCGATGGTGCTCGGCCACGAGGCCGCCGGCATCGTCGAGGAGGTCGGTCCCGGCGTCGACGACCTCGCTCGCGGCGACCACGTCGTCCTCGTCTTCATGCCGTCCTGCGGCCACTGTCTGCCGTGCATGGAGGGACGCCCGGCACTTTGCGAGCCCGGGGCCGCGGCGAACGGAGCCGGCACACTCTTGTCGGGCGGCCGGCGACTGCGGCGCGACGGCGAGCCCGTGAATCATCACGTCGGCGTGTCCGCCTTCGCCGAATATGCGACGGTGTCACGGCGCTCGCTCGTCAAGATCGACCCCGAGCTGCCGCTCGACGAGGCGGCGCTCTTCGGCTGCGCGGTGCTGACCGGCGCCGGGGCCGTCGTCAACACGGCCGGCGTCCGGCCCGGACAGACGGTCGCCGTCGTCGGGCTCGGCGGTGTCGGCCTGTGCGCGCTCTTGGCCGCGGTCGCTTCGGGCGCACGCGAGATCGTCGCGGTCGATCTGCTGCCCGAGAAGCTCGCCTTCGCCCGCCAACTGGGTGCCACGATGAGTTTCGACGCGCGCGAGGAGCGCGCCGCCGAGGCGATCCGCGAGGCGACGCATGGCGGGGTCGATTTCGCGTTCGAGCTCGCCGGCTCGGCCAAAGCCCTCGAACTCGCCTGGGCGATCACCCGGCGCGGCGGCACGACGATCACGGCCGGCCTGCCCCATCCCTCGGCGCGCCTACCCGTCCCGATCGTGCAACTCGTGGCCGAGGAACGCGCGCTCAAGGGCAGCTACATCGGCACCGCCGTACCGGCACGCGACGTGCCGCGGCTGATCGACCTGTTCCGCAAGGGCCGATTGCCGGTCGACCGGCTCATGAGCGGTCGTCTCTCGCTCGACGAGATCAACGAAGGGTTCGATCGCCTCGCCCGAGGGCAAGCCATCCGCCAAATCGTGGTGCCCTGACGGCCGCGCCCGAGGACCTGCCCCGAAGCGTCGACGAAGGCTCGTGCGGATGCAGGCGCGCGACGAAATCCCGGGTGGCACACGACTTCCGGTGACCGTCGCGCGGCGATAAGAACCGGGCTTCCTTGCCGGACCACCTTGCCGCGAAGGAACGCGCGAGTGGAGGACCTCGACGACCCGATCGACGGTGCGCACGGGCGCTGGGTTCGTCTCGCGCGAGCGCGAGGCGAGTCCGTCCCGTTCACCATCGACGGCATCCCGGTCCGGGGTCACGCGGGCCAAATGTTGATCGCCGCCATCCTCGCTGTTCGCCCCGACTTCGGATGCCTTCCGCCCGACCGGCGTTCGCGCGCGGGCTTTTGTCTGATCGGCCTCTGCCAGGACTGCTGGGTCCGGCTCGCGGACGGCCGTCGCGTGCGCGCTTGCACGACCCCGCTCGAGGCGGGCATGGCGGTCCGGCTCGACCCGTCGGACGAGAGCTGGTGAGCAGCGACCCGCTGGTGGTCATCGTGGGCGCCGGTCCCGCCGGGATGGCGGCGGCCAGGACCCTCGTCGAGGGGGGTCTGCGGCCGCTGGTCCTCGAGAAGGGGCCGACACCGGGTGGCCGACTGTGGCAACGGCCGGCGACGGTCGACTTCGAGCGCCGGCTCCCGGGGCACGATCCCGACCGCGCCGAGCGCGGAGTTTCCGATTTCCTCGGGATCGTCGATCGGATCGATTGGTATCCGGGGACGACCGTTCTCGATGCGACGCGCGATCGGCTCTGGGCCCTGGGTTCCGACGGTGTCATCGACCAGACCCCCTGGGACGCCCTTTTGGTGGCTACCGGGGCGCTCGACCGGGTCGTCCCGCTCCCGGGCTGGACGCTGGCGGGCGTCTACACCCTCGGCGGTGCGCAGGCGGCACTGAAGGTTCACGGCTGCGCGGTCGGCCGGCGGGTCGCCTTCCTCGGCACCGGGCCGCTTCTCTGGCTCGCCGCCGCCCAGCACCTCGCGGCCGGAGCAGAGGTCGCGCTCGTCGCCGACACGAGCCACCGCCTCGGCGCGTTGCCAGCGCTGCCGGATCTGCTCTCGGATCCCCAAAGGCTCGCGCTCGGTCTCGCCTGCTTCCGCATCGTGCGACGCGCCGGGGTGCCGATCCGGCTGGGAGTTCGGGCAGCGATCGTCGAGGGGAACGAAACGGTACGCGCTATCTCGGTCGAGAGCAGAGGCGGCCGTCGGCACTTCACTTGCGATGCGGTCGCGATGGGCTTCGGGCTCGTCCCGCAGACCCAGCTCCTCGATCTCCTGGACGTTCCGTTCGACCTCGTGCCCACGAGCGGTCTTTGGCTACCTCGAACGGATCGTTCGGGGCGGACGCCCGTCCCGAGGGTCTACGCTGCGGGCGACGGGGCACGCGTGCTCGGTGGCGACGCGGCGAGGCTTTCGGGGGAGCGCGCCGCCCTCGCGATCCTCGAGGACCTCGGCCGGCCAACCGATCCGGAGCGCGTAGCCCGCCTCGAGCGGGAGCTCGCGCGGCAGGAGCGTTTCGCCCGCGGCCTCGCCCGGGCCTTCCCGTTTCCGGCCGAACTCGAGGCCCGTACCGACGACGATACCGTCGTGTGCCGCTGCGAGGGCGTCACGGCCGGCGCGATCGCTTCGGCCGTCCGCACCTTCGGCCGCCACGACGTCAACGCCGTGAAAGCGCTGACCCGCTGCGGAATGGGCCGCTGCCAGGGGCGCCTTTGCGGGCCCGCAGCGGCGCGGATCGCGGCGCGCGCAGCGGGCGTGCCGCTCGGCGAGGCGGGGCGGCTGCGGGCCCAGCCACCGATCGAGCCCTTGCCCGCGCGTGCCCGTTGCATGGTCACGGAGCCGAACGGATGAACGGCGCGCGAAGCCGGCTCCGCACCGAGGTGGCGATCGTCGGTGGCGGTCTCGTGGGCTGCTCGACCGCTCTGCATCTCGCCCGACGCCGCGTGCCCTGTGTGCTGCTGGAGGCCGAACGGTGCGGGGCCCACGCCTCCGGCGTGAACTACGGGGGTGTTCGACAGCAGGGGCGGGCGCTCGCGGAACTGCCACTCGCCGGTCGCGCGCGCCGGATCTGGGGGCGGTTGGAACGGCTCGTCGGTGGTGACGGCGAGTTCCGCGCGACGGGCCATCTGCGATTGGCCCGCGACGAGGCCGAGGCCGCCGCGCTCGAAGGTTGGATCCGCGAAGCTGCACGCTACGGCGTGCACGGCGAGCTCCTGTCGCGCGAGGCACTGCGCGCGCGGTTCCCCTGGCTCGGCGAGGGATTCGCGGCCGGCTCGTTCTCCGCGGACGACGGACAGGCCAACCCCCGCCTCGTCGCGCCGCTGTTCGCCCGTGCCGCACGGTCGGAGGGGGCCACGATCCTCGAGGGGCGGACGGTCGTGGCCATCGAGCGCGCACCACCCGGCTTCGTGTTACGGGCCGAGCCCGAGCTCGAGCTCGAGGCGCGGGTCCTCGTGAACGCGGCCGGGGCCTGGGGCACGCGGATCGCACGGCTGCTCGGCGAGGAGTTGCCGAGCGAGCCGATCGCGCCCAACATGCTCGTGAGCGAGCCGTTGCCGTTCCGGATCGAGCCCAATCTCGGGATGGCCGGACCCGGGATCTATCTGCGCCAGGTGCCCGACGGCTCGGTGATCTTCGGCGGCGGCCGCGGTACGGTCGATCTCGAGCGGCGCCGTTGTCGACCCTCCTTCGCGACCTCGCTCGCGACGATCGGAGAAGCGTGTCGGGTGGTCCCCGAACTCGCGCGTGCTTCGATCATCCGGACCTGGGCCGGGATCGAGGGACGCACGCCGGACGATCTTCCCATCATCGGGCCGAGTCCACGTATGGCCGGGCTGTTCCACGCGTTCGGTTTCTCCGGACACGGCTTCATGCTCGCCCCCGCCGTGGGGGCCGTCCTCGCCGAGCTCATCCTGGACGGGCACAGCGCCACGAGCCTCGCGGGGCTGGAGCCCGCTCGGTTCGCACCCGGCTCCGCGGCCGCTGCTTGAAGCGCGCAGCGTTACTCCGCCGCTGCCCGGCTCGCGACGAGCTCGGGCTCGCGGATCGCATCGTGCGCTGCCATGGCCGCGATGTTCAAAATGTCCGAGACGGTGGCGTTCATCGGGACGATCTGGACCGGATGGGAGAGGCCCTCGAGCAGCGGTCCGATCACCGTGCCCCCACCCAGTTGCTTGAGAAGTTTGTAACTGATGTTGGCGGAATGGAGGGCCGGCATGATGAGCACGTTGGCCGGTCCTTTGAGGCGGCAGAACGGGTAGAGAGCCATGAGGTCCGGATCGAGTGCCACATCGGCGCCCATCTCGCC
>JAILZQ010000244.1 GCA_023512415.1 Geminicoccaceae bacterium | reverse complement strand
TCCGGACGAGGCCCCGGTGATGATGGCGACAGGCGTCATGCGCGATCAGAAGCCGGACAAGAACATGAGCGCGGCGTTTCAGGTTGCCGCCGCCGGATGCTGCACGGGGGTGGCGACATTGTCCAGCTTCGCGGAGCCGATGGCGGAAAATCCGGCGTCTTGCTCCGGCCGCCCCGTCCGGGTTGGGAGACTCTAGTTGACGCCTTTGGCCCGGCGCTGGACCTCGGCCAAGAGTTCGAGATTGGATTTGATGTGAGGATTGTCCGGGCTTTTCGCCTTGGCGGCCAAAAGAGTTTGCCGGGCGCGGCGATAGTCGCCGCGCAGCAGATACGAGAAGCCCTGATTATTCAGCACTTCCGGTGTTGGCCCGATGAGCCGGACAACCTGCCGATAGGCGCGGTCGGCCAGATCGAAGCGGCGCAGCCGGTCGTAGGCGGCGGCGAGGTCGGGGTGGGTCGGATCGACGCCGTCGTCGAGGATCGCGATCGCCACACCGCGGCCGGCCGGGCGGGGTGCCGGCCGGCCGAGGCCGATCGCCGGCAGGTGCCACTGGCTCGCCGCGCGCGGATCGTCGAACGACCGGCGAGTCGCCATCTTGCCACCGCGCTCCGGAGCTGCGAGCCCCGGGGGCAGCGATGCCGGCGGGCGCGCCGCCGGTCAACCGGCCGCGATGCCCGGCCGTGCACTCGGAGGACACGCCGTGACGCCCGATCTCGTGATCCGCAACGTCGCCTTGCCCGACGGCCGCACCGGCCAGGACCTGTTGATCCACGCGGGCCGGATCGTCGAGGTCCGCCCGGGGATCGCGGTCGCCGCCCGGGAGGAGATCGACGGGGGCGGCCTGCTCGCGAGCCCGCCCTTCGTCGACGCCCATTTCCACCTCGATTCCGTGCTCTCGCTCGGCCGGCCGCGGCTCAACGAGAGCGGCACGCTGCTCGAGGGGATCCGGATCTGGGGCGAGCTGCGCGCCGGCTTGACCCACGAGGATGTCGTGGAGCGCGCGCTCGCCTATTGCGATCTCGCGGTCGCCCAGGGGATCGGCGCCATCCGGAGCCACGTCGACGTCACCGACGATCGGCTCGTGGGTGTGGCGGCCCTCCTCGAGGTCAAGCGCCGGGTGGCCCCCTGGCTCACGATCCAGCTCGTGGCCTTTCCGCAGGACGGGCTCTACCGCGCGCCACGCGGCTTGGCGAACCTGCTGCGCGCCCTCGAGCTCGGGGTGGATGTCGTGGGCGGCATCCCGCACCACGAGCGGACCATGGAGGACGGCCGCCGCTCGGTGGTCGAGCTCTGCACGATCGCCGCCGAGCGCGGGCTGCGGGTCGACCTGCATTGCGACGAGACCGACGATCCGGCCTCGCGGCACATCGAGACGCTCGTGGCCGAGACCACGCGGCTCGGTCTCCAGGGCCGGGTGGCCGGCTCGCACCTGACCTCGATGCACGGCATGGACAATTATTACGTGAGCAAGCTCCTGCCGCTGATGGCCGAGGCGGGCGTCGCGGCGATCCCCAACCCCTTGATCAACATCTGGCTGCAGGGGCGGCACGACGCCTGGCCCAAGCGGCGCGGGCTCGCCCGGGTGGCCGAGATGTGGGCGCAGGGCATCCCGGTGGCCTTCGGCCACGACTGCGTGATGGACCCTTGGTACCCGATGGGCTCGGCCGACATGCTCGAGGTCGCCAAGATGGCGATCCACGCGGGCCACCTCACGAGCCGGGCGCAGATGCGCGCCGCCTACGAGGCGATCACGAGCGTGCCGGCTTCGATCCTCGGGCTCGAAGGCTACGGGCTCGATCCCGGCTGCCGCGCCGATCTCGTCCTGCTCGAGGCGGCCGACCCGATCGAGGCGATCCGCCTGCAGGCCGCCCGGCTCCTCGTGCTGCGCGGCGGCCGGGTGGTCGCGCGCGGGAGCTCGCGACGGGTCCGGCTCGAGCTTCCCGGCCGGCCGGGCGAGCTCGACCCGGGGCGTCCGTTCCCGAGTTGAAAGGCGGTCACGCCCTGCGGCGTGTTGCCGCAGGAGGACGTGCTCGCGCCTCGCGCGCAGCATCTTCCGCCGTAGTGCTGTCGCCGAACCGCCACGCTGCGGGGTAGCCGGTGGTGCCCGGCCCCTCGAAACTTCTTGGCGGATATCGGCAGTTATGCCAGACTCCAGGATCGGCGCCCGTTGTCGCCGAACAACCAAAAAGTCACGCGCGCGACCTTCGAGACGATGCTGCCGTTCAACCGTACCGATCTGGAACGACTCTTCCCGACGACGATCTGGAAGAAGGCCGAGGACCTCGTCGCCAACGGGGCCGTGCTGGAGGTGGACGTCGAGCGCGACGGGCGCTCGGTCACCGGCCGCATCAAAGGCGAACGACGAGCGCCGTTCCTGACCCGGGTGCAGATCGCCAACGGCCGCGGCGGTCGGATCAAGATCACCTCGACCTGCACCTGCCTCGTCTATTCCGAATGCGAGCACGCCGCCGCGACGCTCCTGGGCGTGCTCGAGAAGACCGCGGCGCCCTCGCCCGACGACGTGGTGGGCACGATCGACCAGGAGCTCGAGGCCTGGATCGGTGCGGTCAACGCCGCGGCCCGCCAGCCCGCCACCAACGGCCACGCCGAGGGTAGCGAGTGCATCCTCTACCTTTTGGAGCCGGCCCAGCGCGCCTGGCGCGACCAGGGCCTCGCCCAGCCGATCATGGTCGTCACGATGCGCGCCCGCCAGCTCGCGGGGGGCGCCTACGGCCGCGAGCAGCCGGTCGCGATCGCCAACCTCGTGAGCGAGGAGACGCCCTCCTTCGTCGGCCTCGAGGACCAGGTGATCGGCCGGCTGTTGGGCGGCGTGCCGAGCAACACCCGAAGGCTCGGCGCGGCCGCCGACGGCGAGACGCTGCGCCGGATCTTGGAGACCGGCCGCTGCCACTGGCGCAACGGCCAAGGCGCGCCGTTGCGCTACGCCGAGCCCCGCAAAGGCCGCTTCTATTGGCGGTTCGACGCGGAGGGCCAGCAGCGCTGCTTCTGCGAGCTCGACCGCGGCGGCGAGGAGACGCTGATCGTCGCCTTGGGCCAGCCCTGGTACATCGACACCAAGACCCGCGAGGTGGGCCGGGTCGAGACCGTCGTGCCGGAACGGGTCGCCACCCTGCTTTTGCGCGCGCCGGCGATCCCGGCGACGGTCGCCACCCTCGTCCGGCAGAAGCTGCAGCCTTCGGCCGAGCTCTTGCCGCTGCCCGAGCCGCTCCGCAAGCGCGAGCAGGTCCAGGTGGCACCCGTGCCCTGCATCCACCTCCATTGCCCGCGCGTGCTCGTGAGCCGGGGCATCGGCTGGGATCGGCGCGAGGAAGAGGTCGACCTGCCTTTGGCCCGGGTGACCTTCGACTATGCCGGCTGCGAGGTCGGCTGGCAGGATGGTCGCACCGAGCTCAACCACGTGGTCGACAACCGCCTCCTGGTCATGCCGCGCGACGCCGTGGCCGAGGTGCAATATGTCGAGCGGCTCAACGCCCTCGGCCTGCAACCGCTCGGCCCGACCGGGCTCGGCCGCTTCGCCCCCGAGAACTGTCGTCAGGACTTCACCTTCGAGGAGGACGAGGAGGACGAGGACGTCTCGATGCGGTGGGTCGAGTTCAACCACAAGGACCTGCCGCGCCTGCAGGCCGAAGGTTGGCGGGTGAGCTTCGCCGAGAACTACCCCTACCGCGTCGTCCAGGCCGAGGAGGATTGGCGCGTCGAGGTCACCGACACGGGTATCGACTGGTTCGACCTCGACATCGGCATCCGGGTGGGCGAGGAGCGGATCTCGCTCCTGCCGGTCCTGCTCGACCTGTTCCGCCGCGCTCCCGAGGAGCTCGGCACGGGCTCGCTCGACAAGTTCGGCGACGATCCCGTCTACGGCGCCCTGCCCGATGGTCGGCTCGTGCCGATCCCCGCCTCCCGCCTGAAGGCGGTGCTCGATGCCTTGCACGAGCTGTTCGCCGGCGGGCGGATCAAGGAGGGCGAGCCCGTCCGCCTCGCCCGTGCCGAGGCGACCCGGCTCGTGGCC
>JAILZQ010000243.1 GCA_023512415.1 Geminicoccaceae bacterium | reverse complement strand
GGACCAGGGCCTTCACTTGCGACCAGACGGCCCGCACGAGCTGGCCCACGCTCAGGAGATTGGCCGTGCTGCCCCAGTCGGTGAGCGGCCGGTTGGTGATCTCGAGGACCCAGCCCAGGAAGCCGTCGGCCGACAGCGGCCGGGCACCGACCCAGCCATAGGCCGTGAGGAAGCCCGCCAGCACGACGCCGCCCGCCACGGCGTAAAGCGCGAAGAGGCGGCGCCACGCACGGAGGCCCCAGCGACCGAGCACCAGGATCCCGAAGGGCACGAACAGGACGACGCTCGCGAGATGGAAGAAGCAGGCGAAGGCCCAGAAGACCGCGGCGAGCACGAGCCGGCCGGCCTGCAGCGCCGGGCCGGCCGTGGCCAGCAGCGCCAGGGCGATCATCATCGCCCCGACGGTCGGCCCGTAGACCTCGGGCTGTCCGGCATAGATCCAATAGCCGTGGGCGACCGCGAGCCCGATCGCGGTGGCGAGCCCACCGGCACGCGAGCCGAGCAAGCTCGTGGCCAAGAGGAAGGTCGCGACGATCCCGGCCGTCGCCCAAAGGCCGATGTAGAGCGTGGCCGAGCAGAACAGGTCGCACTCGCCGAGCGACGAGAACAGGCTCCAGGCGATGTCGATCATCGCGGAGTGGAGCAGGTGCGGCGGGTAGAAATCCGGATTGGCAAAGGTCGAGCGGCGGGCCGACTCCATGTAGTGAATGGCGTTATCGCTGAACTCGAAGGGTCGAAATGTGAAAAAAAAGAGGAAGACGATCGCCGCCAAGCCGACGACGAAGACAAAGCTCGTTGCCGGCTTTTCGCTGAACTGGTGCTCCTCGAAAAAACGAGCCATGTAGATGCTCCGTGGCCGATCTGTTCAGCAAAAAAATCTACCGATGTCCGGGTAGCACCCGTTGTCGGCACCGGTCAAGCGCGGGACCGGCGACGTCGCACGCCCGGTGCCCGCCGGGGCCCGGGTAGACCCTCGGGCCGAGCCCCATCCCTCGCCCGTCGAGTGCCCGGTCGAGATTCGCGACACGACCCCGATCACCCGCTGCCGCACGTCCGGGAGCACGGTACCTCGTCCCTCGGCCTCGCCCCCTTCTGGCACGCGATGGTTGAGAAAAGGTGAACGGCCGACCCGAAGTGCAGCCCGCAACCGGACGCCCCGGAGGACCGGCCGCGACCGGCGCCGCGCCGCTCAGACGTCCAGGTTGACGACCTTCAAAGCGTTCTCCTGGATGAAGGCCCGCCGCGGTTCGACCACGTCGCCCATGAGGGTGGAGAAGATCTCGTCGGCCTCGTCGGCGTGCTCGATCTTGACCTGGAGGAGCGAGCGGCGCGCCGGGTCGAGCGTGGTCTCCCAGAGCTGCTCCGGGTTCATCTCGCCGAGCCCCTTGTAGCGCTGGATCGAGAGGCCCTTCTTGGCGAGCTCGACGATCCCGCCCAAAAGATCGCGGGCGCCGTGCACGGTCCGCCGCTCGGCCTTGCGCTCGAGCCGGGCCGGCTCGGCGAGGATCGGCCGGAGTGGGGCCAGCGCCTCGCCGAGGCGACGCGCCTCGTGGCCGCCGGCGAGCGCGGGATCGAGCCGGTGCCGCTCGCGCCGCTCGCCGCGCTGCAGATGGAAGACGAGCCCGCCCGCCTCGTCGCGCACCACCTGTACCGCGCCAGTCCCGGCGCGGGCGAGCCGCTCGACCACCCGGCGGCCGAGCTCGAGCGCCGCGGCCGGCTCGGCGAGCCGCAGCGGGTCGAAGCCGCCCTCGAGGGCGAGCGCTTCGACGAGCTCGGCGGGCAGCCGGCGGGCGAGCGAGCCGAGCGGGCCGCGCGCCGCCCGCGTCGCGCTCACGAGCCCGGCCAGCGCCTCGCCCTCGACCACCGCACCGGAAGCGGCCAAAAGCCGGGCCTCCTCGAGGCCCTGGCGGACCAGGAGGTCCTCGAGAGCCCCGTCGTCCTTGACGTAGTCGACCTTCTGGCCGCGCTTGACCCCGTAGAGCGGCGGCTGGGCGATGAAGAGATGACCCTTCTCGATGATCTCCGGCAGGTGCCGATAGAAGAAGGTCAGCAAGAGCGTGCGGATGTGCGAGCCGTCGACGTCCGCATCGGTCATGATCGCGATCGTGTGGTAGCGTAGTTTCGCGATGTCGAACTCGTCGCGGATGCCGGTGCCGAGCGCGGTGATGAGGGTACCGATCTCCTGGCTCGAGAGCACCTTGTCGACGCGCGCCCGCTCGACGTTCAAGATCTTGCCCCTGAGCGGCAGGATCGCCTGGAACGCCCGGTCACGCCCCTGCTTGGCCGAGCCGCCGGCCGAATCGCCCTCGACGATGAAGAGCTCGGCCTTGGCCGGGTCGCGCTCCTGGCAGTCGGCGAGCTTGCCCGGGAGGTTGGCGACATCCAGCGGGCTCTTGCGGCGGGTGAGCTCGCGGGCGCGGCGGGCCGCCTCGCGCGCGATCGCCGCCTCGACCACCTTGGCGAGGATCGCTTTGGTTGCCTGCGGATGCTCCTCGAGCCAACGGCCGAGCTGCTCGCGGACCACTTGGGCGACCACCGGGGCGACCTCGGAACTCACGAGCTTGTCCTTGGTCTGCGAGGAGAATTTCGGGTCCGGCACTTTCAGCGAGAGGACGCAGGTGAGGCCCTCGCGCATGTCCTCGCCGGTGAGCTGGACCTTCTCGCGCTTGGCGATGCCGAGGCTCTCGGCGGCGGCGTTCAAGGTCTGGGTCAAGGCCTGGCGGAAGCCCGTGAGATGCGTGCCGCCGTCCCGCTGCGGGATCGTGTTGGTGAAGCAGAGCTGGGTCTCGTGGTAGCCGTCGTTCCACTGGAGTGCGGCCTCGACCACGATCCCCTCGCGCTCGCCCTCGATCAGGATGGGCGCGTGCAGGGGTTGCTTGGCCCGGTCGATCCACTGCACGTAGGCGACGAGCCCACCCTCGTAGTGCAGGATCTCGCGCTTCGGCGGATCGACCCGGCGATCCTCGAAGTGGATCGCGATGCCGGGATTGAGGAAGGCGAGCTCGCGAAGCCGATGCTCGATCGTCTGGGCGGAGAACTCGGTGCGCGAGAAAACCTCGGGCGAGGGCAGGAAGGTCACTTCCGTGCCGCGCCGGTGGCCCTGCGGGCCCACGGCCGCGAGCGGCGCCACCGGCACGCCGCCCTTCTCGAAGCGGATGAAATGTTCCGCACCGTCCCGCCAGATCCGGAGCTCGAGCCAGTCGGACAGGGCGTTGACGACCGAGACACCGACGCCGTGCAGGCCGCCCGAGACCTTGTAGGCGCCACCGCCGAACTTGCCGCCGGCGTGCAGCACCGTCATCACGGTCTCGACCGCGCTGACACCGGTACGCGCGTGCGTGTCCACAGGGATCCCACGGCCGTTGTCGACAACCGTCACCCAGCCATCGGCGCTGATCGTGACCTCGATGCGGTCGCAGAAGCCGGCCATCGCCTCGTCGATCGAGTTATCGACGATCTCGTAGACCAGATGGTGCAGGCCGCGCTGGTCCGTGGAGCCGATGTACATGCCCGGACGGCGGCGGACGGCCTCGAGCCCCTCGAGGACCTCGATGTTGCGGGCGGAGTACTCAGCAATATCGCCGGTACCGCCTGGAGGCGCGGTGGTGGTCATGCGTTTGTTACCTCGTCGCTCGATGCCGCGGCGGTCATGGCGATCGCCGGGGTCGGAGAACGCCCCGGGAAGGGGAACAGATCCCGGTTCGGCGCTCGTATCGGGGAAACGTACCGTGGTACGGCCGATCATGCGATCAGCGAGCCGTGAATAGTATATCATGAGCGAATGCGCTTGGCGAGCCCGCTTATCTATGCCGGATGAACCAAAGCCGGCGGATTGGCCGAGAAAGCGCTCTGATCTACCACTTCGGCA
Organism: Geminicoccaceae bacterium; assembly: GCA_023512415.1. Taxonomy (GTDB): domain Bacteria; phylum Pseudomonadota; class Alphaproteobacteria; order Geminicoccales; family Geminicoccaceae; genus JANXAZ01. The sequence goes on along the minus strand of JAILZQ010000243.1, from coordinate 217 downwards.
ACGGTCTTCCGGGTGGCGGAACGCCGACGGGCTCATCGGTACCGACGGCCACCCCATCCACGTACGTGGCCTCCACGCGGATCTGCGACCAGTGCTGCACCGGCGTGGACCGCGGATCGGCCGAGAGGACAACGAAAGTGGGCCGTGCGCCGGGCCGCAGCACGCCGGCGTCCTCGCGGAACAGCGCGGCCGCGCCGGCCGCTGTGTAGGCGTGCAG
>JAILZQ010000023.1 GCA_023512415.1 Geminicoccaceae bacterium | reverse complement strand
TCCGGCTTCGAGCGTGAAGGGCTGACTTCCAATAATTCCGCCCGGACCCGAATGGTGTCGCCCGGCCGGTCGGGGGCGAGCCAGCGGACATCGTCCATCCCGGGCGAGCCCATCGAGGCGGCGTTGATGACCTTCTCCTGGTAGAACAAGCGGAAGGCCACGAGCAGCGTCTGGAAGCCCGAGGCGATGATGCCGCCATAGGGGCTTTCGGCGGCTGCGACCGCGTCGATGTGGAAGGGCTGCGGATCGTGCTGCCAGGCGAAGTCGAGGATCTGCGCCTCGGAAAGCGTGCAGCCGCGGGTCGTGAACACCCTGCCGACCGTGAAGTCCTCGAGCCAAAGATCACCCATTCCTGCTCCTCCGTCCGATGGCGCCCGGGGCGCCAGCTTGAGCGGCCCGAGCCTGCCCGACAAGTCGGCGCCGACGCCGGCCGAGAGAGGGGTCACCCTCGACGGCGTGCCGCACCCGCCGCAAGATCCGGGTGTCGGCGGACCGCTCGCGGGCCCAAGATGCATCGGCCACGCAGGAGGAGGCTGCAGTGAACGGCCCGAGCCGCGTTTCCCCCGTGCCCGAGATCCCGAGCGAGGACGCGCCCCGCTTCGAACGGATGGCCCGGGCGATCCGCTGGCTGGTCGCCCGACGGGAGACCCGGCCGCGGCTCGCCGAGGTCGCTTCCATCCTGGGCTCGAGCCCTTGGCACGCGCAGCGCGTCTTCGCCCGTTGGGTGGGCCTGAGCCCGAAGCAGTTCCTCGACCAGCTCACCCTCCAGGCGGCCAAGGCGCGGTTGCGGGCGGGCGCGACCGTGCTCGATGCGGCCCTCGAGGTCGGTCTTTCGGGACCGTCGCGGTTGCACGATCTGTTCGTGCGACTGGAGGCCATGACCCCCGGCGAGTACCGTGCCCTCGGCGCCGGGCTGGAGCTGCGCTTCGGCGTCCACCCCACACCCTTCGGCCCGGCACTCTTCGTGACGAGCCCCCGCGGGCTCGCGCGGCTCGCTTTCCTGGGCGCGGGCGGGCTCGTGGCGGCGCTCGCCGAGGCCCGGGCCGACTGGCCCCACTCGCGCTTCGTCGAGGATCCGAGCGCGACCGCAGAGTTGCCGGCTGCGGTGTTCGCCCGCGCCGAAGGTGCCGCGCCGCTGCGCGTGCTGGTCAAGGGGACGGCCTTCCAAGTGCGGGTCTGGCGAGCGCTCCTGCGTATCCCGGAAGGTGCCGTCGCCACCTATGGCGGGCTCGCGGCCGCGCTCGACGCGCCCGGGGCGAGCCGGGCGGTGGGCGCCGCCTGTGGACGCAATCGGATCGGCTGGTTGATCCCCTGCCATCGGGTGATCCGAGAGAGTGGCGCGCTCGGCGGCTACCATTGGGGTCTCGAGCTCAAGCGCGCGATGCTCGCGCTCGAGGCGGCCCGAAGCGGGGCGATCGTCGACGACTGAGCCGAACGGACCGCGCCGGAGCCCAGCAGCCGAACCGGTCTCCGGGAGCTTCGCGCTCACGCTCGCTCGGCAAAGGGCACTCCTCTTGGCGCTGCGGCTCGGCCGCTTCGGCCGGCCGGAGGTGCTCGGGCTCCGCTTGTCGACCACCGACGCGCGGCGCTAGGCGGCTGCTGCGAGGGGGAAGCGGCGGCGGGCGTGCGCGTGGCGGTTCTGGCAGCGGATCTGGGTGGTAGCGCGCTCAAGCTCGGGCTCGTCGACGATCGCGGCCGCCCGATCGCCGCGGCGGTGTGCCCGCTCGCCGACTCGCGACCCGCGCCGGGCCTGGTCGAGCAGGATGCCGGGCTCTGGTGGACCGCGTTCGTCGCACTCGCCCGCGAGCTCTGCGCCGCGAACGGGCGCGCGATCGAGGCAATCGCGCTCACCGGCGCCACGCGCAGCGAGGTGCTCGTCGACGACGAGGGGCGCACGCTCGCTCCGGCGATCATGTTCCGCGACCAGCGCGCGGCAGGCCTCGCCGAGTCGCTCGCGGCCGACCCGGCGCTCGCGGCCGCGGGCCCGATCGACGCCTCGCACCCGCTCGCGCGGCTGCTGTGGCTGCATCGCCATGCCCCCGCACTCCTTTCCCGCGCCTCCCTGCTCGTCGAGCCGGCGGCCTTCCTCGCCCTCCGCCTGACCGGCACGGCCGCGCGAGATCCGCTCGTGGCACATCGCCTCGCCGACCCGGCCGTGCGGGCCGTCGCCGAGCGGCTCGAGCTGCCGCTCCGTCTTCTGCCGCCCGTGCGGCCGATCGGCTCGGTGGTCGGCGCGTTGCGAGCCGAGTCGGCACGGGCGCTCGGCCTCGCACCCGGGATCCCGGTCGTGGTCGCGCCGATGGACGCCTGGTGCGCCACGCTCGCGATGGCTGCCGTGGCCCCGGGCCGAGCCTATGCGAGCGCCGGAAGCTCCCTGGTCGCAGGCCTCGTCGTCGACCGGCCGATCGCTGTGCCCGGTCTCCTCGCCCCGCCCTGGGGCGAGGGCCTTTGGCATCTGGGCGGCCCGAGCCGGACCGGCGGGGCAGCGCTCGACTGGCTCGCTCGGCTCACCGGTGCGACGATCGAGACGCTGCTGGCCTCGGCCGAGGCCACGGCCGAACGGGACGATGCGCCGTATTGCCATCCCTGGCCCGAAGGCGAGCGTCTCCCGTTCCGCGCGCCGTGGCTGCGCGCCCGATTCTGGGGCCTCGGCGCCGAAACGACCGCCGCCGATCTGGCCCGTGCGGTTCTCGAGGGCCTCACTTTCTGGATCCGGCTCACGCTCGAGCGCGCCGAAGAGGCGGAGGGTGTGCGGGCCGAGGCACTCCGGCTCGCGGGCGGTCTCGCCGGCACGGCGGTCTTCGCACGAGGCGTCGCCGCAGCCCTCGGCCGCGACCTTCTCCTCTTCCCGGCGCGGGAAACTGCGCTTTCGGGGGCTGCCGGGGTCGGGCTGCGAGCGATCGGCCGGTTCGCCGACCTCGACGCGGCTCAAGAGGCGCTGCTCGCGGCCGCCGCCCCCGTGCGGATCGAGCCGGAGCCCTGCGCGGTCGAGCGGGCCGAGCGGCGTTTCCGGAGGTGGAAGGAGGAGCTCGATCGACTCCTTCCTCGCGAGGACGAACGAGCATGAGCGAGTCCATGGGGCGGTTCGGGACGGTGATCGCGGCGTTCGCCCTGTTCGCCGCACTCGCCCTTTCCGCCCCGAACTTCACCGCCCCCATGAACCTCCTCAACATCGCGAAACAGGCGAGCTATCTCGCGATCCTCGCGATCGGCTTCACCTTGGCGTTGTTGGCGGGCGAACTCGACCTCTCGGTCGGCCAGGTCGCGACGCTGGCCTCGGTCGTCTGCGCGGCGCTGGTCTTCGCGGGCCAGCCCTGGCCGCTCGCCGCAGTCGCGGGCTTCCTCGCGGCGCTTCTCTGCGGTGTCGTCAACGGGGTCGCGGTCACCCGTTTCAAAATCCCCTCGCTGATCGCGACCTTGGCCGTGGGCGTGATCGCCACCGGCATCGCCTTCCTGATCACCGGCGGGATCGCCTATGTCGGCCGCTTCCCGGCGGGTTTCGTCGCCCTCGGCCGCGGCACCTTGGGGCCGGTTCCGCTTCCCGTGGTGTGGCTCGTACTGCTCCTCGCCGCGGCCTGGTTCCTCGTGAAACGAACCCGCACCGGAGCCGCCCTCCTAGCCACGGGCGAGGCTCCCGAGGCAGCGCGGCTCGCCGGGATCGACATCGCGCGGATCAAGCTCCTGGGCCTCGTGCTCTCGGCCGCCTGTGCCGGCTTCTGCGGGCTCGTCCTGACCGCCGCCCTCGCCTCGTCCTCGCCGACGATCGCCAACGAGTTCTTGATGCGCGGGATCGCCGCCGTGCTCTTGGGCATGACCACGATCGAGCCCGGCAGGCCGAACCTCGCCGGCACGCTCTTGGGCACGCTGGTCATCGCCGGGCTGGGCAACGGCCTCACGCTCCTGGGCTTCCCCTACTACGTCCAGGACATCGCGCTCGGGCTCATCATGCTCGCTTCGGTGGGTTTCTCGGCCCGCTTCCTCACCGAGGCGGCGTTCGGCGGAGCGCGGTGAGCCGCGGCTGGCCACCTGCCGGCACGTTGATTGTTGCCGGGACGCCCGCCATCTTGCCGGCCGTTCATCTGCGGGAGGCACGCCCTTGCGCACGTTCGTGACGCTCGCCGCCGCTGCGGCGATTTCGCTCGCCGCGCCGGCCCCGGCGGGGGCCGTCAAGCTCGGCATCGTCGCGTTCCAGATGTCGGCCGAGACGCACGCCCGCACCGCCAACGCGGCCGAGGCCGCCGCCGAGGACAAGGGCTGGGAAGTCACGCTCTTGAACTCGGCCGGCTCGGTGCCCGACCATGCCGCTCAGATCGAGAACCTCGTCCAGAAGGGCGTCGACGCGATCCTCTTGGCGATGGGCAAGCCCTTGCAGGCCGAAGCCCAGCTGAAGGCGGCCGCCGCCAAGAAGATCCCGGTGGTCACGGTCATGTCGGGCACGAGCCCGCACACGCTCTTCGACGTGACCGTCAACGAGTTCGAGGTCGGCGCCAAGATCGGCGTCTATCTGCTGGGCCTCCTGAACTATCAAGGCAACATCTTGATGTCGCGCTACGAGGGCCACGGCGGCACCAAGATCCGCGGCCGGGTGATGGACGTCATCCTCGAGGAGAACACCGGCGTCAAAGTCCTCGGCACCCATGCCATGGCCCGCACGCAAAGCTGGCGCGAGGACGTCAAGGCCGGGATGGAGGCGCTGATCCTCCGGCATGCCGGCCAGTTCCAGGCGATCTGGGCGAGCTTCGACGGCCAAGCCTTCGTCATCGACGACATCCTCCAGGCCCAGGGCTACAAGAAGGGCCAAGTGTTCTTGACCGGCGTCGACGGCGGCCAAGAGGCTTTCCGGCGGATCCGCGATCCCAACAGCCTGTTCACGGCGACCGTGGCGATCCCCTTCGAGCTCATGGGCGAGGCCGCGGTCGATTCGCTCGACGACATCCTCTCGGGCACGCCCAAGAGCGAGATCACCCCCGGGCCCTACCTGTTCATGGACGCGGTCCTGGTCGACGCGAACAACGTGCCGGCCGAGGGCGAGTGGCCTTGGTGAGCCGGGTCGGGCGCGCGTGAGCGGAGCGGATCGGGGCGCCTCCGAGCCTCTCCTCGAGCTCGACCGGGTGGCGCTGAGCTACGGGCCGGTCAGGGCGCTGACCGACGTTTCGCTCGCGATACGGGCGGGCGAGGTGGTCGGGCTCGTCGGCGACAACGGCGCCGGCAAATCGAGCTTGGTGAAGCTCGTGGCCGGCGTGCATCGGCCGACCGCCGGCGCCATGCGCTGGCAGGGCCGGGTGTACGCGCCGCGCGGTCCGCGCGATGCGCTCGAAGCCGGGATCGCGACCATCCACCAGCACCTCGCCCTCGCTCCGCGGCTGCCGGTCTGGCACAACCTTTTCCTAGGTGCCGAGCGGGTCCGCAGGAGCGTGCTCTTCGGTTTGTCCGTGCTCGACGTCGCTCGGATGCGGGAAGAAGCGAAGCGGGCGCTGGCACGGCTCGCGATCCGCGTGCCCGACGTCGATCGACCGGTCGGGGAACTGTCGGGCGGTCAGCGTCAGGCGGTGGCGATCGCCCGGGCCTTACTCTGGAACGCCCGGCTTCTCGTGATGGACGAGCCCACAGCCGCGCTCGGCGTGCGCGAGACCGAAGAGGTCCGAACGCTGATCCGCGGTCTCAAGGGCGAGGGCGTCGCCGTGCTGCTCGTGAGCCACGACATGCAGGACGTCGTCGCGGTCGCCGATCGCGTCGCGGTCCTGCGCAAAGGAAGGCTCGCGGCGGTACGCGAGGCGGCCGGGCTCGATGCCGACCGCCTCGCCCATCTCGTCATGACCGCCGAGGCGGCCTGACTGCGGGCTCAGCCGACCGCCACGGTCGACGGCGCGGGCGCGAGCCCGAGCCTCGCGACCGCATCGCGCACGTCTTCCGGCCAGATGAACAGCCGGTCCTCGGGCGCGACCTCGCAGTAGCGCTGCGGTCGGTAGAGGAGCCGGGTCGTCATGTCCGCGCAATAGCGGCTGGTCCACGACCACAGCTCGGCAGGGGGCACCTTCTCGCCCTCGTCGAGCCGGGCCTTGAGCTGGACGAGCCGCTCGAGCGCGCGCAGCTCGTAGGGCAACAGCAGGGTCGGATCCGACCAGATCCCGCGCTTTTCGGCGACGGCCGCGCGCGCGGCGGCGTGCAAGAGCGGCAGGTCGAGCTCGCCCGGGATGCTCGGATAGAGCACGAAGGGGGCGGCCCAGCCCTCCGCGACGAGGAGGAGGTTGAAGGTCGCCCGGTCGAGGCGGGACATGCGCTCGCGCTCCGCCTGGGAATAGTTGGGCGCAACATAGGCCAAGAGACGGCCGTTCTTGTCGAACGGCTGGTCGGCGGTCCGCAGGAACAGCGTTCGACGCGAGCCGTCGGGTCGCACGAGCCGCGCGTCGAGCAGCCGCTTGAACGCCTCCTTGGCCCGCTCACCCATCACCTTGTGGCGGGTCACCGGCTGCGGCGCCTCGAGTTTCGGCAACAGGGCCTCGGCCACCACCGGGTCGATCGGCGCCCGGCCGCTCGTGATCCACGGGACGAGCGCGGCGAACGCGGCATCGAGGCGGGGGCCGTCCGGGTAGGTCTCCGGTGTGTCGATCGAAAGCATCCGGATCGGCATCCGCACGTTCGGCGTGTCGCCGTCGGTGACGTCGATCAGCTGCTTGCTGCCGAGGGTATCGAGGGTGATTCCCGCCGGGGTCCAAAAGATCGCGAGCTGCCCTGCCATCGACCCGCTCCCTGACCGTCGCGCCGTGGCGCAGGATGCGCGCGCGTCTGCGACCGTTCGGTGATCGTTTCGCTCCTGCTCCGTCCGAAGCCTGCCTCGTTCCCGGAGGACCCCGTGACCTTGATCACGATCGATCTCTACAGCGACACCCGGACCAAGCCCGTGCCGGGTATGCGCCGGGCCATGGCGGAGGCCGAGGTCGACGACGAGCAAGCCTTCTTGGATCCCGAGGTCAACGCGCTCTGCGAGGAGGTGGCGGCCCTCCTCGGCAAGGAAGCGGCCGTGTTCCTGCCGTCCGGGACGATGTGCAACCAGATCGCGTTCTGCGTGCACTGCGCGCGTGGCGAGGAGGTGCTGCTCGATCGGACGGCGCATCCGATCCATGCCGAGGCCGGGGGTCCCGCCGCCTGGGCCGGGGTGGTCTTGACCCCGCTCGACGGGGCCCGCGGGGTGTTCACGGCCGAGCAGGTGGCAGCACGGATCCGCACCAACCGCCATGCACCGCGCACCCGCCTCGTCTCGATCGAGCAGACCGCCAACCTCGCCGGCGGCACGATCTGGCCGCTCGCGCGGATCGAGGAGGTCGCCGCCGTCGCCCGCGCGCACGGGCTCACGCTCCACATGGACGGCGCGCGCCTGATGAACGCCGTGGTCGCAACGGGTGTGCCGGCGGCCGCCTTCTGCGCGCCGTTCGATTCCTGTTGGCTCGACTTCTCCAAGGGCCTCGGGGCGCCGGTCGGCGCGGTCCTCGCGGGATCGCGCGGCTTCGTCGAGGAGGCTTGGCGCTACAAGCAGATGCTCGGCGGCGCGATGCGCCAGGCGGGCGTGCTCGCCGCCGCCTGTCGCTGGGCCTTGCGCCACCATGTCGAGCGGCTCGCCGACGACCACGCGAACGCCCGGAAGCTGGCCGCGGGCCTCGCCGAGCTGCCCGGCATCCGCCTCGACCCGCAGGAGATCGAGACCAACATCGTGTTCGTGACGATCGACAGGCCCGACCTCGATGCGCCGCGGTTCGTCGCGGAACTCGCCCAGAGGGGTGTGCGGATGGGTGCCATGGGCCCGAGGCGGGTCCGGGCGGTGACCCATCTCGGGGTCGACCGCGCGGCGATCGCTCGGGCGCTCGCCGCGGTCCGCGCGGTGCTCGAAGTCTGAGGGCGCGATCCGCCCGCGCCGTCAGCTCGGGAGCTGGGCGACGAGCCCGTACTCCCCCTCGTGATAGACGAGCGGAGCCAGCTCGGGCCGCATCGCCACCGCTTCGACCAGGCCCACGAAGATGGTGTGGGTACCGGCCTCCACCGCGGTCACCAGGCTGCAGTCGAACACCGCCCGGGCTCCTTCGAGGACCGGGGCTCCGGTCACGAGCCGGGTCCAGCGGCCCTCCTCGAAGCGCGCCGGGCCGCTGTGGCCGAGCCGCCCGGCGAACCGATCGGCGAGACGGCGTTGACCCGCGGCGAGCACGTTGACGCTGAACAGCCGGCTGCGGCGGATCGGTTCGTTGGCTTCCGCCCCGCGATGGACACAGACCAGGAGCTGCGGCGGTTCGGCCGAGACCGAGCAAACGGCGGTCGCGGTGAGCCCGCTGGGTCTGCCCTCGAAGCTCGTGGCGACGACCGTGACGCCGGCGGCGTGCAGCCGCATGCCGGCGACGAACAGGTCGGGAGGGACCGGCATACGAGGCTCCGGGGGCCGCTCGGAGCCGAACGGCCCGACACGGGCGAGGTGTGCAGCGACCCGGCTCCGGTCAATAGGCGCGGGGATCGCGCAGCCCTCGGCGGAGCGTCCGGAGGAGGATCTCGAGGTCGAGCCACACCGACCATCGCTGAATGTAGTCGAGGTCGAGTTCGACCCGTCGCTGCATCTCGGCGAGCGAACGGATCTCGCCGCGGCAGCCGGAGATCTGCGCGAGCCCGGTGATCCCCGGCTTGACCCGGTGCCGAGCGAGGTAGCCGTCGATCAGCGCGGCGTAGCGGTCGTCGTGGGCGCAGGCGTGCGGGCGCGGGCCCACGAGCGACATGTCACCCCGCAGCACGTTCCAGAGTTGCGGCAGCTCGTCCAAGCTGGTCCTCCGCAACCATCGGCCGACCGGGGTCACGCGGGGGTCGTCCTTGCGCGTATGGCCGAGATCCGGTTCGGTGCCCGCGTCGCAAGCCTCGAGCCGCATCGTGCGGAACTTGAGGAGCTCGAAGACTTCGCCGTTGAAGCCGCCGCGTGGCTGTCGATAGAGCACCGGGCCGGGCGAGGAGAATTTGATCGCGAGCGCGATCAGGAGGGCGAGCGGCGCGGTGAGCAGGAGCGCGAGCCCCGCGAGCAGCCGATCCTCGACCGCCTTGGCGATCAGGGCCGCGGGGGGCATCGGGCGCTCGAAGACGTTCAAGACCGGCAGGCCGGCCAGATGGCTCACGCCGCGGTGCGGCAAGTGGAAGCCGATCAGATCGGAGCACAGCCGGACGTCGCAGGGCAGCGACCGGAGCTTCTTGAGGCAGTCCAGAAGGCGGCCCTCGGCACTCCAGGGCAAGGCCACCACGACCTCGTCGACCCGGTGCTCGCGGGCGAAGACCAAGAGATCCTCGATCGTCCCGAGGACCGGAAAGCTGCCCACGAACGCGGGCACCCGCTCCCGCCGGTCGTCGAACAGACCGATCAGCCGGATCCCCCGGTCGCGCCGCCGCACCTCTTCAACGAAGCGCCGGCCGAGCTCGCCGGCACCGACCACGACCGTGTTGCGCCCGAGCCGGCCCTCGCGCCGCCAGCGAGCGACGCGCCGCGCGAGAGCGAGGCGGAACATCCCGAGGCCGACCGCACCGGCGAGCGCCCAGGCTCCGAGCCAGCCGGTCGGCAGAGGGGTGGCCACCGGTGTGCCGGCGACCAACGCCAGGAGCGTCGCCACGGCCGCGGCCCAACCGACCACCACGCGACCCGCCTGGGCCGCCATGTCGAGGCGGTAGCGTTCGGCATAGGTGCCGGCGAGCTGGCAGAAGGGCAGCGCCAAGAGAAGTCCCAGCGCGAGCGCCCAGGGCAGGAGGGGGTAGCGCGCCGGGCTCCCGCCGAGCCATGCGGCCGTGGCGAGCCCGCTGCCGAGCAGGATCGCCCCGTCGGCGACCCGTACGAGTCCGCCGAGCACGTCCGGTGCCAGCCAGTCGGCGGTGTGGCCCCGCACGGGCGGATCCAGCCGGCGGCCCGTCCCGACCGAATGGGCGTCCGCTGAGACGTCGACCATCCTCCTGCCTGCTCGCGCTTCGGGCGTCCGCGTCGATCCTGAACGCCCGGGGTCAACGAAACGTTACCAGCCGTCGGATAGACCCTCGGACCGCGGAAACCAGTGAGATTGGCCACAGCGCGCGACCGCGCGCCGCGACCTCCGCCCGGTTGCCGCGGTCCGCTCCTTTCGCTACCATGCTGCAGCGCAACATAACTGCTGCAGAGGGCCCGATGACCGAACCGACCAGCCCGCGGAGCGCTCCGACGCTCCTGCCCACCGACCTGGTTGCACTCCTGGAGGTCCATCGGCGCCTCCTGGACGCTGCGCTGCGGTGCAACGGCATCCTCGCCGGGGCGGTCCGGGCCTGGGCCGAGCGGCAGGCGACGATCGCCGGAGCGGTGTGGTGCGAACTCGGCGGCGCGGGCCCGGCCTCGGTGCGGGCGATGGCTGCCGGCGAGCCTTTGTTCTCCGCCGAGCGGGCGGCCGGCCTGATCCACGAGGTCGGTGGTGGGCTGGCCGCGATGCAGCGGACCTGGATGGACGCACACCTTGCCGTTTTGCAGGAAATCGCACGCGCTCTTGCGGGCGAGAGGAGCGGCAGCGAGGCGCCGGCCCTCGGCGACCCGTCGATCACGGCTCGGGTCGAGCCGGTCGCGCCGACGGTCGAGGCGGTCGGGACCGAGACCGGCCCGGTGGTCGAGGCTGGCGCGACCGAGGCCGAACCGTTGTCGCCTCCGGCCGAGCCCGAAGCCGGCGAGGCGGCCAAGCCGCGCCGCGGACGACGCAGCGCGGTCGCCGGTTGAGCGGGGCACGGCTCAGCGGCCGGCCGGCCGCTCCCAGCTCTCGAGGGTAGCGATCGCGGTCATTCCGAGCCCGCGAAGGAGGGCTTCGGAAGCGGCGTTCGCGGCCCCCGCCCAGACGAGCTGGGCACCGGTCTCCACAGCGCGAGCGAGTGCCGCTCGGGCGAGGCTCCGGGCGAGCCCCCTGCGCCGCCGGTCGGGGCGGGTCCAGAGACCGGCGAGTTCGACCGCGGGCGGGCCTCCGAGGAGCGAGACGGCGGCAACCGGCCGGCCGCGCTCGTCGAGTCGGACCCAGGTCCGAACACTGCCGTCGGCCAGGCACGCGCGAAAGAAGGCCAGCTCGTCAGCGCTCGGCGGAGCGGCGCCGAGGATCGCGTGCTGCACGGCCAAGGTCGCGGCGAGTCGATCCTCCGGCGCGGCGGCGTCGAGCCGCCACGCTCCACCCTCGGCCCGCGCGACGCGCCGCACCGGCTCGGCCAGCACCGGCACGGCCAGGGTCCGGACCCAGCCGGCAGCGGCGAGCGCCGCGCGCAGTCGCGCTCGCCGTTCGGCCAACAATTCGAGTCGCGGCGAGAGCCCGAGCGTGGCGCAAACGCGAACGAGCTCGTCGACCGGCCCGGCCCAGTCGGGCGGGTCGCCGCGCGGCAAGGCGAGCGAGCGCAGGAACGGGTGCTCGTCGGGGATCCGGTACAGGTCGAAGCCGAGCAAGGATCGGGCCGGTGCCGCCTGGCCGCACGCGATCGCGAGCCCGGCCTCGACCAGGGCGACGGGCTCCAGCTCCCTCTGGTCCACCGCCGGGCTCACGGCCCGAGAACGACACATGGATCACCCTTGGCGGTGATCTCGGTGCAGATCCGCGTGCCGGCCTCGCGCGAGGCGAGGGGCCCCGCGAGCACCCGCCAGAAGGTCCCCCGGCCGGCGAGCTCGACGCGTTCGGGAGGCAAGAGCGAGAGGCCGGCGAGGCTCGGGTGGCGGCTCGTGAGGCGCTTCCATTCCGCCTCGAGCCGGCTCGGGTCACCGATCGAGCCCAGATGCAGCCGAGCTCCACTCGAGCCGGTCGTCGGGCGGACGGATTTCGGGGCCGCGGGTCGTGCCGGGGCGGTCGCCAAGGGGGCGGGGGTCGGCGTGGGGAGGCCGGGCCCCGGGGGCGGCAGCACCTCCCGCGCCGGAGGCACGGCGAGCGAGCGGGGCGCACCCTCGCTGACCGCCGTGGCGGGAGATGGCCGGGAGCCGGTCGGCGCGGCGGACGGAGACGCCGGGGGCGCCGTCGTCGCCGGCACGCCGGCTGCGGCGCGGGTCCGTGAAAGCGCCGCCTCGATGGCCTTGGTGGTGGCGTGCTCGGCGCCCAGGCTGGCCCGAGCGATCCGCGCCGCTCGCTCTTGGAGCGACAGGGCATTTCGCACGTCGCCGCGCTCGAGCTCGAGCTGGGCCAGGTTGTTGAGGGCCCGAGCGGTGTCCGGATGGTCCGGGCCCAGCGAATTTTCGAGCAGCGCGAGCGCGCGGCGATAGAGGTCGGCCGCGGTGTCGAGGCGCCCCTGTGCGCGCAGCACGAGGCCCAGATTGTTGAGGCTCGTGGCCAAGGCCGGACCGCGCCCACCGGCCGCCTCGTCGAGCCGGATCGCTCGGCGGAGGAGCTCGGCCGCGCGATCGAGCCGACCCATGCGGCGGTAAACCTCGCCCAGATTGTTGAGATCCACCGCGAGGCGGGGATCGTCGGGCCCGAGCGCCCGCTCGGCGAGCTCCAGGACCTTCTCGAACTCGCGCGCCGCCTCCTCGAGCTTGCCGGCCTCGAGCAGGGAGACGCCACGCCGATAGGCCCGATCGGCCTCCTCGTTCGGCTGGGCACGGACCGGTGCGCCCAGGAGGAGAAGCGCCAAGGAGAGCAGGACGGCGAGGCGACGGGGCATGGTCCCGAGGGCTCCCGATGCGGCCGACGCGCAGGACCATGAGCACCGCCTCGATGTCCAGACCTTTCGCCGGGCACGGGCGCTGTGGCATGCAGTGCCGCGGTCATCGGCGGGACGGCGGGAGGCAGGCGTGGCGATCGCGACACCGGAAGGCTATCGGGCGCTCGGCGAAACCACGGTCACGGCGTTCCTGGCCGAGTTGCCCGCGATCCGCGGCCGGCTCGGTGGCGAGCCCGCGCTCTGGCGGGTCCGCGAGGTGGGTGACGGGAACCTCAACCTCGTCTTTCTGGTCGAGGGACCCGAGGGCTCGGTCTGCGTCAAACAAGCCCTCCCCTATGTGCGGCTCGTGGGCGAGAGCTGGCCCCTGGGTCTCGCGCGGGCCCGGTTCGAATGGGAGGCCCTCCGGGTGCAGCACCGGCTCGCCCCGGAGCGCGTGCCCGAACCGCTGTATTTCGACGAGCAGCTCTATGCGATCGTGATGGAGCGACTCGCGCCGCACATCATCATGCGCAAGGGCATGATCGCGGCTACCGTCTACCCCCGCTTTTCCGAGCAGATCGCCGAGTTCCTCGCCCACACGCTCTACTTCACGAGCGATCTCGGGATGAAAGCGGCAGAGAAGAAGAAACTGCTGGAGTTGTTCGCCCCGAACGTCGAGCTCTGTAAGATCACCGAAGATCTGATTTTCACCGACCCCTACATGGAGCACGAGCGCAACCGCTGGACGAGCCCCCAGCTCGACGACGCGGCGCGCGCGATCCGCACGGATCTGCCGCTGAAACGGGCGGTGGCCTGGTTGAAGCTCAAATTCCTTTCCGAGGCCCAAGCGCTGATCCACGGCGATCTGCACACGGGCTCGATCATGGTGACGCGGGACGACACCCGGGTGATCGACCCCGAGTTCGCGTTCTTCGGACCGATCGGGTTCGACGTCGGCAAGCTTTTGGGCAACCTCCTCATGAGCTATGCGAGCCAGCCGGGCCACGAAGCTCGGCCGGGCGAGCGGGCCGACTATCAGGAATGGATCCTCGCTACGGTCCGAGAGGTGTGGAACGGGTTCGAGCGTCGATTCCTCGATCTTTGGCGAAGCCGGCCCGAAGGCGACGCCTTTCCCACCGCCCATTTCAGCGGACCCGACGGCGAGCGGGCGCTCGAGGCGGCGCGCCGCACCTTCGTGCGGCGGATCTTCACCGACAGTCTGGGCTACGCCGGCACCTCGATGATCCGTCGCACCCTCGGTCTCGCCCACAACGCCGACATGGAGACGATCCCGGATCCGGACCGCCGGGCGGCCTGCGAGCGGCGTAACCTCGCCCTTGCCCGCGAACTCGTCGTCGAGGCCGAGCAGTTCGCCGATATCGCATCGGTCGCCGATCGGGCTCGGATCGTCGCCCGGGGGTGAGCCGAACGCGGCGCCCCGGCGTACAAGGACCCGGACATGACACACCGTCAGCGGAGGAGCGCCGTGACCCCGTCCCCGATTTTGCTCGACCGGCTCGCCGCGCGGGCCACGGACCGCGCCCAGTCGCGCCCGCGACCCTCGCGCGAGGAGGCGGAGGCCGCGGTCCGCACGCTCCTGCGCTGGATCGGCGAGGATCCCGACCGCGAAGGCCTGCGAGAGACGCCGCACCGGGTGGTCAAGGCCTTCCAAGAGCATTTCAAAGGCTATCTCGTCGACCCGGCGGACATCCTCCGGAAGACGTTCGAGGAGGTCGAGGGCTACGACGAGATGGTGGTCTTGAAAGACATCTCCTTCGAGAGCCACTGCGAGCACCACATGGCCCCGATCATCGGTCGGGCGCACGTCGCTTATCTGCCGGTCCGCCGCGTCGTGGGCATCTCGAAGCTCGCCCGCCTCGTCGAGGCGTTCGCCAAGCGCCTGCAGATCCAGGAGCGGATGACCGCCCAGATCGCCGACGCCATCCAGGAGGTCCTCCAGCCGCGGGGGGTGGGCGTCGTGATCGAGGCGACCCACCATTGCATGACGACCCGCGGCATCCACAAGCCGGGCTCGCTCATGGTGACGAGCCGGCTCTTGGGCGAGTTCAAGAGCAATCCCGAGACCCGCCGCGAGTTCCTCGCGATCGTCGGCAAGAACGGCGGCGAACTGTTCCGCTGAGCGCGCGCCGGAGCGGGGTTCCCCGCTCCGGCTCAACGCGACGGTCGGGGCGGCATGCCGACCAGCCGGCGCCAGCTCGCAGCGAGGAACGTGCCGAGCACCGCCGCTTGGGCGAAGGCGGCGACCGTGGCGATCGTGCTGCCGCTCAGTGGGGCGCCGGCCGCGGCGATCGTGGCCCCGATCGAACCCGCGATCATCGCGATCGGCGCGCTCGAAGCGATCAGGCCGAACGCGGCCTTGGGCCAGACCGGGGCGGTCGCCCGCCAGGACCGTTCGATCGCGATCCCGGGCTCGCCGAGGGCCGCCGCGGGAAGGGCCAGATGGAGTCGGGTGAACACGAAGATCGCCGCCACCGTGCCCGCGGCCAACGCGAGCCCCACGCCGCCGATCGGTGCGAGGAGCGCGAGCGCGGCGACGCTCGGCAGCACGGCCAGTGCGCCGATGACGAGTTCGGTCAAGACGTAGCGGGCGACGTGCCGGTTCAGTGGTGCCATGAGCGCGGGCGGCGGATCGCCCAGGAGGAGCGTGCGGATCCGGTGAACGGTCAGGGCGCTGAGGCCGATCCAGCCGATCAGGAGGAACGGCAGCGCCAGCGTGTCGGGGCCGCCGGTCTCGGACCCCTCCGTCTCGGTGCCGGTCGCGCCCAGGACCGACAGGAGGTCGCCGAGAAGGCTCGCGAGTACCCAAAGTCCGCCCGCGCGGATGATGGCCACGCGGTCGGCGAGCGTCGCCCGGTAGGCATCCGCGACCATGGCGATCGCGGGGAAATCGGGAAAGGTCGGACCGCTGGCCACGCCGCTCAGCTCGGCCGGGTCGCGAGCAGCGAGGGGCGTCGTGCGATTCGCTCCTCCCAGACGGCGAGGCGCGGCCGACCCTCGCGCCAGCGGTCGGCGGCGAACCGGAAGTCGAGATAACCGAGCGCGCAGGCGATCGCGAGCGTGCCGATGTCGACCCGCTCGGCGAAGCCCTCGCACTCGAGCTCGAGACGATCGAGGGCGCGGTCGATCTTGGCCTTCTGCGCGGCGATCCACTCGCGCCACCGCAAGGACTCCGGGCGCAGGAAGGTCTCGTAGCGGAGCCCGACGGCGGTATCGAGGATCCCGTCGGCCAGGGCCTGGAGCCCAAGCGCCGCAAATCGCGCCGGCCCGCTCGGGGGAAAGAGCTTCGGACCGTCGTGCAGGCCGTCCAGATATTCGCAGATCACGCGGGAATCGTAGAGCGCGCTGCCGTCATCGAGCTCGAGGCAGGGGATCTTGCCGAGCGGGTTGGCGGCGCAGACCGCGGCGTCCGGAGCGAGCGGGGTCAAGCTCGCATCGCGTCGTTCGACCTTCGGCCAAAGGCCGGTCTCGTGCAGGACCACGGCGACTTTCCGGCCGAAGGGCGAGGCCGGGCTCGTGTGCAGTCGCAAGGGCGTCTCTCCTCCCGGGCTGGTTGCCCGTCCATAGCAGCCGCAGCGGACCGGCGGCCAGAGCGCCCACGAGCTTGCCGGGGCCCGGGCCCTGTGCCAAGGAACGGCGCCCGACGCTGGAGGATCACCGCGTGGCCAGCGAGGAGCAACGGCTTGTCGCCGAGACCGCCCGGGCCTTCGCCCGCGAACGGCTCGCGCCGAACGCCGCCCTCTGGGAGAAGCAGGGGCGGATCCCTGCCGAGGTGCTGCGCGAATTGGGGACGCTCGGCTTCCTCGGGATGACCACCCCGCCCGAGTGGGGCGGAGCGGGTGCCGACCATGTGAGCTACGCCCTCGCGCTCATGGCGATCGCCTGGGGCGATGGTTCCACCTCGACCGTCATGAGCGTGCAGAACGCGCCCGTCAACGCCCTCCTGTCCCGGTTCGGAACGGAGGCACAGAAGCGGCGCTGGCTCGTCCCGCTCGCCCGAGGTGAGATGATCGGCGCGTTCGCGCTCAGCGAACCGCAAGCCGGCTCGGACGCCGCGAACCTGCGCACCCGCGCCGTCCGCAAAGGTCGAGGATGGGTACTCGACGGCAGCAAGCAATTCATTACGAGCGGCAGCATCGCCGGCCTCTGCGTCGTCTTCGCCGTCACTGATCCCACTGCGGGCAAGCGGGGCATTTCGGCGTTTCTCGTCCCGACCGACCGTCCCGGCTACAAGGTCCTGAAAATCGAGGAGAAGATCGGGCAGAAAGCGTCCGACACCTGTGCGCTCGCCTTCGAAAGCCTGGAGCTCGAGGAGGACGCGCTCCTCGGCGCGGAAGGTGAGGGTTATCGGATCGCGCTCTCGGCGCTGGAGACCGGGCGAGTGGGGATCGCCGCGCAGAGCGTGGGGATGGCCGAAGCGGCACTCGACCACGCGATCGCTTATGCCCGCGGACGGCGAGCCTTCGGTCGACCGATCCTCGATCATCAGGCGGTCGGCTTCCGCCTGGCCGAGGCGGCCACCCGGCTGGAGGCCGCCCGCCAATTGACGTTGCACGCTGCGCGCCTGTTGGATGCCGGCGAGCCGGCGCTGCAGGCGGCGTGCATGGCCAAGCTCTTCGCCTCCGAGACCGCCGAGGCGGTCTGCTCGGCGGCGATCCAGACGCTCGGTGGCTACGGCTATCTCGAGGACTATCCGGTGGCCCGGATCTGGCGGGACGTGCGGGTCTGCCAGATCTACGAGGGGACCTCGGACGTGCAGAAGATCGTGATCGCCCGCGGGCTCGGGGCGCAGGCCTGATGGGGCCGCTCGCCGGGATCACGGTGGTCGATCTCTCGACCCTTTTGCCCGGCCCGCTCGCCACGCGGATCCTGGCAGCGGCCGGGGCGCGGGTGATCAAGGTCGAACGACCGGGCGGCGAGGACATGCGACGGATGCCGCCGCTGCGCGACGGGCGCTCTTTGGTCTACGAAATGTTGAACGCCGGCAAGGAGATCCTCGAACTCGATCTGAAGGACCCGGCGGACCGGGAGCAATTGTTCGGTCACCTCGCCCGGGCCGACGTGCTGGTCGAGCAGTTCCGGCCCGGGGTGATGGCCCGACTCGGACTCGATCCCGAGCGGCTCCTGGAGCGCCATCCCTCGCTCGTCATCTGTTCGATCACCGGCTACGGCCAGGAGGGCCCGCTCGCTCGGACCGCCGGCCACGATCTCGACTATTTGGCGGCAGCGGGCCTCCTCGCGCTCGCCCAGAGGACCGCCGAGGGCCTGCCGGCGTTGCCGCCCGTGCTGTTGGCCGACATCGCGGGCGGGGCCTATCCTGCGGTCATCGCGATTCTCTTGGCGTTGCAAGAGCGGCAGCGGACCGGTCGCGGCCGACACCTCGACATCGCGATGACCGCCAATCTCTTCACCCTCGTCCCCTGGGCGCTCGCCCAGGGGACGAGCGGATCGGGCTGGCCCGAGCCCGGGAGCGGGCTCACCAACGGCGGCTCCCCCCGCTATGCCGTCTACCGGACCGCCGACGACCGGCTCCTGGCCGTGGCCCCGCTCGAGGAGCGCTTCTGGCAGCAGTTCTGCGAGGCGATCGACCTGCCGCCCGTGCTGCGCGACGACGGGATCGACCCGGAAGGCACGCGGCAAGCGGTCGCGGCACGGATCGCCCGGCGAACCGCAGCCGAGTGGGAGGCCGCGTTCGACGGCCTCGACGTTTGTTGCACGATCGTTCGCTCGCTCGCCGAGGCGGTCGAGCACCCGCAGTTCCGCGGCCTTTTCCGTTGGCGGGAGGACGGGGTCCCCGTCTTGCCGCTGCCGCTACCCGCGGAGCTGCTCGCAGACGGCAACTGACACCGATCGGGCGGGCGCCGGGGAAGGCTCGCCGGTCGGGGCCGCGGTCCGTGGGCGAGATGCGCTCGGAACGGATTGGGCCGCCCCCGCCCCAAGGAGCGCGGCGTAGGTCACGGCCACGGCGGGGATCTGCAGGGAAAAGTCGACCAGGGCGTGCAGCCCACGCAAACCGTGGCTGCCGCTCCGACGAGCGGGAAGACTTGGTCCCGACGGCGGGTCAAGACGCCCCGCACACAGAGCACCAGGATCGCGAGCGGGCCGAGATAGAGCAGCATCGTCGCCGGTAGGCCGAGCTCGACGGCGTGCTCGAGCGGCGTGTTGTGCAGACGGTCGAAGACGGCTCGGAAGCGCTCGTCACGGTAGAGGTGGAAGACCTGTTCGAAGCCGCCATAGCCGTGGCCGGTCCAAGGCCGGTCGGCGAGCGCCTGGAGCGCGAGCTGGTAGGCCGCGAGGCGGGTTCCGGCCCCGAGATCGGCCTCGGCGCCGATCGCGTCGAGCCGCTCGAGCGTGCCGGCGCCGCTGTAGGCGAGGAGCCCGGCGGTGAGGCCCAGCGTGCGTGTCACGCTCAGGAGAACGATGCGGGGTCCGGGCCGCGCCGCGACCAGCACGAGGAGGAGGAGGGTTGCCAGGCCGGCGAGTCCGCTGAGCATGCCTCCGCGCGAGTGGGTCAAGAGCATGGCGGTCGCGAGGACGAGCACCGCGACGAGCAGGGGGCTGCGGCGGCCGAGCAGGTGGCCCGAGAGCTTCGCGACGCGACGCCGCAGATCGACCGCTCCGCGGGCCGAGAGCACCGTCTCGACCAAGAGGCCGAGGGCGGCCAGAAGCGCCAGGTTGGCGAAGGTCGCGAAATGGTTGCGGTTCACGAAGGTCGCGGTGAGGTCGCCCAGGTACCAAGTCTTGGGCTCGGTCAAAAGCCACTCGATCCCGGCGAAGTGCAGAACGAGCCCGACCGTCGCGTAGGTCGTGCCGATCCCGACGATCGCGAGCAGCAGCCGACGCGCTCGCCGGGCGTGCTGACACAGAGCGAAGGCGAGCCAGAAGGCCCCCCAATAGGCGAGCAGCCGCATGGCCGCGTCGCGTGCGTTCCACGGGTCCAAGGCGATGGTCGGCTCGACCTCTAGGCCCGCCCGACGAGCCGCTTCCCAGATCGGATGGGCCGTGAGCAGAGGGTGCGAGCCGACCAGATCGGGGCGAACCTGCGCCCAGATCCACAGGATCACGAGAGCCGCGCCGAACAGGGCGAGGCCGACGGACCGGGGGAGGCGGAGCCGCTCCGGGAGGGCGAGGCTCGCGCTCGCCCACAGGACGACGAGGAGACCGATCACCAGCGACAAAAGCGCCCAGGACCAAGGCCGATTGCTGGCGAGCGGGAGTGGCGCCCAGGCGAGCAGCGCGACGAAGAGCGCGAAGAGGATCGACTGGGGCCAGCGCGGCTCGAGGGTGGCGGGCAAGGGGGCGGTCGGCGGTTGGATCGACTACAACCCTGGGCAGTGCACGGGCGGGCCTCGTGACAAGTGAGAAGTGGCGCGCCGGCGCACATCCGTCCGCCGCGACCGGACGCCCCACTGGCCGGGGCCCCGGTCTCGGGCTACATTGCTTCTATGAACAATGCGCTCGTCGTGCTCTTGTTCTCCTTCATGCTGGCGACGGCCGCCGTGCTGCTCGTGGGCGTCACGGGCTTCGCGCTCGGCGGCCGCTTCAACGAGCGCTGGGGCAACAAGCTCATGCAGGCCCGCGTCGGGCTCCAGCTCGTCGCGGTGGTCATCCTCGGCCTGTTGCTCGCAGCGCACGGCTGAGGCGGGCAGAACCCTCCGCTCGGAGCCTCGGCATGGTCACCCTCTCGCGCATCTACACCCGCGGTGGTGACGAAGGTCGCACCTCGCTCGGCGACGGTGCCCGGGTCGCCAAGCACAGTCCTCGCGTCGAAGCCTACGGCACGGTCGACGAGGCCAACGCCGCGATCGGTCTCGCCCGATTGCACACGACGGGCGAGGCGGATGCGATGCTCGCGCGCATCCAGAACGATCTCTTCGACCTCGGCGCCGACCTCTGCCGACCGGGTGCGGACGTCCAGGACGGCCGGCTGCGGGTGATCGACAGCCAAGTCGCCCGTCTCGAACGCGAGATCGACGCGATGAACGCGGAGCTCGCGCCCTTGCGATCCTTCGTGCTGCCGGGCGGCACCCCGGCCTCGGCCTTCCTCCACTTGGCGCGCACCGTCGTCCGCCGGGCCGAGCGGCTGGTGGTGGCCCTGGCCGAGAACGAGGCGGTCAACCCGGCGGCGATCCGCTACCTGAACCGCCTCTCCGACCATCTCTTCGTCCTCGCCCGCCACCTGAACGACAAGGGTCGGCACGACGTCCTGTGGGTCCCGGGTGCCCACCGCTGAGCAGCGGCGCACCTCGCTCGAACCTCTGCTGGGGCGGTTTGTCGTCGGCGCTTTCGGCCTCGCGGTCGCCGGATGGGGCGCCTCGGCGGTTCTCCACGCCGGCGGGGAGCCGGCGGCCGTTCGCCGGGCCCGCGCCGCGCTCGTGGCGGTCGTGGCGATCGGGGGCGTCGTCCTCCTCGCTCGCGGCGCCGCCTATCGGGCGTCGGTGATCTTCGGTGCGCTCGCCGCCTCGCTCCTCTTCTGGTGGTCGCGGATCGAGCCGAGCAACGAGCGGGTCTGGGCGCCCGAGGTCGCGCGGCTCGCCGCGATCCGCGTCGATGGCGACATCGTCACGGTCGAGAACCTGCGCAACTTCCGCTGGCTCGACGGAACCCGGTTCGAGGAGCGCTGGGAGACCCGCCGCGTCGCCCTCTCCGCTCTCGACAGCGTCGATCTGATCGCCGTCTATTGGATGGGTGACGCGATCGCCCACGTGATCGCGAGCTTCGGTTTCGGTGCCGAGCGGATCGCGATCTCGATCGAGATCCGCCGCGAAGCGGACGAGGCTTACGATGCGATCGCCGGCTTCTTCCGTCGCTTCGAGCTCGTCTACGTCGTGGGCGACGAGCGGGATCTCCTGGGCGGCCGGGCACTCCGCGATCCGGTCGAGGATTTGTATCTATACCGGGTGCGGACCTCGCCCGAGCGCATGCGCCGACTGTTCCTCGACTACGCGGTGGCGATCAACGATTTGCACCACGTACCCCGCTGGTACAATACGTTGACGACCAACTGCACGACCGCCGTGCTGAGCCACGCTCGTGCCTACGGCGAGGGACTGCCGCTCACCTGGAAGGTCCTGCTCTCGGGTTACTTCCCCGATTACGTGCACGAGCGCGGGGGTCTCGCCGCCGACCTGCCGATGAGCGAACTGCGGGCCAAGAGCCGGATCAACGAGGCCGCGCGCGCGGCCCTCGACTCCCCCGATTTCTCGGCGCGCATCCGCGCGGGCCTGCCCGCCATGGCGGTGGGGGGAGGCGGCTCGTCGCGGCCCAGAACGGGAAGTGTTGGCGATCGTTGACAAGGCCTCGGCCCCGCCCTAGCCTTCGTTGTGCGCTGCAATAAAGCGTGGCGGGCCAAGGCGCGCGTCCTTCGGACGGCGATCGAGAGGAAGCGGCGATGCGGGTGCTCGTGCCCGTCAAGCGGGTCGTCGACTACAACGTCAAAATCCGGATCAAGAGCGATCAGAGCGGGGTCGACATCGCCGGCCTCAAGATGTCGATGAACCCGTTCGACGAGATCGCCACCGAGGAGGCCATCCGTCTCAAGGAGCGGGGGGTGGCGAGCGAGATCGTCGCGGTCTCGATGGGCGAGGCCAAGTGCCAAGAGACGCTGCGGACGGCGCTCGCGATGGGTGCCGACCGGGCGATCCTGGTCGAGACGGCGGTCGAACTCCAGCCCTTGGCCGTGGCCAAGCTCTTGAAGGCGATCGTCGCCCGTGAGCAGCCGGGCCTCGTGCTCATGGGGAAACAGGCGATCGACGACGATTCCAATCAGACGGCGCAGATGTTGGCCGGGCTCTTGGGCTGGCCGCAGGCGACGTTCGCTTCCAAGATCGAGATCGGCGACGGCACCGCCACGGTCGGGCGCGAGGTCGACGAGGGCATCGAGACGATCCGCGTGCGTCTGCCGGCGGTCATTAGCGTCGATCTTCGGTTGAACGAGCCGCGCTACGCTTCGTTGCCGAACATCATGAAGGCCAAGAAGAAGCCGATCGACACGCTCACCCCGGAAGCGCTCGGCGTCGATCCGACCCCGCGGCTCGATTATCTGCGGGTCGAGGAGCCGCCGAAGCGGAAGGCGGGGGTCAAGGTCGGGTCGGTTCAGGAGCTCGTGGCCAAGCTCAAGGGCGAGGCGGGGGTCATCTGAGATGAGCGTGCTCGTTCTCGCCCAGCACGACAACCGAGCGCTCGACAAGGCGACGCTGCACACCGTCGCCGCGGCCGCACGCCTGCCCGGTCCGGTCCATGTGCTCGTGGCCGGCAGTGACTGCGGCGCGGTCGCCGAGGCGGCGGCCGCCGTCGAGGGCGTGGCGAAGGTGCTGAAGGTCGAGGATCCGGCCTACGCGCATCCGCTCGCCGAGGATCTGGCGGCGCTGCTCGTGGCGATCGCCGGGGACTACGATGACCTGTTGGCGCCCGCGACGACCTTCGGCAAGAACGTGATGCCGCGGGTTGCAGCCCTTCTCGACGTGGCGCAAGTGAGCGACGTGGTCGAGATCCTCGGGCCGGACACGTTCAAACGCTACATCTACGCCGGCAACGCGCTCGCCACCGTCAAGAGCCGCGATGCGCGGCGCGTGCTCACCGTGCGTACGACCTCCTTCCCCGCGGCGGGTTCGCGCAACGGGAAAGCGGAGATCGCCACGGTCGCGGCGGTCGAGTCCACGGGTCTTTCCAGCTTCCTCGGCCGCGAGGTGGCCAAACGCGAGCGGCCCGAGCTGACCTCGGCGCGGATCGTCGTCTCGGGCGGTCGTGGCCTGGGCTCCGGTGAAAACTTCAAGCTGCTCGAGGAGCTCGCGGACGTCCTGGGTGCGGCGGTCGGCGCCTCGCGGGCCGCGGTCGACGCCGGCTTCGTGCCGAACGACTACCAGGTCGGTCAGACCGGCAAGATCGTGGCGCCCGAGCTCTACATCGCGGTCGGCATTTCGGGTGCGATCCAGCACTTGGCGGGTATGAAAGACAGCAAGGTCATCGTGGCGATCAACAAGGACGAGGAGGCGCCGATCTTCCAGGTAGCCGACTACGGGCTCGTGGGTGACCTCTTCAAGATCGTCCCCGAGTTGACCGCCGAGCTGCGCCGGGCGCGCGGCTGAACCACACGGAGAGCGGAGATGGCGCCGGCCCCCTACCAGCCGAAGGGCTACCCGCCGATCCCCGAGATCGGTCGGGTGGGTGTGATCGGTGCCGGCCAGATGGGCAGCGGCATCGTCCAGGTGGCGGCCGTGGCCGGGCTCGAGGTCCGGCTGCTCGACATCGACCCCGGGGCCATCGAGCGGGCGCGGGCGGCGATCGAAGCGCGGCTCACCCGTCAAGTGGCCAAGGGGGTGATGAGCGAGACCGAGAAGGCCGAGGCGCTCGCCCGGATCCGCACGGCTGCCGGCTACGCCGACTTCGCCGACTGCGATCTGGTGATCGAGGCCGCCGTCGAGAACGAGGAGGTCAAGCGCAAGATCTTCAAGGATCTGGTCCCACACCTCGCGCCGGCGGCGCTTCTCGCGACCAACACCTCGTCGATCTCGATCACTCGGCTCGCGGCGGTCACCGATCGGCCCGAGCGGTTCATCGGCATGCATTTCATGAACCCCGTGCCGGTGATGAAGCTGGTCGAGCTGATCCGCGGCATCGCCACCGAGGACGACACCTACCAAGCGGCCAAGAAATTCTGCGAGGGGCTCGGCAAAACCACGGTCACGGCCGAGGACTTCCCGGCCTTCATCGTCAACCGCATCCTTTTGCCGATGATCAACGAGGCGTGCTACACGCTGTACGAAGGCGTGGGCACGGTCGAAAGCATCGACACGGCGATGAAGCTCGGGGCGAACCATCCCATGGGACCTCTGGAGCTCGCCGATTTCATCGGCCTCGATACGTGCCTCGCGATCATGCAGGTGCTCCACGACGGGCTCGCCGACACCAAGTACCGGCCCTGCCCGCTTCTCGTGAAATACGTCGAGGCCGGCTGGCTCGGCCGCAAGGTCAAGCGCGGTTTCTACGATTATCGGGGCGAGCGTCCGGTCCCCACCCGCTGACCCGTCCGCCCGCACTCGGGAGCTTGCCGCCGGCACCGGCCGCGCGCATGATCGGGACCGCCATGGTGCTCGCGAACGAGCCCGTCTTCGCGCGGCAACATCTTCTCGGGATCGAGGGTCTCGAGGCCGCGGAGATCGAACATCTCCTCGACCTCGCCGCCGGCTTCGTCGAACTCAACCGACGCAGCGAGAAGAAGCTGCAACTCCTGCGCGGCCGCACCCTGATCAACCTGTTCTTCGAGCCTTCCACCCGCACCCAGACGAGCTTCGAGCTCGCGGGCAAGCGGCTCGGGGCGGACGTCGTCAACATGGCCGTGGCTCGGTCCTCCGTGGTCAAAGGAGAGACCCTGATCGACACGGCCATGACCTTGAACGCCATGCATCCCGATCTCCTGGTGGTCCGCCATCCGGAGAGCGGGGCCGTGGCGCTCCTCGCGCGCCACGTCCGTTGTGCGGTGGTCAACGCCGGTGACGGGACGCACGAGCACCCGACCCAGGCCCTCTTGGACGCCCTGACGATCCGCCGCCGCAAGGGTCGGATCGCCGGGCTCACCGTGGCGATCTGCGGCGACATCCTCCATTCGCGGGTCGCCCGGTCGAACATTTTGCTGCTGCGCACCATGGGCGCGCGGGTCCGTGTGGTGGCCCCGCCGACGCTCCTGCCGGCCGCGGTCGAGAGCCTCGGCGTGGAGGCGGTCACCGACATGCGCCGCGGCCTCGAGGGCGCGGACATCGTGATGATGCTGCGCCTGCAGAGCGAGCGCATGCAGGGCAGCCTCGTGCCGTCGGTTCGGGAATATTTCCACTTCTTCGGCCTGACCCACGAAAAGCTCGAGGCCGCCAGCCCCGATGCCATGATCATGCATCCCGGGCCGATGAACCGAGGCGTGGAGATCGACGGGCCGGTGGCCGACGACATCAACCGCAGCGCCATTCTCGACCAGGTCGAGATGGGGGTGGCGGTTCGCATGGCGGTCCTCGATGCCCTCACGCGGCGCCTCCGGGCGACGAGTTGAAGCTCCGCGGTCACACTACTGTTGCGCGTTTGTCTTTGCGAAAGGAATTATTGTCGGTTGCGAGAGCCGCTGCCCCGCGCTAGGGAGGATCGGGGGAGTCAGGGGGCTCTCCCGGCACAGGGGAGGACGAGATGACCGATCCGTCACGCACGGGTGATGCCGGCGCTTGGCCGTTCGCCGCGGCGCCGCTCGTCGAGGCCTGGATGCGAGCCAACCGAGTTTGGATGGAGACGGCGGGCCGCTGCGGCGCGCGCCTGATCGGCTTCGTGGGCCAACGGCTCGAAGCGGATCTGCAGCACGGCCGCAAGCTCGCCGAGTGTCGCGACATGAGCGCGCTCGCCGAGGCGCAGAGCGACTGGCTGCGCCGCGCCTTCGACGACTACCGTCGGGAGATCGAAGCCCTGGCGAAGGAGATGTCGTCGAGCCTCGAGACGGTGCGCGAGGAGACCGCGCGAGCGGCCGCCGCGCCCGCCGGACCCGCCGAGGGTGCTGAGCCCAGGGCGCGCGAACGCCGCGCCGCTTGAACGAAAAGGACCGGCGGCGAGGCTCGCCGGTTCTTGCCGGGGCGGTTCCTGCCGAGCATAGGCGTCGGCCATGAGCCGCCCCCTCCTCGTCGTGAACGCCCGGCTGCTCGACCCGGGAAGCGGGTTCGACCAGCGCGGCGGCTTGCTCGCCGTCGACGGTCGGATCGTCGAGCTCGGCCCCCAGGTCACGGGTGCCTTGGCGCCGCCCGGGACGGAACTCGTCGATGCCCGCGGGCGCTGCCTCGTCCCGGGGCTGGTCGACCTCCGCGCCGGCTTCGGCGAGCCCGGTGCCGAGCACAAAGAACGGTTCGAGAGCGGCTGCCTGGCCGCGGTCGCCGGCGGCGTCACCTCGCTCGCCCTTCTCCCCGACACCGACCCGCCGATCGACGATCCGGCCATGGTCGAGTTCGTGGCCCGTCGCGCGCGGCGCGCCAAGCTCGCCAAAGTCTACCCGCAGGCTGCCCTCACACGTCGGCTCGAAGGCCGTGAGCTCGCCGAACTCGGGCTCTTGAAAGCGGCGGGCGCGGTCGCCTTCACCGATGGTTTCCGGGCGGTGGCGGATGCCCGGGTGATGCGCCGGGCGCTCGCTTACGCGAGCATGCTCGATGCGCTGATCGTCCAACACCCGGAGGAGCCGAGCCTCGCCCAGGGTGGGGTGATGAACGAGGGGCCGGTCGCCACCCGGCTCGGGCTCGCCGGCATCCCAGCCGCCGCCGAGGTGATCACGATCGAGCGCGACCTGCGGCTTTTGGAGCTCACGGGCGGCCGACTCCACTTCGCCCACGTCTCGACAGGGGCGGCGGTCGCCGCGATCCGCGTCGCCAAGGCGCGCGGGCTGCGCGTCACCTGCGACACCACCCCGCACCACCTCTTGCTCACGGAGGCCGAAGTCGAGGGCTACCGGACCTTCGCCAAGGTCTCCCCGCCACTGCGCAGCGAAGCCGACCGGCAGGCCGTCGTCGAGGGCTTGGTGGACGGCACGATCGACGCGATCGCCTCCGATCACTGCCCGCAGGATCAGGAGAGCAAGCGGCAGCCCTTCGCTCAGGCCGCCTTCGGCGTGATCGGCCTGCAGACGCTTCTGTCCGCCTCGCTCGAACTCGTCGTTTCCGGTCGGATCGGCCTGTCGGACCTGCTGCGGCGCCTCACGAGCGCGCCCGCGACCATCCTCGGGCTCGAGGCCGGCCGGCTCGCCAAGGGGGCTCCGGCGGATCTCGTGCTCCTCGATCTCGAGGCGTCGTGGACCGTGACCGAGAAGAGCCTCTTCTCGCTCGCCAAGAACACCCCGTTCGAGGGCCGGACCTTCCGCGGCAAAGTGATCCGCACCGTGGTCGACGGCCGCACGGTCTACACGGCCGAGGATGCCAGCTGACCCGCGCTGTCGGCCGCGATCGCGCCGGCCTTCGACGGCAGCGGTTCCATCCCCGGGCCCGACCGGCCGCGTCGACGGGTCCTCCACGCGCGCCTAGGATCCTCCTGCGTCCCGGCGAGGGAAAAGGGCATGCGGCAGAGCCTCGTCGAGCGGTCGATCGGCCTCGCGCTCCTCGCCCTGCTGATCTGGCTCGTGCTGTTGATCGTCCAGCCGTTCGCCGGCGCCCTGATTTGGGCGATCGTACTGGCGGTGGCGCTCTGGCCCGTGTTCGATCGCCTGCGCATCGCCCTCGGCGGCCGTCGCGGCCTCGCAGCACTGCTGGTCACCCTCGTCCTGCTCGCAGTCATGGTGGTCCCGATCGTCCGCCTGGCGCTCGACGTCGGCCGCCAGGTCGACGAGCTCGTCCGGCTCGGCAACGAGCTTCTCCGTGCCCCGACCCCCTCCCCGCCCGCCTGGCTCGCCGCCCTGCCGGTCCTGGGCGCCTGGGTCGAGCGGTTCTGGTCGCCGCTCCTGGTCGACCGCGAGGCGGTGGTCGGCCAGCTGCTGCCCTACCTCAAGGACGCCGCGCCCCGCTTGCTCGAGTTCGGCGCCGGGCTCGGCTTGGTCGCCCTCGAGCTCGTCCTCTCCGTGCTGCTCACCGGGCTGCTGCTCGTCCACGGCGAGCTCTGCGCCGACTATGTCCGCCGGTTCGTCGTCCGCGTCGCCGGCGCGCAGGCCGAGCATTTGGTCGACGTCGCCGGTGGCACGGTCCGCGCCGTCGCCCTCGGGGTCGTGGGCACGGCGATCGTCCAGGCGCTCATGGCGCTCGTCGGCTACGTGCTCGCGGGCGTGCCCGCGGCGGGGCTCTTGGCCCTCCTCGTCTTCGCCTTCAGCACGGTCCACCTTCCGGTCCTGATCGCGACCCTCCCCGCTCCGCTCTGGCTGTTCTTCCGCGAAGGCCCGACCCCGACCGCGATCGCGCTCGCCGTCTGGGTCTTGGCGGTGAGCCTGATCGACAATGTCCTGCGGCCCTATTTGATCAGCCAGGGCACGCCCTTGCCCGTGCTGCTCATCATCTTGGGGGTGGTGGGCGGGCTCCTGGCCTTCGGCCCGATCGGCCTCTTCTTCGGCGCCGTGGTGATCGCCGTCGCTCACCGGCTCCTGCTCGACTGGCTCGACCAGCCACCGGACCGGAACGACCGGCTGCCGGACGAGCGCTGAGTTGATAGATTGGCGCCGGGTCGGGGGAGGAGGCGATGGTCGAACCCTTGGGTGGCGGGATCTATTGGCTGCCGCTCCTCGCGGCGTTCCTCTCGGGTTATCTCCTCGGCTCGGTCCCGTGGGGGCTCCTCCTCACCCGCCTCGCCGGTGCGGGTGACGTCCGCTCGATCGGCTCCGGCAACATCGGCGCGACCAACGTCTTGCGCACCGGTCGGCGCGGGCTGGCAGCCGCCACCTTGCTCCTCGATCTCCTCAAAGGCTTCCTCCCGGTCTGGGCGGCTTGGAGCTGGACCGGGAGGAAGCCTTTGAGG
>JAILZQ010000242.1 GCA_023512415.1 Geminicoccaceae bacterium | reverse complement strand
GTGCACTCGAGCGGCCCGGCGCGGAGCACCCGGCGCTCGGGCAGGGGCTCCTCGGTTCCGAACAACCGGATCGCCCGCGACGGCTCTTCGGGCATGTCGGCCTCCCTTCGTGGATCGGGCGCAGAGGTGCACGAGCGGGGAGCGGGATGCAATCGGGCCGCGGCCGGCCATCCGACCCGGCTCCGCCCGTCGCGCAGGGCGGGCCTGTCGGCCCGTCGCTTGACCGGGGTCGGGTGCGGACCTACCGCGGTCCGGTCGAGGTCGAGCGGGGGGGAGGCGACATGGCGCTCAAGGCGATGGCGGGGACGCGGACGCCGAAGATCGGCCATTTCGTGGTCGAGTTCGCGACCCCCGGGATCGGCCACATCCTCGCCAATGCCGGCTGCGACTTCGTGCTGTTCGACTGCGAGCATTCGGGCTTCGGCTTCGAGACCGTCAAAGCCGCCCTGCGCTATTTCGAGGCGGCGCGCCTGCCGGCGATCGTCCGGGTGCCGTCCAAGGAATACCACCACATCGCCCGCGCCGCCGACATGGGCGCCGAAGGCATCATGCTGCCGATGGTCGACGACGCCGCACAGGCGAGGGCGATCCTCGATTGCCTCAAATACACGCCCCAGGGTCGGCGCGGGGTGGCCCTCGGTATCGCCCACGACGCCTATTCGGGCGGGCCGGTGCTCGAGAAGCTCGCCCGGGCCAACGAGCGGACCACGCTCTTTTGTCAGATCGAGACCGCGGCCGGGGTCGAGAACGCCTTCGAGATCGCCGCGGTCGACGGTGTGGATTGCCTCTGGGTCGGGCATTTCGACCTCTCGGCCGCCCTCGGCATCCCGGGCGAGTTCCGGCACCCGACGTTCCTGGAGGCGATCGAGCGGGTGGCCCGCGCCTGCCGCGAGCACGGCAAGGCCTGCGGTCGGCTCGTGCCGGACGTCGCCACGGGCATCGACTATTGGCGGCGCGGCTTCGATTTCCTCTGCTATTCCGGCGACGTGTGGGCACTGCAGGCGGCGGTCAGAGCCGGGGTCGAGGGCATCCGCGCCGGCATCGCGGCGGCCGAGCCGGCGCGCCCGGAGCCGGCCCCGGCCGAGCCCGAGCTGAAGAAGGGCAAGTCGAAGAAACGCTGAAAGCGAGGGAGATCGGCCATGGCCCGTTACCGGGTGGCCTTGAGCGGCGACTTCAGGAAGCCGGACGGTTCGCCCACCTACCCGATGTTCGACCTCGGCCCGCTCACGAGCCGGCCGGACATCGAGCTGGTCTGGGTCGACCCGGTCGACGGCGTGATGCCGGCCGCCGGTCTCGAGGGCTGCGACGCCTTGATCCTGCTCGTGCCGCGCTTCGGCCGCGAATCGGTGCCGAAGGACGGGCGGCTCGCCCTCGTCGCCCGCTTCGGCGTGGGCTACGACAGTGTGGACGTCGAGGCCTGCACCGCGGCCGGGATCGCGCTCGCCATCACCCCCGAGGGCGTGCGCCGGCCGGTCGCCGTCTCGATCCTCACCTTCGTCCTCGCCCTCTCGCAGAAGCTCTTGATCAAGGACAAGCTCTGCCGGCAGGGGCCGGAGGGATGGGCGAAGCGCGCCGAGCACATGGGCGTGGGCCTCGTGGGGCGCACGCTCGGCCAGCTCGGCATGGGCAACATCGGGGCCGAGGTGTTCCGCTTGGCGGCCCCCTTCGGCATGCGCCACATCGCCCACGACCCCTACGTCGACCCGGCCGTGGCGCGCGAGCTCGGCGTCGAGCTCGTCTCGCTCGAGACGCTCTTCCGCGAGAGCGATTTCCTGTCGGTCTCGGTGCCCCTCTCGCCCGCCACCCGGCACCTCGTGAACGCCGAGCGGCTCGCGCTCATGAAGCCAACGGCCTTCTTGATCAACACCGCACGCGGGCCGGTGGTCGACCAGAAGGCCCTTTACCGGGCGCTCGTCGAGGGGCGGCTCGCCGGGGCCGGGCTCGACGTGTTCGAGGTAGAACCCTGTCCGGCGGACGAGCCCTTGCTGTCGCTCGACACGGTGATCTGCGCACCGCACGCGCTCTGCTGGACCGACCAGTGCTTCGCCGGCAACGGTGCGGCCGACGTCCGCCACGTGCTCGACGTCCTCTCGGGCCGGCCGCCCTCCTCGGTGGTCAACCGCCAGGTCCTCGAAAGCCCGGCGTTCAAAGCCAAGCTCGCCGAGCTCGCGGCGCGCGCGGCGGGCTGATAGCGGGCCGGCGGAACGGCTCGGGCCCGACCCTATCCCGCTCGACGTCGAGAGCCGGGGCCGGGCCTGCGCAGCGGCGCGGGGGACGCGGCGAGCCGGTCGAAGAGCGCCAGCACGCCCCGCGGCAGGGTGTTGGCACCGAGGCTGCGCTGCCAGCCGGGCTCGAGCCGGAAGATCCGCACATCGTCCTGGCGCGGGTGGACGAGCCGGGCGAGCTCGCCCACGAGCACGCCCACCGACTCGCGGGTCGCGACCAGCAGGAAGACCGAATATTGCGCCGGCAGCGCCCAGGCGACCAAGAGCCGATGGACCCGCGCGAGCCGCTTCGGATCGGCGATGTCGTAGGCCACGAGCCACTGTCCGCTCCGCCGGCTCAATGGACGACCTCCCGCAGGCAGCGGCGCAGCATCGCCAAGGCCTCGGCCATCGCCTGCTCGAGCCGCGGCCGGGCGGCCTCGAAGCGGCGCACGATCCGGGCTTGGAGGTCGCTCTCGCGGCGGTGCTTGGCACCGTGCCGGGCGAGGTAGCGGGCGAGGTCGCGGGTCACGGGCCAGAGCTCGAAGGCGAGGGCCGCGCGCAGATCGGCCGCCAGGTCGAGGTCGGGGTCCTGGCCCTGGAAGCGGAGCCCGGCGCCCTCCTCGATCAGCCGCTCGGCGACGAGGCCGTCGAGCAGGGCCTCGAGCCGCCCCTCGAGCTCCTCGGTCGGCCAGCTCGCGCCGATCCGGTCGACCGCGCGGGCTGCGGCGAGCCGCACCGTGCGCGGCCTGAGGTCCGTGAGCCGAAGGCCGAGGGCGGTCACCGCGCGGACGATCGCGCGGCGCTCGACGGCCGCCCGCCAATCGGCCCGCAGGGACGCGAAGCGGCCGGCTGCGACCGCCTCGTCGACCAGCGCGGCGAGGTCCTGGTGCCGGCGGTGGACGGGCAGGAGCTGGCCGAGCGAGCGGCCCTGGCCGTCGAGGAAGGCGACCGGCACGCCGGCCGCCAGGCAGGCGGGCAAGGTCTCGGCGGCGAAGGTCACGGGGCCGCGCACGCTGATCCGCGCGAGCCGGCGCAGCGGCAGGCGCAGATCGGCGGCGCCTGCGCGGCGGACCAGGAGCGAGGGGCCGTCGAGGGCCACCAGAAGCGGGGTCTCGACCCCGTCGAGATGGACCGGGATCAGCATCCGAGCCACTCCGGCAGGGGCACGGCGCGCAGCTCGCGGGCGAGACCCGACGCCATCTGCCGCAACAGCCGCGGCAAGGCGGCGAGCTCCTCCTCGAAGGCGGCGTAGAAGGTCTCGCGCGCGGCCTTGCCCATGAGGCAGCCCGTGGGGTCGGTGCGGAAGCCCTCGGGGCGCAGCCGCCGCTCGGCGAACAGCCGCCAGACGAGCTCGTCGACGTGGCAGCGCACGGGCTCGACCAGGTCGCAGGCGAGCGCCGGCCGGCCGAAGGCGGGGGCGTGGAGGAAGCCCAGGAGCGGGTCGAGCCCGACCTGGGCCGTGGCGCGGACGGCCGCGTGGGTGGCGAGGGTGTAGCCGAGCGACAAGGCGGCGTTGACCGGGTCCTTGGGCGGCCGGCGGTTGCGTCCCCGCATGCCGAGGGCGGGTGGGAAGAGGGCCGCTAAGGCCTCGAAATAGGCCGCGGCCGCCGCACCGCGACGACCTTGCGGTGTTTGAGCGGATGCGCGAAGGCAGGAATGTTCGCATGTCCTGCAGCAGCTGTATGAACTCCACATCCACAGAGGGCTCTGTTTTTTTGATCTCCGCGCGGACGTCGGCGATGATTTCGTCAATGTCGCGCTTGCGGTCTTTTTTTAGCTTGACGGTGAAATCTCCGTTGTTTGCCTCGGTAACCGCGGCAAGGCCGAGTTGCATGCCGGTGCGGCGGGAAGTGGTTTCCACCTCGGGAGTGGACTTCAGAATTTCCTCGATATGCAAG
>JAILZQ010000241.1 GCA_023512415.1 Geminicoccaceae bacterium | reverse complement strand
GCACCTCTTAACTTATAGTATGCCCGATTATCCGCGCTGCAGACAGTGGGCGAGCGCCAGCATACTGTACGCGGTGACGAGCACCGGATTATCTTCCCACCAGCGGGCGTTGCGGTTTACCCACGAGCCGTCGGATCGCTGCCTTGAGATCAGCTCGCGGGAGAGGTCGGCGACCCAGTCGTGCCGGCGTCCTTTCGCATCGACGAAGATGCGCTCGCCCCAGAGGTCGAGCGTCTTCGCCATCGTGTGATAGTAATAGTAGAGGCCGGCGTCTCGCATGCGAGGGTTCTCCTTGACCGTGTAGTGGCCGCGCAGCCAGTTCCAGGCGGCCTGCACGCGTGGGTCGCTACGGCTCACCTTGCAGTAGATGTAGCTCTTGAGGCCGGCGTAGGTCATGCTGCCATAGGAGGAGTGGCCGCCCGCCTTGCTCTCGCCGCTGGAGGCGTAGACGAAGCCGCCGTCGTTGCCTGCCCACGGCTGATCGTTGCTCTCGGAGCGGTTCTGGCACCGCTGAATGAACTGCAGCGCCTTCTCCCACAGCGGCGCGTTCGGGTCGTAGTTTGTCGCCTTGAGCGCGTCGAGGGCCTGCTGCAGGTTGGAGAGGTCCGGTTTGTCCGGCTTGGAGCCGTAGCCGATTCCGCCGTAGACGAACGCCTTCGGCGTGTAGCCCTCGTCCTCGTCGAACTGCGACTTCGCCAAAAACTGCTGGGCCCGTCGGATGATCGGGCGATAGGCCGAGTTGCCCGTCTCCTGCAGCGCGGTCATCGCCAGGGCGGTGTTGTAGTTCGGGAGCGCGGTGGCAGGGTTTTTGTCGCTATAGATGGCACCGTTTGGCTTCGCCAGCGAGACGAGATAGCGCATCGCCCTGGCCACCGCCGGGTCCTTCCCCTTGAGCAGGGCCGGTCCGCCCCCGTCGCGGGGTCGGGAGTCTCGGACGGTGCGGCCGCCGGCTCGACGGCGGGCTCGGCCGGGATCTCGGCGAGCTCGACCGCGCGCGGCCGCGGCGCCGGCTCGGGGCGGGCCGGCAACGGCAGGGCGGACCCGCCTTGCCGGCTCGCCACCATCCAGCGCAGCAGCCGAGCGTCGGACCCGGTGGCGTCGCCGCGCAGCAGGGCGAGGCCCTGCTCGGGATCGGCGGCCGTGAGGCCGGACCAGAGCGCGAGCAGGCCGATCGCACCGCCGAGGCTAGCCGCCCCGAGCAGGTACCTGGAAGTCGAGCTCGCCAAGGTTGGTCTCGGCACGGACGGACAGGGTACGGGCCCCTTCGAGGCGGGTCCCGCTCAACGACCAGCGATGCTCGCGACCGGCCAGCACGTAGACCGGCCCGTCGCCGAGCGGGATCGGCCGCCCGGCTCCGAGCAGCTCGAGGCGACGCACGTGGAGATGCGCCCGACCGAGATTGGCCACGACCAAGCTCGGCCCCCCGGCATCCCGCTCGATCGACCAGCGCGGCTCGGCTCGCGCGCCGGGCGGGGTCACGAACACCGGCAAGCTCATCCGCAGCGCGAGGCGGACTCCGCCCGCGCCCGCATCCTCGCGCGGCACCTCGGTGACCAGGACCCGGTAGGTCTCCTCGATCTCGGGCGGGGTGGTGGACCGGCGGGCGACCCGCACCACGGCCCGCTCGCCGGGCGCGAGCTGGAGCATCGGCGGCACGGCGAGGATCGCCCGGGTCGGCTCGAGCTCGGATGTGGCCGTGCCGGCACGCCAGGCGAAGGTCTCGACCTGCAAGAGGAGCGGGGCGTCGCCGCTGTTGGTGACGGTCAAGGCGGCGGCCGGCCGCCCCGGGGCGAGCTCGAGCCGGGTCGGCGAGACGCCGAGCGTGGCGGCGGGCGCGTCCGCCACCCGCCAGAGGAGGGCGCAAAGGGTGAGGGTGGCGAGCCGCCGTGGGAGCACGGCCGGCGGGTCCTCAGAACCTCAAAGTGATGGTCACGGTGTCGCTGTAATTGCCCGGCGGCACGGCCTGGCCCGCCGGGATCCGGCCGTAGACCGGCACGCTGCCGTTGCCGGGCTGCAGGAGCTGGACCTGCACGGCGTCCGCACCGGTGCGCCATTGGCTGTTGCGCGTACTGGTCCGGAAGATCTCGTAGTTGAGGAAATTGTTGCCCGACCTCATGCGGCGCTGGCTGCCGCTGGCATTGGCGCCGTTGTCGAGCTCGAAGACGAGGGTGCCCGCCGGGCAATTGACGTAATTGATCGCCCCTTGGACGTCGAGATCGCTCGTTTGGCCCGCCGTGTAGGTGCCGAACGCGAGCGTGCCGCCCGAGAGCGAACAGTTGGAGTTGACGGTGGCGGTGACGGTCAAGGTCCCGGTGTCGGTGGAGCCCACTGCCGGCCGCGCCTCGAGGGCGGCCGCGGCGAGGAGCGCCACGGCGATCCCGATTCTCCTCCGAGCCATGGCTCGATCTCCCTTCGCAGTTGCCTCGGCGAGGGCTTGGGCATTCCTTGGTCGCGAGAGGCGACGAAGAAATATATATACTCAGGGTTGAGAAAACGCAATCCTACTCTCCTTCAGGGGGAAGGCCGGGCGTGCCGCTCGACCGCGGCGAGCAGGGTCGCCCCGTCCACCGGCTTGGTGAGGTAGCCATCCATGCCGGACTCGCGGCAACGCCGCTCGTCGCCGGCCATGGCATTCGCGGTGACCGCGACGACCGGCGTGGCGGCCCGCGCCGGATCGGGAAGCGCGCGGATCCGCCGGGTGGTCTCGAGCCCGTCGAGGCCGGGCATCTGCATGTCCATGAGGACGAGGTCGAACGGCTCGGCGGCGAGCCGCTCGAGCGCCGCGGCCCCGCTCCGGACCGTGACCACGCGGTGGCGGGCGCGCTCGAGCAGGATCGCCAGCAACCGACAGTTCAAGGCGTTGTCGTCGACCACCAGGACGGAGAGGCGGCCGGCCCGGCGCTCCGACAGGCTGTGCCGGGTGAGGATTCCGGGGCCCGCACCGGCGCGCAGCGTGCGCAGGCAAGCCATCAAGGTCTCGGCGGTGACCGGCTCGGCCAGATAGGCTGCGAAGCCCGCGGCCTCGGCGCGCCGCGCGTCACCGCGCAGCCCGGCCGGGACGAGCAGCACGAGCCGGGTGCCCGAAAGGCGCGGCTCGGCGCGCAGCCGCTCGGCGAGGGCCACCGGGTCGGGATCGGCGAGCCGGCCGGCCAGGATGGCGAGATCGAATGGGGCGCCCCGGTCGGCCGCCTCGGCCAAGAGGGTGAGCGCCTCGCGGCCGCTCGCCGCCGTCCGCACGGTCATGCCCCAAAGCGTGGCGAGATCACGGAGCTGGGCGCGGCTGCGTTCGACCGGGTCGGCGATCAGGAGCTGGGCGCCGGCCAATGCCGGAGCGGGTCCGGCCGCCACCCGAGGCCCTTGGACGACCGGTACCGGCAGGAGGAGGGTGAAGGTCGTGCCCTCGCCGACCCGGCTCGTGCAGCCCAGGACACCGCCCATCGCTTCGACGATCTGGCGGGCCACGACCAGGCCGAGGCCGCTCCCGCCGTAGAGCCGGCCGGTGGCGGCGGTGGCCTGCGCCCAGGGGCGGAACAGTCGGGCGAGCTCGCTCGGGTCGATGCCGATGCCGGTGTCGGTGAGCTCGAAGCCGAGGAGCGCCTCGCCGGCTGCGCGCCGGCGGCTCGCCACCGAAAGGCGGACGCGGCCGCGCTCGGTGAACTTGACCGCGTTGCCCAGGAGGTTGAGCAGGACTTGGCGCAGCCGGGCCGGATCGGCGCGGACGAGCTCGGGCACCGTGGGCTCGACCACGAGCTCGACCTCGAGGCCCTTGGCCCGGGCACGCGGCTCGACGAGCCCCAGGACCCGCTCGAGGAACGGCCGCAGCGCCAGCTCCACGGGGGCGAGCTCGAGCTTGCCGGCGTCGATCCGCGACAGGTCGAGGATGTCGTTGACCAGGGTCAAGAGCGCTTCGCCGGCCTCGAGGATCGCCGCGACGTGCGCCGCCTGCTCGGCGTCGAGGGGCGTGTCCCGCAGGAGCCGCGCCATGCCGAGCACGCCGTTCAAGGGCTCGCGCATCTCGTGGCTCATGGTCGCGAGGAAGGCGGCGCGGGCCCGGGCGGCCGCTTCGGCGCGGCGGGCCCGGCGGCGCAGCCGCAGCCGCTCGAGCCGCACCCGCAGCCGGCCG
>JAILZQ010000240.1 GCA_023512415.1 Geminicoccaceae bacterium | reverse complement strand
CTGATACTCAATCCCGTTCTGCCGCAGGGCGGCGGCCAGCGCGGCCTCCGCCTTATCCCATGTCGCGTCATCGCAAAGCCGCTTGGGCGGCCGCGTCGAGAGCTCAAAGCGGACGTCGCCAAACCCGAAGGCCCGGTAGACCTCGTGGACCATGCGGAGGACGCCACTGACCTCGGCCTCGATTTGTTCCGGCGTGCAGAAGATGTGCGCGTCATCTTGGGCGAAGGAACGCACGCGGGTCAGCCCCGAGAGCACCCCGGAGCGCTCGAAGCGGTGCAGCCGCGAGAAATCGGCGTACCGCAGCGGCAGGTCGCGGTACGAGCGCTTCTTCGCCGCATAAATGTACGTATGGCCGGGGCAGTTCATGGGCTTCACGCCAAAATCGCGGCCCTCGATCTCGGTAAAGAAGATATTCTCCTTGTAGTTCTCGTAATGCCCCGAACGGTGCCACAACTCTACGTCATAAATCTGCGGGGTGATCACCTCCTGGTACCCGTACCGCCGGTATAAGCGGCGGATGTACGCGATCAGTTCGTTGTAGACGAACGCGCCTTTGGGATGAAAAAACGGACTGCCGGGCGCAACCGGGTGAAAACTAAAGAGGTCCAGTTCCTTACCCAACCGGCGGTGGTCGCGCCGTTTCGCTTCCTCCAGCAGGGCGAGGTGCTGGCGCAGCTCCTTTTCGCTGGCGAAGGCGGTCCCGTAGATCCGTTGGAGCATCTCGTTGCGCTCGTCCCCGCGCCAATACGCGCCGGCGACGTTCATGAGCTTGAAGGCACCGACCTGACTGGACCGCTCAACGTGGCGGCCGGCGCAGAGGTCGAGGAAGGTATCATGCCGGCAGAGGCCGACGTCATCACCAGCGAAGCTGTCGATCAACTCAAGCTTGAATGGCTGGTCGGCGAAGAGCCGGCGAGCCTCGTCTTTGGGCGCGCGCGACTCGACGAATGGCACGTCGGCGGCGACCACCTCGCGCATGCGCGCCTCGAGCCGCCGCTGCTCGACGTCGACCCGCTCCAGGATCTCCTGGGCGAGGCTCTCGCCCTCGTAGAGCTGGCGCTGGTACTTGGCGAGCAGCGCCTTGGCCTCCTCGTGCAGCCGCTGGGCCTCGTCGAGCTCGCGGCGGATCCGCTCGGCGCGCGCGTCGAGCGCCCCGAGCACGTGCTCCTGGAACGGCTTGCGCACGAGCACGATCAAGATGACGAGGGCGACCGTGAGCCAGACATATTCCATCAGCGTGCTCCCGCCGAGAGGACCCGGTTCACCGCGGCGCGCGCTTCTTCGGGGCCGACCTCGAGCCCGGCGAGTCGGGCCGCGGCGGCTCGGACCACATCGGCGGCGACCGTCGCCACCTCGCCGAGTGCCGCCTTCTTGGCCGCGGCGATGCGCGCCTCGGCGTCGCGCAGCCGGCGGGCGATGTCGGCGTCGAGTTCGGCCTGGTGGCGGGCGAGTTCGGCCGCGACGCGCTCCTGCGCCTCGCGCAGCCGCTGCTGCGCCCTGGCCTGGGCCTCGGCGAGGATCGAATCGTGCTTCTTGAGCGCCGCTTCGGCATCCGCCCGCAGCCGGGCCGCCCGGTCGAGGTCGGCGCCGATCCGGTCCTGGCGGGTCTCCAAGATGTCGGCGATCCGTGGGATCGCCTTGGTCTTCAACAACCGATAGAGCAGCGCGAAGGAGACGATGAGCCAGAAGATCTGGCTCGGATAGGTCCGGGTGTCGAGCTGCGGCAGGCCACCGCCGCCTTCCGCGGCGGCGAGCGCCGGGCCGGCGAGCGCCAGGGCGATCGGCAGGGCCAGGATGGCGGACCGTGCGAGGCGGGCGTCGAGCCGCGTCATGGCGGGCCTCCGCAAGGGGGGCGGCGGGGCGGGCCGGACCCGCCCCGCCCGGCACCTCAGGTGAAGAGGATCAAAAAGGCGATCAGCAGCGCGAACAGCGCGACCGCCTCGACGAGCGCGAAGCCGATGATCGCGAAGGGGAAGACCCGCTGCTGGACGGACGGGTTGCGGCCGACCGTGGCGATCAGGGTCGAGAAGATGTTGCCGATGCCGATACCGACACCGAACAATGCGATCGTCGCCAGGCCGGCGCCGATCATCTTGGCAGCAGCGAGTTCCATGGGTTCCTCTCCGGAAGTGGCGGGCGTTCCTCGCCCGGGGCTACCGCACGGCGCGTCCAGGGCCTGGCGAACCTACGGCCTCAGTGCATGTGGATCGCGTCGTGCAGATAGATGCAGGTGAGCACGGTGAAGATGTAGGCCTGCAAGAAGGCCACCGCGAACTCGAAACCGGTGAGCGCCACGGTGACCGCGAGCGGCGCGATCGCCGGGACCGCCCAATAAGAGAACAGCGTGACGATGAAGCCGGCGAACACCTTCATCATCGTGTGGCCGGCCATCATGTTGCAGAAGAGCCGGACCGACAGGCTGATCGGCCGGACGCAGTAGGACAGGACCTCGATCGGCACGAGCAGCGGCAGCATCACTTTGGGCGCGCCGTGCGGCACGAAGAAGGTCAAGAAGTGCGTGCCGTGCAGGTAGAAGCCGAGGATCGTCACCCCGAGGAACACGCCGAGCGCGAGCGTGAAGGTGACGATGATGTGCGAGGTGAAGGTGAAGCCGAAGGGCAGGGGCAGCATGCCGAGCATGTTGCCCATCAAGATGAACAGGAAGAGGGTGAACACCAACGGGAAGTAGCGCAAGCCTTCCTTGCCGGCATTGTCGCGTACCATGCCGGCCACGAACTCGTAGGCGAGCTCGACGACCGACTGCAGCCGGCCGGGAACGAGCGCGTGCTGGCGGGTGCCGGCGATCAACAGCCAATAGGCCGTGCCGACCGCGATCAGCATCCACAAGGAGGAGTTGGTGAAGGACAAATCGAGGCCGCCGATCTGGATCGGCACGAGCGGACGGATCTCGAACTGCTGCAGCGGATCGGCCACCTCTGTCTCGCTCCCTCGTTGGCCTAGGCGCCCCCTCGGCCGGGGCCACCGTCCCGCATCCGGGCCTCGAGGCGTCGCATCCACCGCCAGGCGTTGAGCATCCCGGCGGCCGCCCCGAGCACGAAACCCACGACGAGGAGGACGGGCGCGGTGCCGAGCCACGAATCGAGGGCCCAGCCCAGGAGGAGCCCGCCGGCCAAGCCCGCGACGAGCTCGATCCCGACCTGCAGCCCGTCGCCCCACCGCGGCCGCGCTTCCCGGTCCCCGGCTCGCTCCGGCGCCGTTTCGGGTCGCCGCAGCTTCGCGAGCCGCGCGTCGAAGTCGTCGAACGCGGGCGGTCGCTCGTCCCCCGCCATCCGTCCTCGGCCCGAGCGTCCGCGCCACCAGCGGCACGGCCGGCGCCGGGCGCGCGGAACCTAGGGAGCCGGTCGGCCGACCGTCAAGCCGGGGCTCCCGCTTGCGGCATCATGCCGTAGCGCGCAGCTCGATCGCCTCGGCGAGCTCCACCGCCACGAGCCGCGAGACGCCGCGCTCGGCCATGGTCACACCGTAGAGCCGGTCCATCCGGGCCATGGTGAGCGGGTGGTGGGTGACCACGAGGAAGCGCGTGCCGCTCGCCCGGGCGGTCTCCGCGAGCAGCGCGGTGAAGCGATCGACATTGGCGTCGTCCAAGGGCGCGTCGACCTCGTCGAGCACGCACAAGGGCGCCGGCCGGGCGAGGAAGAAGGCCATGACGAGCGCGAGGCCGGCGAGGCTCTTCTCGCCGCCCGAGAGGAGCGAGACGTGGGTGAGGCGCTTGCCGGGCGGCTGCGCCTCGAGCTCGAGCCCGGCGGTGAGCGGGTCGTCGCTCTCGCTCAGCCGGAGCTGGGCGCGGCCGCCGCCGAAGAGCTGCACGAAGAGCCGCCGGAAATGGCCCTCGACCGCGCCGAGCACGGCCACGAGCCGCGCGCGGGCCTCGCGGCCGAGGGTGGCGATCGCCCGCTCGAGCCGCTCGCAGGCGGCGCGGATCTCGGCCTCCTCGGCACGGGTGCGGGCGAGCTCGGCCTCGAGCTCGGCGGCCTCCTGCTCGGCGCGCAGATTGACCGGGCCGAGCCGCTCGCGGGCGGCGCCGAGCCGGGCGAGCCGGCGCTCCAGCTGCTCGGCGTCGAGCCCGGCGAGCTCGCGACCGGCCTCGGCCTGGGCGAGCTCCACGGGCGGGCGGCGCAG
>JAILZQ010000239.1 GCA_023512415.1 Geminicoccaceae bacterium | reverse complement strand
GTCCTCTTCCGCAGCCGGCCTCAATCGTAGGAGTGGCCGGCCCGCAGGCCCTCGCGGACCCGGTGCGCCACCTCGAGGAAGGCCGGCGTGTCGCGGATCTCGAGCGGCCGGTCGGCCGGCAAGGGGCTGTCGATCACCTCGAGGATCCGTCCGGGCCGGGGCGACATGACGACGATCCGGGTCGCGAGATAGACCGCCTCGGCGATCGAGTGGGTGACGAACAGGACCGTCTTGCCTGTCTTGCGCCAGAGGCCGTGCAGCTCGAGGTTGAGGCGGTCGCGGGTGATCTCGTCGAGCGCACCGAACGGCTCGTCCATGAGCAGGATGGGTGGATCGAAGGAGAGCGCCCGGGCGATCGAGACCCGCTGCTGCATGCCGCCCGAGAGCTGCCAGGGATAGTGGCGGGCGAAGGCCTCGAGCTCGACCAGCGCGAGCCAGCGCCGTGCCCGCGCCGCCCGCTCGGCGGGCGGGATCCCCATGATCTCGAGCGGCAGGGTGACGTTGCGCTCGACCGTCCGCCAAGGCTGCAAGGCCGGGGCCTGGAACACGTAGCCGTAGCGCCGGGCGAGCCGGGCCTCGCGCGGTGCGAGACCCTCGACCCGGAGCGTGCCGCTGCTCGGCTGCTCGAGATCGGCCACGAGACGCAGGAAGGTCGTCTTGCCGCAGCCCGAGGGCCCGATCAGCGCCACGAAGGAACCCGCCTCGATCTCGAGATCGACGCCGGTGAGCGCCACGACCGGGCCGCCGGCCGTCGTGAAGGTGAGGCCGAGGCCGCGGGCCTCGACCGCCGGCCGCGGCACGGCCGCGGGGGCGGCCGGGCCGGCGGGTAGGACCGCGCTGTCCGGCGCGTCGGCCACCGAGCGCGCCCTCACTCGGCCCGGGCGAGGGTCAAGGCCGCCTGCAAGAGTACCTGGCAGCCGGCCGCCAGGTGCTCGGGCTCGGCCCATTCCTCCTCGTTGTGCGAGAGGCCGTCCTTGCAGGGCACGAAGATCATGGCGGTCGGCACCACCCGTGCCGTGTAGCAGGAATCGTGGCCCGGGCCCGAGACCATCTCGCGCCAGGAGAAGCCGCCCGCGATCGCCGCCTCGCGCACCGCCGCCACGCAGGTCGGATCGAACCGGACCGAGGGGAAGTGCCAGATCGGATCGACCGTGTGGGGCAGCCCGTCGCGCGCGCAGGCCTCGGCCACGAGGGCTCGGACCCGCCCGTCGAGCTCGGCGAGCACCGCGTCCTCGGGATGGCGGAGGTCGATCGTGAAGAACACCTCGCCGGGGATCACGTTGCGCGAGGGCTTGGCGATCTCGAGCACGCCCACGGTGATCACGGCATACGGCCCGTAGGCCCGGGCCAGCGCGTCGAGCCCGGCCACGACCTTGGCCGCCGCCACGAGCGCGTCCTTGCGCCGCGGCATCGGCGTCGAGCCGGCATGGCTCTCCTTGCCGGTGATCCGCACCTCGTACCAACGGATCCCCTGGGCGCCGACGACCACGCCGATCGTCTTGCCCTCGGCCTCGAGGATCGGGCCCTGCTCGATGTGCAGCTCGAGATGCGCCTTCCAGCCGCCCGGCGGCGGCGCGCAAGCGAGCGTGCCCTTGTAGCCGATCCGCTCGAGCTCGTCGCCGAACCGCTTCCCCTCGCGGTCGGTGCGGGCATAGGCCCACTCCGTCGTGAACGCCCCGGCGAAGACGCCCGAGGCGAGCATGGCCGGAGCGAAGCGGGTGCCCTCCTCGTTGGTCCAGTTGACCACGAGGATCGGATGGTCGGTCTCGTAGCCGGCATCGTTCAAGGTGCGGACGATCTCGAGGCCGGCCAACACACCGCCCACCCCGTCGAACTTGCCGCCGGTGGGCTGCGTGTCGAGATGGCTGCCGATCACCACGGGCGGCAGATCGGGCCGCCGGCCGGGGCGCAGCGCCATCATGTTGCCCATCTCGTCGACCGTGACGGTGCAGCCGGCGGCCTCGCACCAGCGCTTGAACAGGTCCCGGCCCTCCCGGTCGAGGTCGGTCAAGGTCTGGCGGTTGCAGCCCCCCTTGGGCGTGGCTCCGATCTTCGCCATCTCCATGAGGGAGTCCCAGTAGCGCTGGGCGTCGATCCGCAGATTGCCGGCCTTGGTCGAGCTCACGGGCTTCCTCCCGGGCGGGGCTTGCGCGGCCATCCCTCGCGCCGCGCGGCAAGGCGGTCAAGCGCCGAGCGGGAGGCGGTCGAGCGCCGAGCGGTGGGGACTGGACCGCCGGCCGGCGGCGGGGCAGGCTCGCGCGGGGAGGGCACGGGATGCGCGAAAGCGGCACGGCGATCGAGATCGAAGAGGCGGGACCGGAGGCCGACCGACCGGCCGGCGAGGCGCGCGCCGGTGCGGTCGAGCGGCTGGCCGAGGCGCGCGGGCAAGCTCTCGCCGTCACGCTCCACCAGCTCCGGCTCTTCTGGACGCTCGCGCACGCCCGCTCGCTCACCCAGGCGGCCAAGCAGCTCGGGATCTCCCAGCCGGCGCTCTCCCAGGCGCTCGCCAAGCTCGAGCGGCTCTTGGGCCACCGGCTCGTCGACCGCCAGTCGACCAAGCTCGAGCTCACCGATGCCGGCCGCTTCCTGCTCGAGCGCGCGGGCCGGCTGTTGGCCGAGGCCGATGCTCTCGAGAGCGGGCTCGCCGCCTACAAGGCCGGGCTCCGGGGCCGGGTCGCGGTC
Source organism: Geminicoccaceae bacterium (assembly GCA_023512415.1). GTDB lineage: Bacteria > Pseudomonadota > Alphaproteobacteria > Geminicoccales > Geminicoccaceae > JANXAZ01. Next base: position 1,527 of record JAILZQ010000239.1, on the reverse strand, counting down.
GGCGCGCTCGCCTCGATCGCCCGCACGCTCGTGCCGGTCGCCTACGCGGAAGCGCTGCGCCGGGTCCCGGAGCTCGCGCTCGACGTCCACGAGGTCGCCCCCCAAGAGGCGATCGAGGGTCTCTACGGCCGCACGCTCGAGGTCGCGATCGTCTCCGAAACCGCCGTCGCGAGCGATCATCTGCCCTTCACCCGCCTGCCCGTGCGCGAGGACGGCTACGCGCTCGCGGTTCCGACCTGGCTCGTCCTCGACGGCGTCGTGGAGCCGGAACGCGAGCTCGATCCGCGGGCGCGCGCGGTCCTGTGGTCATGTGCGGCGGCCATCGCGCTGAGCCGCATCGTGGTGGGAGCCCACTACCCGAGCGACGTGCTTGCCGGCGCCGTCGTGGGCGGTCTCGGCGCTCTGCTCGTGCGGGCGTGGTTCGCACAACGCCGGCTCGTCTTCGCGATGGATCGGGACGGTAGAATACGACCTATGCCCGGTCCCTCCGTCAGGCGATTGAAGGCGCTTGCCCGGCGCGTGGCGGGTCAATAAGACCGGAGCGCCACTCGGGGTCGCACGGGTCCGCACGCGCAGGTTCGGGGTCACGTCGGGGGATCATGAGCGAGAGCACCGCCAGTCACGCCGATCGCCCTTCCGTCTCCGTCGTCGTGCCGGTCCGCAACGAAGCCCCGAACATCGCGTCGCTCGTGGCCGAGATTGCGGCGGCGTTGACGGACCGGTGGCGCTTCGAAGTGATCTATGTGAACGACGGGTCGAGCGACGACACCGAAGCCGTGCTCCTCAAGCTCATGGCGCAGCGTCCGTGGCTACGGCAGATCAAGCATGACCGGTCCTGCGGGCAGTCGGCGGCCGTGCGATCCGGTGTGGCGGCTGCGCGCGCACCCGTGGTCGTGACCCTCGACGGCGACGGACAGAACGATCCGTCGTTCATCCCGGCTCTCCTCGATGCGCTTGCGGCGGGTGCTCCGCGCGTGGGCTTGGTTGCCGGCCAACGGGTCCGCCGTCGCGACTCGTGGTTCAAGCGGACCCAGTCCGCGATCGCGAACCGCGTGCGCAGCGCGATCCTGCGGGACGGCACGCGCGACACGGGCTGCGGGCTCAAGGCCTTTTCCCGCGATCTCTTCTTGATGCTGCCGTACTTCGATGGTCTCCACCGCTTCCTGCCTGCCCTGGTCCGACGGGAAGGGCGCGACGTCGCCTACGTCGAGGTGGTCGACCGGCCGCGCCGGCACGGCGTTTCCAATTACGGCATGTGGGACCGCCTCTGGGTCGGGATCCTCGATCTCTTCGGCGTCTGGTGGTTGATCCGCCGGCGCAAGCACGTGCCGCAGGTTACGGAGGTGTACCATGCTGATTGATCTGTCGCGCGTGCTGGGCGCCTACCTGCACGAGGTCTTCGTCGAGAAGTTCGAGTGGTGGGTGCTGCTCGGCTACGTGGCGCAGATCATGTTCACCATGCGCTTCGTCGTGCAGTGGATCGCTTCCGAACGCGCGGGGAAGATGGTGATGCCGATCGCGTTCTGG
>JAILZQ010000238.1 GCA_023512415.1 Geminicoccaceae bacterium | reverse complement strand
CCGAGATCTACAGTTATGCGTTGGTCGGCTGCGTCATTTGTGTATAAGATACAGCTCCTGCGCCGGCGCGAGCCGGACGGCTCCGAGCGGCTCGTCGACCTCGTGCGCCTCGACCCGCGCGGCCGCGAGATGCGGCAGATCCGCGGCGGCGAGATCGGCCTCGTCTTCCAAGAGCCGATGACCTCGCTCTCCGCCTACCACACGATCGGTAACCAGATGGTCGAGGCGATCCGCCTGCACGCCCCGCTCTCGAGGCCCGAGGCGCGGGCGCGGGCGATCGAGCTCCTGCGCCAGGTGGGCGTGCCGCGCCCCGACCACCGGATCGACGCCTACAGCTTCGAGCTCTCGGGTGGGCTCCGCCAGCGGGTCATGATCGCCCTGGCGCTCGCCGCCGAGCCCCGCATCCTGTTGGCCGACGAGCCCACGACCGCGCTCGACGTCACGACCCAGGCGCAGATCCTCGATCTCGTGCGCCGGCTGCAGGCCGAACGCGGCCTCGCGGTCGTGCTGATCACCCACGACATGGGGGTGATCGCCGAGATGGCCGACGAGGTCGTGGTCATGTATCTCGGCCGGGCGGTCGAGCGCGGGCCGGTCGATGTCATCTTCCACGCCCCGGCGCACCCCTACACCCGCGCGCTCCTGCGCTCGATCCCCTCGGTCCTGGCCCGCCCGCGCGAGCGGCTCGCGACCATCGCCGGCTCGATCCCGCACCCCTACAGCCGTCCGAAGGGCTGCCCCTTCCACCCGCGCTGCGATTCGTTCGTGCCCGGGCGCTGCGATCGGGCGGTGCCGGCCGAGACCCGCCTCGGCCCCCGCCACGTCGTGGCCTGCTTCCTGCACGGCGAGGCGAGCGCGGAGGCACCGCCTTGAACGGGACGGCGGGGCCGATCCTCGAGGTCGAGGGGCTCAAGAAATATTTCCCGATCCGCAAGGGCCTCCTGCGCCGGGTCGTGGGCCAGGTCCGGGCGGTCGACGACGTCTCCTTCACGATCGCGCCCGGCGAGACGCTCTCCCTCGTCGGCGAGTCGGGCTGCGGCAAGACCACCACGGCGCGCTGCATCCTGCGCGCCCTTCGACCCACCGCCGGCTCGATCCGTTTCCGGACCGAAGAGGGCCGGATGATCGACGTGGCGAGCTTGTCGCGCGGCGAGCTCCGGCCGCTGCGCCGGCGCATGCAAATGATCTTCCAAGACCCGTTCAGCTCTCTGAACCCGCGGATGACGATCGCCGACATCATCGGCGAGCCGCTGCTCGTCAACGGGATGCGCGACGCGAAGGAACGGCGGCGGCGGGTGGCCGAGCTCCTCGACATGGTCCAGCTGCCGGCCGCCTACATGAACCGCTTCCCACACGCCTTCTCGGGCGGCCAGCGGCAGCGGATCGGGATCGCCCGCGCCCTCGCCCTCGAGCCCGCGCTCGTGGTCGCCGACGAGCCGGTCTCGGCCCTCGACGTCTCGGTCCAGGCGCAGATCGTCAACCTGCTCTTGGACCTCCAGGACCGGCTCGGCCTCGCCTACCTCTTCGTGGCGCACGACCTTTCGGTCGTGAAGCACATGAGCCACCGGGTGGCGGTCATGTACGTGGGCAAGATCGTCGAGCTCGCGCCGACCGAGCCGCTCTTCACCCGGCCGCTCCACCCCTACACCGAGGCGCTGCTTTCGGCCGTACCGGTGCCCGATCCGCGCCGCCGCTCCAAGCGGATCGTGCTCGAGGGCGAGGTCGCGGACCCGTCGCGGCCGCCCCCCGGCTGCGCCTTCCACCCGCGCTGCCGCTACGCGGTCGAGCGCTGCCGGCTCCAGGTGCCGGCCCTGCGCGAGATCCTGCCCGGCCGCGCCGTCCGCTGCCACCGCGCCGAGGAGCTCGAGCTGCAGGCGGTGGCCGTCCCGGCCGACCGCCGCGTGGCCGCCCGGGCGAGCTGAGCCTGCGCCGCGCGCCGGCCGGTCTGCTCGGGGCGGCCGGCTCGACCCGCTCGGCCGCTCAGCCGCGGTCGCGGAAGATCCGGTAGACCGCCGGGATCGCCACGACCGTGAGCACGGTGCTCGACAAGAGGCCGAAGAAAAGCGCGGTCGCGAGGCCCTTGAAGATCGGGTCGGGGAAGATGAAGGCCGCACCGATCATCGCCGCCGCGGCGGTCAAGGCGATCGGCTTCACCCGCACCGCCCCGGCCTCGAGGGCGATCTCGCGCACCGGCCGTCCCGCCGCGGGCGTGTGGCGGATGAAATCGACGAGGAGGATCGAGTTGCGCACGATGATTCCGGCCAAGGCGATGAAGCCGATCATCGAGGGTGCGGTGAAGGCCGCCCCGAGCGCGGCGTGGCCGAGGACCACGCCCAAGAGCGCGAGCGGCACCGGCAAGAGGATCACGAGCGGGGCCTTGAAGCTCCGGAACTGCCCCACGACCAGGAAATAGATGCCCAAGAGCGCCACGGCGAAGGCGGCGCCCATGTCGCGGAAGGTCACCCGCGTGATCTCCCACTCGCCCTCCCAGAGGAGCGCGGGGCGGCTCTCGTCGAGCGGCTGGGAGGCGAAGCGGATCTCCGGGGCGTCGGGGATCCGGGCGAGCCCGTCCATCACCGCGAGCATGCCGTAGATCGGCGCTTCGAAGGCCCCGGCGAGCTCGGCCGTGACCATCTCCATGGTCCGCCCGTTGCGCCGCCAGACCGGCCGCGAGGCCGGCTCCTCGCGGATCTCGACCAGATCGCCGAGCTCGACCAGGCCGCGGCGGCCGGGCACCGGGGTCGAAAGGAGGCGCTCGCTCGGCGTGCGCGCTTCCTTGGAGAGCCGGAGCGTGATGGCGAGCGGGTTGCGCCCGGCGCCACGGTGCGACCAGCCGACCTGGACGCCGCCCAAGAGGGCCGCGAGCGTGTCGTGCACCGCCTCCTCTTCGACCCCGTGGAACTCGAGCTCGTCGGGCAAGAGGCGGATGCGCAGCCGGGTCCCGGGCTCGCGCACCGTGTCGTCGAGATCGACCAGGAAGGGCACCCCCGCGAAGACCTCGCGGACCCGTTCGGCCGTGGCTTTGCGGGTCTCGGCGTCGGGACCGTAGAGCTCGGCGATCAAGGTGGCGAGCACGGGCGGCCCGGGTGGCACCTCGACGACCTTGAGCCGCGCGCCCGCCGGCAGCGGCACCTGGCGCAGCCGCTCGCGGACCTCGAGGGCGATCGCGTGGCTCTCGCGGGTTCGGTCGTGGCGTGGGGCGAGCTGGATGTCGAGATCGCCGAGCTCCGGGGCGCGGCGGGCGAAATAGTGCCGGACGAGCCCGTTGAAGTTGAAGGGCGCGGCGGTGCCCGCATGCAGGTTCATCGCCACCACCTCGGGCACGTCGCGGAGCCGTTCGGCGAGCCGAAGGAGCGCCCGTTCGGTGTCCTCGAGGGCGGCACCCTTCTCGAGGTCCAAGAGCACCATGAGCTCGGACTTGTTGTCGAAGGGCAGGAGCTTCACGGTGACGTGGCGGGTCGCGAAGAGTGCCAAGCTCCCGAGGGTCGCGAGCGCGACCACGATCAGGAACGTCCAGGACGCCCAGCGCCGCCGCACGATCGGCCCCGCGAGGGTGCGGTAGAGGCGGGCGAGCAACCCCTCGCCGTGCGCCAGATGGCCGGCGCCGAGCTTCACCATGAGCCAAGGGGTGAGCATCACCGCGACGAAGTAGGAGAAGAGCATCGCGGTCGAGGCCACGGCCGGGATCGGGCCCATGTAGGGGCCCATGAGGCCCGAGACGAAGAGCATCGGCAGCAAGGCCACGATCACCGTGAGGGTGGCGACGATCGTCGGATTGCCGACCTCGGCCACGGCCTCGATCGCCGCCTGCACCCGCTCGCGGCCGTCGTTCATCGCCCAATGCCGGTCGGTGTTCTCGACCACGACGATGGCATCGTCGACCAGGATGCCGATCGCGAAGATGAGCGCGAAGAGCGAGACCCGGTTCAAGGTGTAGCCGAGCACCCAGGCCCCGAAGAGGGTGAGGAGGATCGTGGTCGGGATGACGATCGCGGTGACGAGCGCCGCCCGCCAGCCGATCGCGAGCCAGACGAGCCCGACGATCGAGACGGTTGCCAAGAACAGGTGGAAGAGGAGCTCGTCCGACTTCTCGGTCGCGGTCTTGCCGTAGTCGCGGGTGATCGTGGCCTCGATTCCCGCCGGCAGGAGCGTGCCGCGCAGCTCGCCGAGGCGCCGTTCGACCGCGCGGGTGATCGTGACGGCATTCGCCCCGGGCCGCTT
>JAILZQ010000237.1 GCA_023512415.1 Geminicoccaceae bacterium | reverse complement strand
GCGGCCGCTCGTCCGCGTGGCACGGCGGCGGGCCCGTGCCTTCGAGCCCGAGCAGGAGCGCGCCCGTTCGACTCCCGCGCCGCAGATCGGCCCGCAGCGGCCCCCCGAGCATCGTGGCGGCGAGCTCGACGAGCTCGCCGAGGCAGCCGGGCTCGGCCCGCACCTCGACCGGCCCCGCCCCCTCCTCGCACCCCGCGCGCCTCGTTCGCCCGCCGAGCTCGACCCCGGCCGCCGCCAACAGGGCCCCGAGTTCGACCGACCCGGAGCGCCGGGTCGATCCGCCCGCCCGCTCGGCGACCCGCAAGAGCGGCTCGACCAGCCGCTCGAGGCGGAGTGCCGCCTCGCCCGAGGCGGCGAGGAGCTCGCGGGCGGTCGTCCCGAGCGGCCCGCCGGCCCCCGCGAGCAACGCCTCGGCGGCCCCGCGGATCGCCAGGAGCGGCGTGCGCACGGCGTGCCGCGACAACCCCGCCGCCCGTGTTCCGTGCCCCGGCACCTCGTCCCGACCCGCCCTCGCGGCCGCCCGCATCGTCCCCGGCTCCGCCGTCGCTCGGCCTCTTCTAGCGGAGGGAGGTTGAGCGAAGGTGAACGCGGCCGCCTCTTTCAGCCGCCGGGCCGGCGGGCCTTGGCGATCAGCTCGGCCAAGCGGGCCACCGGCGCCGCCCCGGGGATCAGGGTGTCGCCGATCACGAAGGCGGGCGTGCCGCTGATGCCGAGCGCGTCGGCCAGCGCCCGGCTACGCTCGATCACCCGCTCGACTTCGGCGCTGCGCATGTCGCGGGCGAGCCGCTCCACGTCGAGCCCTTGCTTGCGGGCGAGCTCGAGCACGGCCGGTTCCGAGAGGTCGCGGGCCTGCAAGAGCGCCCAGTGCAGCTCGGCGTAGCGGCCCTGCTTCCTGGCCGCGAGCGCGGCCCGCGCGGCGGTGGTCGAATCGGGGCCGAGGATCGGGAACTCCTTGATCACGAGCCGCAGCCGGCGGTCGCTCTCGAGCAACGCGCGCAAGGCCGGGGCCATCGACCGGCAATAGCCGCAGCGATAGTCGATGAACTCGACGAGCGTCGGATCGCCCGCGGGATCGCCCAGAACCGGGTCGTCCGGGCTCGCGACCAGGGCCGCGCGATGCTCGGCGAGCAGCCGCTTCTGGCGCTCGGCCTCGGCCGCGTCGCGCCGGCGCTGCAGCTCCTGGAGGGCCTCGTAGAGCACCTCTGGCTCGCGCAGGAGGTACTCCTTGACGATCCGCTCGACATCCTGCGGCGACAGGGTGCCCGTGCCCTGCGCCCGCAACGGCGCCGCGGGTGGCAGGAGCAGGGCGAGCAGGAGCGCGGGGAGCAGGAGCCGTCGCATCGGGTCACCTCCGGGGGCCGGCGCGGGGGCGCGCCCACCCGTCCTAGCCGAGGCCCGGCCGGCCGGCCAGCACGTGCGCCTCAGCGGCGGCGCGGGTCGCGATCGCGTGGCTCCGGCAGATCGTCGGCGGCGCGCAACAGGTCCTGGAGCCGGAGCCAGCTCGGATCCGAGGGGCCGATCGCCTGCTGGGCGCGGCCCAGATGGAGCCGGGCCTCGGCCTTGTCGCGGGCCAACACCGCGGCCTCGGCGAGTGCCAAGGAGGCGGGCCCGATCCGCCCGAGCCGGCCCTCGGCGATGCCGAGCGTGCGGAAGGCCCCGGCATCGCGCGGCTGCGCGCGGGTCACCTCGCGGGCGAGGGTGGCCGCCTCCTCGGTGCCGCGGCCACCCGGCAGCTCGAGCAGGGCGCGCGCGAGGCCGAGCCGGATCAGCGCCGCATCCGGCCGCAGCGCCAGGGCTTTGCGGTAGGGCCCGATCGCTTCGGCGATCCGCCCGTTCTCGAACAGGATCTGCCCCAGGAGTTCCTGCAGGAAGGGGTCGTCGGGCCGCTCGGCGACCAGGCCTTTGGCGAGGGCCACCGCCTCCTCGACCGCACCGCGCCGGTGCTGGGCCGCGGCCCGGGCGATCCGCGCCGGCACGGTCTCGCCGGTCCAGGCCGCGAGCACCCGCTGCGGGTCGGCCAGGAACCCGTCGAGCTTCGCCCGCACCCGCTCGTGCACGGCGGCGCGCTCTTGCCCGAGCGTGCGGCCCCGCCAGGGCGAGGCGGCGTCCTGGGCTTCGAGGAAGGCCACCCGGTCGCGGGTGAGCGGATGGGTGCGCCGGTAGACGTCACCCTCGGCCGCCATCCGCATGTCCTGCGCCTCGAGCACGGCGAAGAACTCGACGAGGCCGCGCGGCGGCAGGCCGATCGCCGCCAGGTAGGTCACCGCCGCCTGGTCGGCCGCCTGCTCTTGGCTCCGGGTGAAGGCGAGCACCCCGCTCTGCGCGACGGTCGCCCCGCCGGCGATGATCGCCGTGCCGAGCTGCGGCGCGCCCGCCGCCGCGGCGGCGAGGCCGAGCGCCGCCCCGAGCAGCATCTGGCCGAGCGCCTTCTCGCGCGCCGCGACCTGGCGCGAGAGGTGACCGCCCGCGATGTGCCCGACCTCGTGGGCGATCACCCCGGCGAGTTGTTCGGGAGTCGTGGTGCGGGCGACGAGCCCGGTGTGGAGGAACAGGTTCTGGCCGCCGGCCACGAAGGCGTTGAGCCGCTCGTCCTTGACGAGGTAGATGTCGACCTCGTTCGCCACGAGCCCGGCGGCGGCGAACAGCGGGTCGGCGATCGCCCGCACATGCTCCTCGATCTCGACGTCGCGGACGATCGTCAAACCGCGCGCCAGCGCCGGCGCGGCCGCGAAGAGCAGGGCCGTGGCGAGGGCGAGCGCCGCGCGAGCCGACCGACCGATCCTCATGCGCGACACCCCGGCCTCGTGTCCCCCGGGCGGGGTTGACGCGGCCGACCGGCCGCGGCCTCTTGCCGCCCTGCCTTCGAGATGGGATCGCGAGCCGGCCGATGCCAGCCTTCCGCCCCGCCCGGCGCAGCGCCGTGGCGCCGTTCACCGTCATGCAGGTGCTGGAGGCCGCCAACCGGCGAGCGCGCGAGGGTCGGCCGGTCCACCATCTGGAAATCGGCGAGCCGGGCGGCGGTCCGCCCGCGGCGGTCCTCGAGGCGGCGCGTGCCGCCCTCGACCGGGCCCCGCTCGGCTACAGCGAGGCGCTGGGTCTGCCGGCACTCCGCGCCCGCCTCGCCCGACTCTACGCCGAACGCTACGGGATCACCGTGCCGGCCGAGCGGATCGCCGTCACCTGCGGGGCTTCGGGGGCGTTCGTGCTCGGCTTCCTCGCCGCCTTCGACGTCGGCGATCGGGTCGCGGTGACCCTCCCCGCCTACCCCGCCTATCGCAACATCCTCGAAGCCCTGGGGGTCGAGGTGGTGGCCCTGCCGACCGGCCCGGAGAGCCGCTTCCAGCCGACCGTCGAGGCGCTCGAGGCCCTGCCCGGGCGGCTTTGCGGGCTGGTCCTGCAGAGCCCGGCCAACCCGACCGGCACGATGCTCGACGCGCCCGCTTTGGGCCGGCTCGCCGCCTGGTGTGCGAGCCGCGGGGTGCGGCTCGTTTCGGACGAGATCTACCACGGCATCACCTACGGCCCCCCGGCCGTGAGCGCGCTCGCGGCCGACGCCCACGCGCTCATCGTCAACAGCTTCTCCAAATATTGGTGCATGACCGGCTGGCGGTTGGGCTGGGCGGTGGTGCCCGAGGACCTCCTCGAGCCCTTCACCCGGCTCGCCCAGAACCTGTTCATCGCGCCCTCGACGATCGCCCAACACGCGGCCCTCGCCGCGCTCGAGGCGGGACGCGAGCTCGACGCCCGGGTCGAGGCCTACCGGCGCAACCGCGACCGGCTGCTCGCCGCTCTGGCCCGGGGCGGCCTCGAGCGGGTCGCTCCGCCCGACGGCGCTTTCTACCTCTGGGTGCAGATCGCCGAGCGTGGCGAGCCCGCCACCCGCTTCTGCCGGCGGCTGCTCGAGGAGACCGGCATCGCGCTCACCCCCGGGGTCGATTTCGATCCCGTCCGCGGTGAGGACTGGGTGCGGCTCGCCTTCGCGGGGGCCGAGGCGGCGGTGGCCGAGGCCGCCGACCGCCTCGCCACCTGGCTCACGGCCGCACCCGGCCAGCTCAGCCCGGCCTGACCCAGCGGCTCCACCAGCCCTGACGCGGCGGCCGCGGCGGCGAGGGCGGGGTCTCCGCCGGCTCCTTCGCCTCCTCGGCGCGCGGCTCGCCGCTCGGCTCGGTCGCGGCCGGCGCTCCACCGGACGGGGCGACCGCGGGTTCCCCTGCCGGCGCAGGCGGGGCGGCGGCCGTAACCGTCGCGGCGCGCTGCGGTTCCG
>JAILZQ010000236.1 GCA_023512415.1 Geminicoccaceae bacterium | reverse complement strand
ACCGTAGGCTGCGGTGTGGGCGCGGAAGCCGCCGAGCTCGCCGGCGACAGCGTCCAGCGCCCCATCCGCCTTGCCCACCAACTCTTGGAGCCGCTCGAGTTGCGCAGCGCGGCCCAAGAAGCGCTCGGCGAGCTCGAGGTGGCGAACCTCGTCCAAGGGCTCGCCCCGTGCCTCGAGCTCGCGGATCGCTCGGCTGAGCGCCGGGCTCTGACCGGCGTGGTGGGTGAACCAGACCGAATAGTTCAACGCCGTGGGCGGCACGGCGTGACGGCGCAGCGAGGCGAGCGCCATTTCCGCAGCGGCCTGGAGATGCTCCAGATAATCCCCGGCCAACCGACCTCCCGAGCGCCCGCCGGCGCCGGCCCTTGGCCATGCGCCCGCCGAACGTTTGCCATGCGCATTTGGCGAGATGATCTTCGGCCTGTCAACCTCGAGTGGTCGAGGGTTCGCGGATGCGTGGGCCACCGGCCACCCGACCGTCGGTGCCGGCGAGCAGGGTCACGAGGTCGGCGGCGCCGGCCATCACGGTGCGCCGCTCGAGCAGCGGTCGGCCGTCGAGGAAGGGTGTGACGCACCCACCCGCTTCCTCGACCAGGAGGAGTCCGCCGAGCACGTCCCAGGCGTTCGTGCGGAAGGCGATCGCCGCATCGAGGCGGCCGTCGGCGACGTGGGCGAAGGTCAAGGCGGCGGAGCCCATCCGGCGGTGGTCGACACCGGCCTCGAGGAGCCGCCGCATCGCCTCGAGATAGGGCTCGGCGGGTGTCTTGAAATTGTGCGAGAAGCCGACGCAGGCGCTCGAGAACGGCCGTTCGGCAAGGCGCATCGGCCGGCCGTCGCGGGTGGCACCGCGGCCCTTGCGGGCCTCGAACAGCTCGTCGTGGACCGGGTCGTAGGTCACGGCGAAACGGGTCGCACCGTCCGCCACGAAGGCCAAGGCCACGCACCAATAGGGCAGCCCTTTCAAGAAGTTGGCGGTACCGTCGATGGGGTCGACCACCCAGAGACGGTCGGCCTCGACGCCGCCCTCCTCCTCGCCGAGCACGGCATCGCCCGGGAAGGCGACGGCCAGGCGCGCTCGGATCGAGGCCTCGCTCTCGCGATCCGCGCGGCTCACAAGGTCCTGCGGCCCCTTGTGCTCGACGGCGAGCTCGTCGCGGGCGCGGAAATGGCGCAGCGCCACCTCGCCCGCCTCGCGCACGATGGCCCGCGCCACGGCCAGCCGCGCGTCGATCTCCGCTTCGTTCATGGTCCCCGCTTCCCGTCGTTGGTCGGGCGCTCTTGCAGCACGGCCAAGCGGTGACGGAGAAGGGTGCGGCGCGTGTCGCCACCACCCTCGCGGACCGCGCGGTCGAGAGCGGTGGGCTCGGCCACCAGCACGACCAGCCGCCGGGCACGGGTGACCGCCGTGTAGAGGAGCCGGCGGGTGAGCATGCGGCCGTGGGCCCGGCAGAGTGCCAGCACGACCGCCGGATATTCCGAGCCTTGGGCCTTGTGCACGGTAGCGGCGAAGGCCGGCGCCAAGGCCTCGAGCTCGTCGAAGCCGTAGGTCAGCGGGCGGCCGTCGAACACCACCTCGACCGTCCGACCGGCACGGTCGATCGCCGTGATGCGGCCGAGATCGCCGTTGTAGACCTCGCGCTCGTAGTCGTTGGCGAGCTGCATGACCTTGTCGCCCACCCCGAGCCGCTGGCCGGCCCGCTCGATCGCGTCGGCCGGGGCCGGGTTGAGCCGAGCCTGGAGGAGCCGATTGAGCTCGCGCACGCCGGCCGGTCCGCGGTTGACCGGCGAGAGGACCTGGATGTCGGCCCAGGGGTCGAGCCCGAACCGCTCCGGGATGCGCTCGACCACGAGCTCGACGATCCGTGCGGCCGCCTCTTCGCCGCTCGAGGCCTTGATCCCGAAGAAATCGCCCGCCGGATCCTCGCCCCGCGAGAACTCGGGCAGCTCGCCCCGGTGGATGCGGTGCGCGTTGCGGACGATCCCGCTCTCGGCCGCCTGGCGGAAGATCTCGGCCAGACGTACGGTCGGTACCCGGCCGCTCTCCAGCAGGTCGGCGAGCACCTGACCGGGGCCGACCGAGGGCAGCTGGTCGGCGTCCCCCACGAGCAGCAGGGCCGCTCCGTCGGGCAAGGCCTCGAGGGTCGCGCGCATCAAGAGCGTATCGACCATCGAGACCTCGTCGACGATCAGCAGATCGCATTCGAGCGGCCGGCCGCGATGGCGGCGGAAGCCGCGGCCCGGCTCGGCCTCGAGCAGCCGGTGCAAGGTGCGCGCTTCGCGGCCGGTGCTCTCGGAAAGGCGCTTGGCGGCTCGGCCGGTGGGAGCGGCGAGGGCCACCCGCAGTCCCGGCTCCTCGAGCGCGGCGAGGATCGCTCGCACGAGCGTGGTCTTGCCGGTGCCGGGCCCGCCCGTGACAATCAGCAGCTTGCTCGAAAGCGCGGCGCGCAGCGCGGCACGCTGGCCGGGTGCCGGCTCGAGGCCGAGCTTGGCGAGCGCCAGCTCGAGCGTGGCTTCCGGATCGGCGAACCGCCAGCCGAGCGGCACGGCCGCGAGCCGGGCGAGCTCGCGGGCGATCGCCTCCTCCGCCCGCGCGAGCTCGGGGAGCTGGATCCACGAGCCGCCGTCCTCGGGCGTGGCGACCAACAGCCCCTCGGCGATCGCCCGGTCGAGGGCGAGTTCGAGATCGGGCGCGACGCCGTCCAGGAGGGCTCGGGCTTCCTCGATCAGGGTCGGCCGATCGAGGGTGGTGTGGCCGTCCTCGGCGGCCCGGCGCAGCACCTCCTCGAGCGCGCCCACGAGACGCACCGGGGCCGCCTCCTCGATGCCGAGCCGGCGGGCGAGCGTGTCGGCGGTACGGAAGCCCACGCCCGGGACCTCGCGCGCGAGCGCGTAGGGATCGCGGGTCACCCGCTCGAAGGCGTCCTCGCCCCAGGCTTCGAGCACTGCCCGGGCGCGAGCGAGGCCGACGCCGTGGGCGTGGAGGAAGAGCAGCAGGTCGCGGCCGGCGCGGTGGCTCCGCCAAGCGGCCACCAGCCGTTCGGCCAGGCCGCGCGGGAGGCCCTTGACCTCGGCGAGCCGCTCGGGGCTGCGCTCCAGGACTTCCGGCAGCACCTCGCCGAAACGGGCGACGAGCTTGGCCGCGGTCTTGGGACCTAGGCCGGGAACGATTCCGGAGGCCAGATAGGCGGCGAGCGCTTCCGGTGAGCCGGGCGGCAGGATCTCGAGGCTCGTGGCCACGAGCTGCCGGCCCCAGGCCGGATCGTCGCGCCAGGTGCCACGGGCCCGCAACCGCTCGCCCTCGCGCGGCTCGGGGAGGGTGCCGACGAGTGTGACCGGCGGACCGCCGGAGCGATCGAGCCGCAGCACGCTGTAGCCGCTCTCGGGCCGATGGAAGATCACCCGGCCGATCGTGCCGACCACCTCGGCCTCCCGGGTCTCCACCGCGGAGCCCGGGAGGACGGACTCCCTCGGGCCTGACGTCGGACGCAGCAGCGCTCTCCTTACCCGCGGCGCGGGCTTGCGCGACGCCGGCGGCATCGCTAACGCCCCTATGCTAGCGTTCCTGGCGGCGGTCGGCGACGAAGGAGGGGGGACGATGCGCGGGAAGGGTTCGGAGCCGTGGGCCCTGGGCTTGAAACTGCCTCTGCCCGGTCTGCCGCGGGTGATCGCCCATCGCGGGGCTTCGTCGCGCGCGCCGGAGAACACTCTCGCCGCGTTTCGGTCGGCGCGGGAGGCGGGAGCGGCGATGGTCGAGCTCGACGCACGGCTCGCCCGCGACGGCGTGCTCGTGGTGATCCACGACTCGACCCTGGATCGAACCACCGACGGCCACGGGCGCGTGATCGAGACCGACAGCGCCGAGATCCGGCGCCTCGATGCCGGCTCCTGGTTCGATCCGCGGTTCCGCGGCGAGCGTGTACCGACCCTCGAGGAGGCTCTGGCACTGCTCGCCCGGCTCGGCCTCGCGGTCAATGTCGAGCTCAAGGCAGATCCGGGCGAGGAGCGGCGCACCGGGGCCGAGGCCGCTCGGCTCGTCGAACGGGTCTGGCCGGCCGACGGGCCACCCGTGCTGATTTCCTCGTTCGAGGAAGATGCGCTCGCCGCCGCCCGCCGCGAGGCCCCGGAATTGCCGCGCGGGCTGTTGCGCGAGCGCGCCGGTCCCGATTGGCGCGAGGCCATGGAACGGCTCGCCTGCACCACCCTCCATCTGGGCTCCCACCACGTCGACGAAGCAAGCCTTCGGAAGCTCTACCACGAAGCCGTGCCGGTACTCGTCTACAC
>JAILZQ010000022.1 GCA_023512415.1 Geminicoccaceae bacterium | reverse complement strand
GTTGGACGGCCGCCCTGGCGGCCGACCGGGCCGATCTGAGCCGTTCCTTCAACGCCCCCGCGCGGCAGGCCGACACCGCCCTCGCTACGCTCGATCTGAGCCTGCCACTGACGCCGGCCACGGCCCTCCTGGTCGGTGCCGGCTGGTCCTATCTGTCGGACGAGACGCTCCGCGACGGCGGTGGGGGTGCCCCCTATTGGCGGCTCGGTCTCGAGCGGGGGCTCGGACCGGGTGCACGGGCGCGCGCGACCGTCGGCCAGCTGTTCGGCAAGGTCGTGGCCGATGCCCGGCTCGATCTCCAGCTGGCGCCCCGCACCGTCCTGCGCGTCGGCTACGAGCAGGGCCTTCGTACCCGCTTCGACGACGTGCGCAGCCTGCTGACCGACCCCGAGCGGCTCGCCCCGGACCGCGAGGCGACGGAGGGTCGCGAGGCGAGCGAGCGGCAGGAGCTGCTGCGCGCGCTGACCCCCAGGCTCTCGATCTCGGTCGAGGACAGGGTGAGCGAGGTCAAGCGGGGCCGGCTGATCCTCCGCCACGAGCGCGAACGCACGCTGGCGCAGGTAGGTGGCTACCTGCAGTCGAGCCGGCCGGAGGCGGGCGGCACCAGCAACCTCGAGGGGGGAATCGAGGCCGGGTTGATCCGCCGACTCGATCGGCGCCACGAGCTGGAGCTCCGCTTCGCTTACGATCGGCGGCGGCTCGACGAGGACGAGACCACCGCCGACGATATCGGGTTCACCGCCCTCTGGCGGCGGCGGATCGGCGAAGGCACGCGGATCGAGCTCGGCTACGACTTCCTCCACCGCTATGTCCCGGGCGACCGGGACGTCACCGCCAACACACTCTTCGTGCGTGCGGTCCGGGAGCTATGAGGGAGGGGCGGGTACCGGAGGCGGCCACCTATCGGGAGTTCTACCGGCTGCACGACCGGCCCTTCCCGCTCGCCCCCGACCTCGGTGCCTATCTCACGACCGAGAGCCACCGCCGGGCGGTCGCCTGCCTGTCGCACGCCCTCGCCCGCGGCGAAGGGGTCGTCGCGATCACCGGCGAGGCCGGCGTCGGCAAGACCACGCTGGTCCGCTACCTCGAGGCGCGGCTCGGCGCCCGGCGGGTCGTGGCGCCCTCGCTGCCGGCGGTGGCGACGAGCGGCGAGGCGATTCTCGAGGCGCTCGCCGCGGCGCTCGGAGTCGCACCGGGCCCCGGCGCTCCCACGTTGCGCGCGATCGAGGCGGCGCTGCGGGCGCGCGCACCGGAGCGCGGCGCGCTGCTGATGGTCCTCGACGAGGCGCAACGACCGGCGCCCGAGGCGCTCGACGCCCTTCGGCCGGTGGTCGGGCTGAGCGGCACCGGCGGCCCGCTGGTCCGGCTCTTGTTGGTGGGTCGCCCCGAGCTGCGCGACCTGCTCGCGCTGCCGCCGCTCGCTTGGCTGCGCGAGCGGGTGGTCGTGACCCACCGGCTCGTGCCGCTCGAGCCAGAAGAGGTGCAGCCCTATGTCGAGCATCGGCTCGGCCGCGTCGGTTGGCAGCACGATCCGCGCCTCTCGCCGGACCTGTTCCCGGCGCTGCGGCTCGCGACGGGGGGCCTCCCGCGGCGGATCAACCAGCTCATGACTCGGCTCCTCGTGCTGGCGGCACTCGACCAGCGGCACGAGATCGGCGCGGCCGAGATCGAGGAGGTGGCCGACGAGTTCGACGAGGGCCCGAGCGAGACGCCGGTCCGGCTCGACCCGGGCGCGCTCGTCGCCGCGGAGCCCGCGCCTTGGCGAGACGACCTCGCGGTCCTGCGCCGCCGGCTCGACGCGCTCTACGAGGAGCTCGCGCGCGAGCGGCGTCGACGCGACGACGCCGAGGCCGCCCTTTTGCGCGCCGAGCTGCAGCGCCTCGGACCAGCCCCGGCCGTCCTCGGCCCGCTCGAGAGCGTAGCGCGACACAGGGTGCTCACTGGCCGAGCGGCAGGTGCGGTCGACCGTGGCTGAGCCCGAGGTCCGTCTCGTGCCTGGCACGCACGCCCTCACCCTCGACGTCGAGGAGCATTTCCACGCGCATGCCCTCGCGCCGTGGTGTCCGCCCGAGCGATGGCCGGTCCTCGAAAGCCGGGTCGGGGCGAGCGCCGCCCGCCTCTTGGACCTGCTGGCCGAGGCGGGGGCGCGGGCTACCTGCTTCGTCCTGGGCTGGGTCGGCGAGCGCAGGCCCGAGCTGATTCGCCGGATCGTGGCCGAGGGGCACGAGCTCGCGAGCCACGGCTACGGCCACGCTCCGCTCTGGGCGCTCGACCGGGTAGCCTTTCGCGCCGATCTGCAGCGCGCGAAGGCGATCCTCGAGGACATCGCGGGGGTCGCGGTGCGCGGCTACCGGGCGCCCAGCTTCTCGCTCGGCCCGGCCACCCCTTGGGCCTATGCGGTGCTCGCAGAGACCGGCCACGCCTACAGCTCGAGCGTCCATCCGGTACGACTGTCCCCCTACCGCAGCGCAACCGCCCCGCGTCGGCCGAGGGTCGTCGACGGTGTCCTCGAGATCCCGGTCGGCACGTTGCCGGCCGGACCGCTCGGCAATCTGCCCTTCGCCGGGGGCGCCTGGTTCCGGCTGCTGCCCGAGCGCTGGGCGAGCTGGGCGCTGGCGCGCCTCGCGGCCCGCGGCGAGGGCCCCGTCGTCTTCTATCTCCACCCCTGGGAGCTCGACCCGGACCAGCCGCGCCCGCCGGGCCTCGACCTCCCGACCCGGCTGCGGCATTACGGCGGTCTCGCGCGGGTCGAGGGCCGGCTCCGCAGGCTCTTGCGGACGGCCCGCTGGGACCGTCTCGATCGGGTGCATCCGGCCCTCGCGGCGGAGGCGCAGTGAGCCGGATCGATCCGCTCCTGCGTGTGCGCGAGGCGGCGCCGGCCGATCGGCGCGCCTGGGATCGGTTCGTCGAGGCCCATCCCGAGGCCACCCCGTTCCACCTTTGGGGCTGGCTCGAGGCGGTCGGGAGCGGGCTCGGCCATCGCTGCCCGGCCCTCCTCGTCGAGCGCGCGGGTCGGGTCGTGGGCGTGCTGCCGCTCGTGGCGGTCGAGAGCCGGCTGTTCGGCAGGGCCCTGCTCGCCACCGGCTTCGCCGTCGCCGGCGGGCCGCTCGCGGTCGAGCCCGAGGCAGCCACGGCGCTCCTCGAGCGGGCCGAGGCGCTCGCCCGTTCCGGTCGGTTCGATCGGCTCGAGCTGCGCTCCCCGCCGCCCGATCGACCGGGCTGGCGGGCACTCTCGGGCCGCCATCTGAGCTTCTGCCGCGCCCTCGACCCCGATCCGGAGGTCAACTTCCGCAAGCTCCGCAACAAGCAGCGCAACATGGTGCGCAAGGGCCGGAGCCTCGGCCTGCGCATCGAGCCGGACCCGGGCTGCGATCGCTTCTGGCCCCTCTACGCCGCGAGCGTCCATCGGCTCGGCACCCCGGTGCTACCCAAGGCGTGGTTCCAGGCCCTCGAGAGGGAGCTCGGCGAGCGTTGCGAAACGCTCGTCGTCGTCCAAGGCGATCGGCCCGTCGCCGGGGTGATGAGTTTCTATTTCCACGCCACTGTGATGCCCTACTATGCGGGGGGCCTCCCGGAGGCGCGCCAGCTCGCCGCGCACGATTTCATGTACGACGCACTCATGCGCCGCGCGGTGGTCGAGCGGGGCTGCCGGTCGTTCGACTTCGGTCGCAGCAAGGTCGGCAGCGGCCACGCCGAGTTCAAGCGCCACTGGGGCTTCGAGGCGAGCCCGGTGGTCTACGGCTACTGGTCGCCCACCGGCCGCCCGCCGCCGGACCTCGAACCACGCAGCGAGCGCAACCGCTGGCTCGTGGCGGCTTGGCAGCGTCTGCCGCGCGGGCTCGCCGACCGGCTCGGCCCGTGGCTCGCCCGGCAGATCGGTTGACCCCGTTGGCCGAGATCCTCTTCCTCGCCCACCGACCGCCCTGGCCGCCCGACAAGGGCGACAAGATCCGCTCGTGGAACCTCTTGCGACACCTGGCGGAACGCCATCGGATCCGGCTCGGGGCGTTCGTCGACGACCCGGCCGACCGGGACGCGGAGACCGAGCTGCGCCGGCTCTGTGCCGAGGTCTTCTTGCGACCGCTCGGCCGGCTGCGGATGGCCACCCGTGCCGCGTCCGGGCTAGCGCGCGGCTCGCCGCTGAGCGTCGCCGCCTGGTCCGACTCGGTGATGCGCCGCTGGGCCCGCGACCGGCTCGGGAGCGCCGATCTGGCGTTCGCCTATTCCGGCCAGACCGCCGCCCTCTTGCTCGATCCGCCGGTGCCGCGCCCCTGGCTCCTCGACCTGGTCGACTGCGATTCGGAGAAATGGCGCGACTATGCCGCTACCACTTCTGGCCCGCGGCACCTTCTGTTCGCCCGTGAGGCCGAGCTGCTGCTCGCCTTCGAACGGCGGGCGGCGGCCACCGCCGCCCGAACCTTCCTCGTCAGCCGGGCCGAAGCCGAACTCCTCGCCCGACGTGCTCCCGAGACCGCCGATCGCCTCGCGGTGCTCGAAAACGGCGTCGATGCGGCCCGTTTCGCGCCGGGCCCGCCGGGCCCGGATCCCTGGGGCGAGCCCGGGGTACCGCGCCTCGTCTTCACCGGCGTCATGGACTACCCGCCCAACGTCGACGCGATGCGCTGGTTCGTGGGCGCGGTCTTGCCGCAATTGCGGCGGAGGGTCGGACGGGTGCGCCTGGCGATCGTCGGGGCCCGGCCTGCCCGAGCCATCGCGCGCCTTGCCGATCCCCCCGACCTCCTGGTGACCGGCCGCGTGCCCGACGTCCGGCCCTGGCTGGGCCGAGCGGACGTCGCGGTGGCACCCTTGCGGATCGCCCGCGGCGTGCAGAACAAGGTTCTGGAGGCGCTGGCCATGGCCCGCCCCGTGGTCGCCACACCGCAAGCCGCGGAAGGTCTGCACGCCGAGCCCGGGCGTGAGCTCCTGGTGGCCGGGGACGCGGCCGGTTTCGCCGCGGCGATCGCCGGGCTCTTGCGCGATCCGCCCCGCGCCGCGGCGCTCGGGGCGGCCGGCCGCGCCTATGTCCGCCGCGCGCACGACTGGACCGCCACGCTCGCGCCCCTGGATGCGGCGATCAGCGCGCTCCTCGGCCGGCCGAGGGGGCCGGCCCGAGGCTGAGGGCGGCCTCGACCCCGAGGGTGCGGGCGAGCTCCTCGACGCGCCGCGCATTGGCCTCCCAGGTGAGACCGCGTGCCTCGACCGTGGCGCGGGCGGTCGCTCCCAGTGCAGCGCGCAGCGCCGGGTCCGCGGCGAGCCGGTCGAGACCCGCGTGGAGCCCTTCGGGCGGGACCAGCCAGGCGCTCTCGCCGTGGCGCAGGACCTCGCGGATGTTGGCGCTGTCCGGAGCCAAGATGGCGCGGCCGAGGGCCATGTACTCGACGAGCTTGAGGGGCGCGGCGTAATCGACCACCGCCGGCTGCAGCGCGATGTCGAAGCTGCGGATGACCGCGGCGATCCGCTCGCGCGGCACGATGCCCAAGAACCGCACCCGCTCGCCGAGGCCGAGGGCCGCGGCGCGGCGCTCGAGCTCGGGCCGCGCGGGGCCATCGCCCGCGACCACGAGCACGGCCTCGGGCCGGGGTGTGCGGGCGAGCCAGTCGAGGACCGTGGCGAGCCCGTGCCAGGCCTTCACGAAGCCCACGAAGCCGAGCACGAGGCGCCCCTCGAGGCCCAACGTGCGACGCGCCTCGGCCTCCGTCGGCGCCGCGTCGAGGCGGGCCAGATCGACGCCGTTCGGGGTGACGACGATCCGATCGCCGGGCACGCCGGCGGCGCGCACCCTCCCGGCCAGGACCTCGCTCACCACGAGCACCCGGTCGGCGCGACGCCAGATCGCCCGTTCGACCGCCCGGGCGAGCCGCGGCAGGGCGAGGCCGTCGAAGCGGGCCCGCTCCTCGGCCAAGGGGGCGTTGACCTCGAGCAGGAGCGGCACGCGGGTGAGCGCCCTGGCGAGCAGGCCGGCCGGGGTGTGCAGGCTGTAGCGCTCGTAGAGCAGGTCGGGGCGCACCCGCCGGGCCGCCGCCGCGAGCCGGAGGCCCGCCAAAAGGCCGTAGGCGAGCTCCAGGAGCTCGTACACCCATGCCGGCAAGCCGCGCTTCAATCGGTCGACGATCCCGCCCTCCGCCCCGAAGGGCCGGTCCTCGTAGAGCGGTGGGGCGAGCACCCGAACCGTGTGACCACACCGTTCGAGCGCCCGGACCAGCTCCTCGACGTGGACGAGCTGGCCGTCCTTGGAGGCGAGCCGGTGGTGGTAGAGGATCCTCAAGGCCGGGCCCTCCGCTTGTCCGCCCACTCGGCGAGCACCGCCCCGAACAGTTCGATCTGTCCGGCCGTGGTCGGCTCCCAGCCGAACCGCTCGG
Source organism: Geminicoccaceae bacterium (assembly GCA_023512415.1). Taxonomy (GTDB): domain Bacteria; phylum Pseudomonadota; class Alphaproteobacteria; order Geminicoccales; family Geminicoccaceae; genus JANXAZ01. Next base: position 23,696 of record JAILZQ010000022.1, on the reverse strand, counting down.
CATAGGCGCGGGTGGCGGCGCGCGGTGGCGGTGCCGCCAGGAGATCGCGGATCGCCGCGGCCAGGGCCGGCGCGCTGCGCTCGGCGACGAGGCGGCCCGCCTCGGGGGCCGCGACCACTTCGGGCGTGCCCCAGACCGCGGTCGCGACCACCGGCGTGCCGCAGGCCATGGCCTCGAGCAGCACGTTGGCCCAGCCTTCGCGGGAGGAGGCGAGCACCAGGCAGTCGGCGGCGTTGTAGAGGTCCGCCAAGCGCTCGTGCGGGATCTCGCCCAGGAAGCGCACCCGTCCCTCGAGACCGAGGCGTCGGGCGCGCTCGCCGAGGGCGGCGCGCTCGGGCCCGTCGCCGGCGATCAACAGCGTGTGGCCCGGAAGTTCGGCGAGCGCGTCGATCACGAGATGCACCCCCTTGCGCTCGACGAGCTGTGCGACCGTGAGCAGCACGGGACCGGCGAGCCCGAATGCGGCCCGCAGCCTCGTCCGGTCGAGCGGGCGGAACAGCTCGAGGTCGACGCCGTTGCGCAGGACCCGCACGCGGCCCGGGTCGGCGCCCAGCTCTTCGAAGACCCGCGCGAGCGCGGCGCAGACCGCGACGAGACCCTGGGCCCGGCCGATCGCCCAGCGGATCCACCGCCGCGGCACGAGCTCGCGAGCGATCTGGTTGAGATCGCTGCCGCGCGCCGTGAGTACGAGGGGTAGGTCGAAGCGCCGGGCGAGGAGGGCCGCTGCCACGCCGTCCGGATAGACGTAGTGGGCGTCGATCAGGTCGATCCGCGCACCGTCGCGCAACGCCCGGGCGAGGCGCGGCGCCAAGGCGCGGTAGATCGTCCAGGGCTGGATCGGCACACCGAGCCGGGGCAGGTGCAGGTAGCGAGGATAGTCGACCGGGATCCCGTGCCGGCGTTCGAAGGCCGGGGTCAGGGCGAGCGGCCGCCAAGCCGGGCGCCCGGCGCCTCCGGGCGGGCACCAGGGCAACGGCGCCAGGACCCACGGGACGACCGCGCCGCTCGCGGCGAGGTGACGCAGCCGGTTCTCGACGAACACCCCGAAGGTCGGTCGTGCGCGGCTCGGGTAGAGCCCCGAGACCACGAGCGTCCGCCAAGGCTCGGGCGGTGGCCCGGCCCGGCTCATGCGGGCGGGGCCCCGGCTGGGCCGAGCCGCAGCCGCCCGAGCGGCCCGCCCAGCTGGACGAGCAGGGTCCGTTCGGCTCCGGCCGGCCGGCCGGTGAGCCACCAGAGCGCGAACAGCGCCGCCCCGTAGGCCAGAGCGCCGCAGGCCGTGCCGACGAAAAGACGCAGCGCCGGTTCGTCGAGCTGGTCGCGCCCCCACCCGACGACCAACGCCATGGCCGCGGTCGCGAGCATCGTCCGCCAGACGGCGCTCGCGAGACGCCCGGGTGAAAGGGCGAGGAGCCGGCTCACGATCACGAGCGTGAGCACGAGGTTGACCGCGGCGGAGAGGGTCAGAGCCAAGACCGCGCCCATCAACCCCAAGGGCTCGACCAGTACGAAGAGGAGAGGAAGGAGCAAAGCGAGGTTGAGGGCGAGCAGCGCCGGTTCGATCCGCACGCGGCCCATCGCGAGGAACAAGGGACCGGCGAGGGTCGAGGCGGTCCGCAGGACGGCGAAGAAAACGAGCGCGCCGATCAGCGGCACGGTCTCGAGCCACTTGGCGCCGAGCAACACCCGCACGAGGGGATCGGCCAAGAGCGCGATCCCGACCGCTGCCGGCAAGGAGACCGCGAGCAGCGTGGCGAGCGAATCGAGATAGCCCTGGGCGAGCCGGGCGGGCTCCTGGGCGATGCGGGCGTAGCCCGGGTAGGCGGCGCGCGCCACCGGCTGGGCGAGCTCGCTGGTCGGCAGATCGGCGATCTCTTGGGCCATGGCGTAGAGGCCCAAGGGCGCCGGTCCGAGGAGCTTGCCGACGACGAGCTGATCGACCCGCTCGCGCAGATAGCCGAGCCCGTTGTTGACGAGCACCCACTTCGAGAAGTGGACGAGCTCGCGCCAGCGGGCGAGCGACAGCCGCGGCCGATAGGCCGACATGGTCCAGCTCGCGACGAAGAGCGCCAGATAGCGGGCGACGATCCCGGCGAGGAGCGCGCGCCAGTCGCGGAACCAGAAGGCGAGCGGCACGGCGGCACCGACCTGGGCCAGGCGGCCGTAGAGGTGGAAGCGGAACTCCTTCGCGATCTCGAGGTCGCGGCGGAAGTCGACCGTGCCGATGTTGCCGAAGCCCTCGACCAGCACGCAGCCCGCGAGGATCCAGAAGATCGGCTCGAGGCGCGGATCACCGAAGAAGGCGGCGGCCGGCGCGGCCAGCGCCGCGAGCACCAGGGCCAATGTAGCGCATTTGATGATGATCAGCGTCCAGGCTGTGTCGTACTCGGGACGCCCGGCCGCGCGATCGCGGATCAGCGCCAGATCGAAGTTGAACTCGCTCGCGATGTCGATCAACGCCGCCACCGTCGTGGCGAGGGCCACCAGCCCGAAGTCCTCGGGCGTGAGCAAGCGCGCGAGCACGAGCATGCTCGCCACGCCCAACAGCCGCGAGGCGAAGCGCAACGCCACCATCCAAGCCGCGCCGGCGGCTATCTTCCGTCCGAGCTCCTGCACTCCCGTACCCACTCCCCGTCCGCCTGCCGCCGGCCGGCCGTTCGTCGTCGAATAGGAGTTGACCATCCGGAACAAATGATATCCTTAAGCAGGTGACAGGGGAACCAAGGAAAAGTCGGGCTCGCGGCGCTCGGAGCGCGGATGCGTATCTTTCGACATCACATAGAGCTACGGTTGTTTGCTCTTGGGTTGATCGAAGCTGGTATCCTGTTCGCCTGTTTTTACATTGGATACTTTGCGCGCTACGCGGATCTCGAGTTTCTCGCTGTCGAGTTGAGAGCGCACTTGTCCTCCGCGCTCACCTACGTCCTCGTGATGATGGCGAGTTTTGTCGCCCTCGGTCTCTACGAGCGGGCGGCCGTAGGTGACATGGGGGTGGTGACGATCCGCTTGCTCGCCGCGTTCCTCGGCGGCTTCGTTCTCTTGGCAGTGACCTTCTACCTCTTGCCCGGCCTCAAGATCTGGCGCTCGGGGCTGGTCATCGCGATGCCCGCGAGCTTCGTCGCGGTCCTCTTCGTCCGCCGGCTGTTCCTCTGGCTCGTCGACCGCGACGCCTTGAGCCGGCGGCTCCTCGTCCTGGGCGATCCGGGGCCGATCGCCGATCTGCGCGCCTGCGAGCGCCGGATCGGGCTCGCACCGTTCCGCGTGGTCCGGGCGATCACGCTCGATACGGCTCCCGACCGGGCCAATGACGATTCTTGGCTACTCGAAGCCTGCCGCGCCGCCGGGGCGGAGGAAATCGTCGTGGCCGCGAGCGACCGCCGCGGACGGCTGCCGATGCGAGCGCTTCTTTGCTGCCGCCTCGCCGGGGTCCCAGTTTACGAGTACCACGATTTTTACGAGCGGTGGACCGGCAGGATCGACCTCGAGCGCTTGCAGCCGGGCTGGCTAATCTTCAACGACGGCTTCGGCCGCGGCAAGGTGGACGCGGTCGCCAAGCGGCTGTTCGACGTGGTTCTGGCGAGCTTGGGGCTGATCGTGAGCGCGCCATTACTCCTCCTGGCCGGGCTCGCGATCAAGCTCGAGGACGGCGGGCCGATCCTCTTCCGCCAAGAACGCGTGGGTCGCAACGGCATCCCCTTCGAAATCCTCAAGCTACGAAGTATGCGGCTCGATGCCGAGCGAGACGGACCGCGCTGGGCCGCGGTCGGGGATCGGCGGGTGACGCGGGTCGGCCGGATCTTGAGGCGCACCCGGATCGACGAGCTGCCGCAGCTCGTCAACGTGTTGAAGGGCGAGATGAGCTTCGTCGGGCCCCGGCCCGAGCGGCCGGTCTTCGTGCAGCGGATCATCGAGGTCCTCCCCTATTTCGCCGTGCGCCACCAGCTCCGGCCGGGCTTGGCCGGCTGGGCACAACTCAACCATCCCTACGCCGCCGGCCTCGAAGATACTCGGGTCAAGCTCGAATACGACCTTTATTACATAAAGAACAGGAGTCTTTTTTTGGACATCCTGATCATCGCCCAGACTCTTCGCGTGATCGTCTGGGGTAACGGGGCGCGCTGAACCACAGATGCTGCAGCCGGAAACGCTGGCGATCTGGTGCTCTGCCTTCGCGGCGGTCACTTTCACGGCGATCTGGTTGCTGATCCATCCATCGAACGTTGCGAAATCCGGCTCGACGGGCGTGCGCCTCGAGGGGGCGCTCTTGGCCACCGCCTCGACCGCGGCGTTCACCGCGCTGGCCGGCCTCGCACCCGGTGCCGCACCCATCGCGCGGCTCGCCGCGCTCCTCGAGCCGCTCGCCTGGACGCTCGTGCTCGCCGGTTGGACCGGCCGGGCCGTCGAGCCGTGGGACACGCTCGGCGCGACCGCCCGGCGCCTGTTCCTGCTCGTGGGCTTCGGCGTTCTCCTGGCGGCGAGCCTCGAGCCGGCCGGTGGCCGATTGCACGCGAGCTTGCGGGCGGCGCTCGCGCTGCTCGGTCTCGCGGCACTCGTCGCTCTGCTGAGACGGCTGGACGACGACGAGTTCTGGAAGCTCAAATATCTGCTGGCGGCCGTTGCGGCGCTCCTGTTCCTGCACGTCGCCGCGGCGGTCGGGGCCCTGGGCTCGCCCGACGGACCGGAGCTCGGCCGGGCCTTGCTCACCTTGCTCGCGGCACCGCTCGTGCTGATCTCGCTGCGCCGCGTCGACGAGACGGCGGCCGTGGCGACACGCGGGCGGGCCATGGCGAGCGGTGCGCTCTTGGCCGCACTCGTGACGGTCTACGGTGCCGCGGTCGGCTGGCTGTCCTACGAGGTCCGGGCGGCACTGCCCGCCGACGGTGCCGGGGTCGCGCTCGCCGGTGGCCTCGCAGCGGTCCTCGCCTTGGCGTTGGTGCTGGCGTCGGGGAGCGTGCAGGCGCTGCTCCGCCGGCTGTTCGGCCGAATGATCCGCGCGCGCTTCGACTACGAGCGCGAGTGGCTTCGGTTCATCGAAACGGTGGGCGCGAGCGAGGCCGAGGAAAACTTGCCCTTGCGGGTGATCCGAGCGGTCGGCGAGGCGGTCGACGCCACGGGCGGCGCGGTCTGGCTGCGGACCGGCCGCGACCGCTTCGAGCTCCAGGCGATCCGCAACCTCGACCGACCGTCGGTGTCGCTGGTCGAGGCCCCGGGCCTGGCCGAGCTGCTCGGGCGCATCGACGGGCCGCTCGAGCTCGACCGGCTCGCCGCGGTTCCCGACGCTCCGGCCTGGCCGGACTGGCTGCCGCGGCCACCGCGCGGCTGGCTGGTCCTGCCCTTGGTGCACCGCGGCACGCTTTCCGGGCTCATGGTTCTGGCCGAGCCGCGCGCGGCGCGCCGGCTCGGCGCCGAGGAACGCCGCCTCCTCCGCATCCTGGCCCGCGAAGCGGCATCCTATCTGGCCGAGGACCGGGCCACCCGAGCCCTCGCCGAGGCCCGCCAGTTCACCGACTTCAGCCGCCGCTTCGCCTTCCTCACCCACGACCTCAAGAGTCTCGTGGCCGAGCTGGATTTGGCCGCGGCGAATGCCCGCCGCCACATCGACGACCCCGCCTTCCGCGCCGATCTCTTGCGGACCCTCGACGATGCCGTGGCGCGGTTGCGTGAGCTGCTCGAGCAGCTGCGCCGCGACGACCGCGGCGAGATTCGCGAGGTCGACCTCGTCAGCCTCCTCGCCCGGGCCCGTGGTTCGCGACCGTACCGGCGGCCGCGGCTCGCCGCCGCGCCCTCGAGCCTCGTCGCGCGGGTCGACACCGAGCGGCTCTTGGCAGCGGTACGGCACCTGATCGATAACGGTTTCGAGGCCACCCAAGAGCTGGGGCCGGTGGAGCTCGGCCTGCGCGCCGAGCGGGGTCTGGCGGTGATCGAGGTGCGCGACCGCGGACCGGGCATCCCGATGGCGGCGGGCGACGCGCCGCCGTTCCGGCCCTTCGTCACGACGAAGCCGGAAGGGTTGGGGCTCGGGCTGGTCGCCGCCCGTGACCTGGCCGAGAGCCTGGGTGGCCGGCTCGAGGTCGAGAGCCGGCCCGGCCGCGGCACCACCGCGCGGATCCTCCTGCCGCGCTTCGAGGCGATCCCGTGAGCGGGCCACGCCGCCTCTTGATCGTCGAGGACGACCGCGGCCTGCAACGCCAGCTGCGCTGGCAGCTCGAAGCGTTCGAACTCTTGCAAGCGGGTGACCGCGCCGAGGCCCTGTCGCTCTTGCGCGCCCGCGCGCCGGCCGTGGTCCTGCTCGACCTCGGCTTGCCGCCGGATCCTGCCGGGGTGTCCGAAGGGTTCCTCGCCCTCGAGCAGATCCTGGCCGAGAGGCCGACGACGCGCGTCGTGGTGATGACCGGCCGCGAAGGCCGCGAGCACGCGCTGCGGGCGATCGCCGCGGGTGCCCTCGACTTCCACGCCAAGCCGGTCGACGTCGAGATGCTCCACCTCGTGCTGGAGCGGGCGTTCTTCGTGAGTGCGCTCGAGGCCGAAGCGCGCGCCGCCGAAGCGGCCGGCCACCGCCCGGCGCTGCCCGGGGTGATCGGCGCGAGCCCGGCGCTGCTCGCCGCCTGTCGGATGATCGAGCGGGTGGCGCCGGCCGAGGCGAGCGTTCTGATCACCGGCGAGAGCGGCACCGGCAAGGAGGTGATGGCCCGTGCCCTGCACCAGCTGTCCCGCCGACGGGGCGGCCGGTTCGTGGCGATCAACTGCGCCGCGATCCCGCCGAGCCTGCTCGAGGCCGAGCTGTTCGGCTTCGAGCGCGGTGCCTTCACGGGTGCCTTGAAGCAGACGCCCGGCCGACTCGAGCTCGCCCATGGCGGCACCCTCTTCCTCGACGAGATCGGCGACTTGCCGGTCGAGTTGCAGGCCAAGCTCCTCCGCTTCGTCCAGGAGCGGGTGATCGAGCGGCTCGGTGGGCGCGAGGAGATCCGTCTCGACCTGCGGATCGTTTGCGCAACCCACCGCGATCTGCGACGGGCGATGCTCGAAGGACGGTTCCGCGAGGACCTTTACTACCGTCTCGCCGAGATCGAGGTGGCACTCCCGCCGCTGCGCGACCGACCCGGCGATGCCGTGCTGATCGCCCGCCACCTGCTCGAGGCCTACGCGCGCGAGCAGGGCCGGCAGGTGGTCGGGCTCGGCGCCGATGCGGTGCGGGCGATCGAGCGGCATCCCTGGCCCGGCAACGTCCGCGAGCTGCAGAACCGGCTCAAGCGCGCGGTGCTGCTCGCCGAGGGTCGGCGGATCGGCGCCGTCGACCTCGACCTCCCCGCGAGCGAAGACGAGGGCCCGCCGCTCGAGCTGCGCCGGGTGCGCGAGCAGGCCGAGCGGGAGGCGGTGTTGCGGGCGCTGGCCCGCACCGGGGGCAACATCTCGCAGGCCGCGGCGCTTCTCGGCATCAGCCGGCCGACCCTGTACGATCTCTTGCGGCAGCATCGTCTGCGCGACTAGCCGGCCGTGCCTCGAGCACGTCCAGCACGGCCTCGGCCGTGGTCGGCACGCCCCCGAGCTCGCCGAGGACGAGGTCGAGAACGCCCTCGAGCCGATCGAGGAGGGCACTGCAAGCGGCCGCGTCGGGCGCATAGGGCGTGTTGCCGGGCGCGAGCGAAGGGCTGTGCAGCGACAGGCACAAAAGCCGGTGGCCACGGGCCACGAGCGCCCGCGCGAGCCGCGCCTGCTCGGCGAGCGTGAAGCCCTCGGGCGTCAGCGTGACCCGTTCGAGGAGCCCCGAGCGGGCGAGCGCGCCGCCCAGCCGCAGCCGGGCGAGCCGCGGTCGGTCGAGGAGCCGCGCCGCGCCCGGCACGCCGGCCAACCGGCCGACATGGCCGCAACTCATCGGCAGCTCGAGCAGCCGCCGGCCGGGGCCGAAGCGGAACGGGCGGTCCGGCATGTTCCGGTAGTCGGGACCGCCGTCGCCGCGCAGGTCGCGTCGAGGATAGCCCGAAAGGTCGATCCGGTAGCCCAGCCGCTCGAGGATCCCTGCCGTGGCCGGGCCGAGCCCGTAGCGGCCGGCTTTGTAGACCCGCGGCGGCCGGCCGAAGGCCTCGCCGATCCGGTCACCCAGTGCTGCGAGCTTGGCCGCCTCGAGCCCCGGGGCGAGGTTGCCGGCGTAGGAGGTCGCCGAGCCGAGCGGCTCCTCGAAAGGCGGGGTGACCCAGGGGTGAAGATGGGCGCCCACCGCGATGGTCCGGCTCGCCAGGAGCTCCCCCAAGATCGCCCGGCCGTCGGCCGAGGCGACGACCGGCCAGGTGACGACACAAGTCGGCACGAGCCGCCACCGTTCCAGCCGGCGGATCAGGAGGGGCAGCACCCGCAATGCCCGCAGGTCGTGCCCCTCGCGGCGGAACGGGCCCGACCAATCGAACGACTCCTCGGTGTCGACCACGAGATGCAGACGGATGGGCGCGTCCCCCGGCCAGCGGACCGGCTCGACCGCCCCGAAGATGGCGTCGGCGGCCCAGCTCACGGCCCGTCGGCCGGGGCGGGTGGCGGCCAGCCGCCCTCGAACAAGGTTCGCCACGCTTCGACCATCCGCGCCTCGTCGTAGACGGCTCGCGCCCGCGCCCGGTTGGCCTCCCCGATCCGCCGACGCAACCCCGTCTCGGCGGCGAGCCGAGCGAGGGCCGCAGCGAGGCCGGCCTCGTCGGCCGGTGGCAGGACGAAGGGCCGGTTCTCGGCCGCCACCATCGCCGGCACGTCGCCGACCGCGGTGGCGACCACCGGCAGCCCCGCGGCCATCGCCTCGAGCAGCGCCAGAGGCATTTGCTCGGTGTCGGAGCCGAGCAGGAAGAGGTCGGCCGAGGCCAGCATCTCCGGAACGTCGCGCCGCGCGCCGAGCAGGAGCACGCGATCGCCGAGCGGTGCGGCCAGGGCCTCGACCTTCGGCCGCTCCGGCCCGTCGCCGACCAGCACGAGGCGGACCGTTGCCGATTCGGGAAGAGCGGCGAGCAGACGGACGAGGCGGGCCGGGTTCTTCTCGGCCCTGAGGCCACCGACCGCGATCGCGACCACGTCCCGAGAGTTCCTTCGCAGGCTCGCCGCCGTCGGCGGGGCGGCGATCGCGTAGCGTTCGACGGCGATTCCGTTCGGCACCCGCGCGAGCCGGTCGGCCGGCACCTTCCAGAGCGTGCGGGCGACCCGCTCGAGCGTACGCGAGACGACGACCAGGCGGATCGGCCCCCCGAGCACCCAGCGTCGGGTCCGGACCCGGCGGGCTAGCTGCCGCTCGGCCGTCTCCTCGGGCCCGAATCCCTCTTCGACGTGGATCTGCGGGCAGAGCGGCAGGAGCCGGTTGGCGATGGCCCAATCGATCGCCCCCCAATTGACGGTGACCAGGAGATCGGGCCGCTCGGCGGCGATCGTCCGGCGCAGCCGCAGGAGGTCACCGAGGCTCGGCAGGCCGCGCCGTGGACGCGGGACCTCGAGCAGCCGCACCCGGGTGGGGTCGCACCGGTCGATCGCCTCGACGACCCCGTCGACCGCCACGACCGTGTGCTCGAAGCGGGGGCCGACCCGCTCGACCAGCCGGGCGAAGCGGACCTGCGGCCCGCCCGCCGCGAAGGTCGCGAACACGTGCAGGATCCGACGCGTCGGCTCACTCCGGGTCGGCGGCATGGACCTGGATCGCCCGGGCGCGGAACACCGCCGGGTCGGTGACCGGCCGCCAGCCGAGATCGCGTTCGGCATCGCTCGTGTCGAAGCGGGCGACCAGCCCGCGCGAGCGGAGATCGCGCAGCGAAGGGAGCGGCGCGCGCCGCCCGCCCGCTCGCTTGATCGCCCATTTGCCGAGCTCGACGAGCTGCTGGCGCCAGATCGGCTGCGGGTGGAAGACGAACGGCCGGCCGAGGGCGGCGGCCAGCTCCGCCAGATATTCGCGCGCGCTCCACCGGACGCCGCCCACGAGATTGTAGGCGCGGCCGGCGATCCCGGGGGTGTCGAGGGCGCGCACGATCGCCTCGGCCACGTCTTCGACCAACACGAAGGGCAAGGGGTTGTCTCCCCGGTTCCAGCCGAGGCAGTGCTGGGGGCGGTTGAAGGTGCCGAGACCGGGGTGGAGGGGCCCGGCGCCCGCCCCCACGACCAGCCCGGGCCGGAGGATCACGAGCTCGGGGGCACCGGCGGCGGCGAGCTCGGCGAGCCGCAGCTCGGCCGTGGCCTTGTCCCGGGCGTAGGGTGCCCGGCCGGGATGACGGTCGACCGGCGTGGCGCCGGTGACGACCGCCCTCGGATCGCCGAGCCAGAGGGCAGCGATCGAGCTCACCTGGACGAACCGGACGACCCCGGCGGCGCGGGCCGCCCGGAAAAGATCGGCGGCACCCTCGACGATCGCTCGCTCGATCGCCTCGGGCTCTTCGGCGCCGCCGGCATGGGCGAGGTTGACGACCGCCCGCACGCCTTCGAGCGCGGCGGCGAGCGCTCGGGGATCGCGCAGGTCGCCCGGGCGGGGGGCGACCCGTGGGTCGTCGAGCGGCGGCAACGGGTCGTCGAGCGAGCGGGCGAGCACGGCGACCGGCCGGTCGCGGGCCAGGAGCGCCGCCACCGTCGCCCGGCCGATGAAGCCGCTGCCGCCCACCAGCAGGATCTCGGGGCGGGCGAGCGCGTGGCGCCTCGGCCGTACGGCCGGCGGCTCGGCCGGCGCCGCGGCGGCGATCGCCTCGCACAACTCGACCAAACGGCGGCCGCGCTCGGCCGCGAGCGCGCCCGCCTCGCGTCGGGAAAGGCCGGCGTGGAAAGCGGCGACCGCGCCCGCCACGGTGGCGAAGAAGGCGTCGACCCGGGGGCCCAGCCCGAGCTTGTGGCGGGTAGCGCGCAGGAGTGCCGCGCTACTTTCGCGCAGGAGCTCGAGGCCGAGGCCGACACCCCGCATCCCGCGGTCGATCGCCTCGTGCCATCGCCCGGGGAGCTCGAGGGCGAGACGGCCGTCGACGAGGTCGAGCCGGGCGAGCCCGTCGCTGCAGGCGCAGAGGAGCTGCCAGGCTGGGGTCGGCGCGCCGAGCGCGAGCTCGAGCTGCGCGGTGCCGGCCGTGCCGGCGAGGGTCAATCGCCAATCGGTGACGAGCCGTCGGCCCGGGGCCAGCCGCCGCGCTCGACCGGGTCGCGCATCCTCGAGCCGCAGCGGCCCCACCAGCGCGTCGAGCAGCGAGAGCGGATGGACCGCCTGCTCGAGCAGGAGATTGAGCGGCGAGCGGAACATCCAGTGGTCGAGCCGACCGGACTCGAGCTGGCGGAGCGGCAGCGCGAACAGCCCGGCCACGTGCCGCAGCCGACCGAGGCGGCCGGCTTCGAGGACCGCGCGCAGGCGCAGGAAGCTCGGGTGGAACAGATAATTCTGGTGGCAGCCGAGGACCGCCCCGGAGCGGGCGGCGGCGGCCTCGAGCGCGCGCGCCTCCGCCCCGCTCGCGGCGAGCGGCTTCTCGACCAGGAGGTCGAGCCCGGCCTCGAGCAACGGCAGGGCGAGCGGTGCGTGCAGCGGCGGCGGGACGAGGAGATGAGCGGCCTCGCAAGCGCCTGCCGCCAGGAGCTCGGCGGGTGAGCCGAGGACGAGCGGGGCTCCGCAGCGGCGGGCGAGCCGCTCGGCCCGCTCGCGTGCCGGGTCGACCACCGCCGCCACGCGCACCCCCGGCAGGCCGGCGAGGGCCGCCGCGTGGGTCGCCGCGACATGTCCCGCACCGATCAGCGCCACCCGTCGAAGCGGCATCGAACCGTCCCCGCCCTCGCGCACGCCCACCCTCGCCCGAACGGCGTCGTTCACCGCTGTCGAGCCGGGCTTCTTGACACGGCGGCGTTCGTCGGTCGACGCCGAGGGACGCCCGGGCGCATCATGATGGCGGCCCGGCGGCCGACCGGATGCCTCGCGAGGCGGGAACGTCGCCCGTCGGGCACGCCGGCAGGTGAGAGGTGGCCCCGATGCGGTTGAGCGGAGAGCCGGTCGATCCCGTGGCGCTCCAGGCGGGTCGCGGCGAGCCGACGGGTCGGCTCGGCCGGGCCTCGGCATGGCTCGCCCGACTGCTCGGCCCGATGAGCGGACCGGGTGGCATCCGGCTGCACACCATCGCGACGATGCGTTGGATCGCCGTCATCGGCCAGCTCTTCACCGTGCTGTTCGTCCACTTCTCGCTCGGGATCGAGCTGCCGCTCGTGCCGATGCTCCCGGCGATCCTCCTTTCCGGCCTCCTCAACCTCGCGTTGGTCGTCTCGTTCCGGGCGGCGGCCCGGCTCGGCGAGTGGCCGGCCACCGCACTCTTCGCCTACGACGTGGTCCAGCTCTGCTATCTGCTGGCCCTGAGCGGCGGCCTGCACAACCCGTTCGCCGTGCTCCTCCTCCTGCCGGTGGCGATGGCCGCGGCGACGCTCGGCGTCGTGCCCACCGTGTCGATCACCCTCTTGGCGGTGGCCGGTGCCGCGCTCCTCGCGATCCTGCCCCAGGGCCTGCCTTTCAAGGGCGGTCCTTTGGTCCTGCCCGGGCTCTATCTCTTGGCCGCTTGGACCGCGATCGGCCTGGCTGCGATCCTGGTCGCGATGTTCACCTGGAGCATCGCCGAGGAGGCCCGCCGGCACGCCGCGGCGCTCGCCGCGACCCAGCTCGCGCTCGCCCGCGAGCAGAAGCTTTCGGCACTCGGCGGGCAGGCAGCCGCTGCGGCCCATCTCCTCGGCAGTCCGCTCGGCACGATCGCGGTGATCGCCAAGGAGCTGGTCCGAGGGCTGCCGGAGGACAGCCCGTTCGCCGAAGAGGTCCGCGAACTGCAGGCGCAGGCGGTGCGTTGCCGCGAGATCCTCGAGACGCTCGGCCGGCGGCCGCTGGATGCGACCGACGCGCGCTTCGCCCGCGCGCCCATGGGCGCGCTCTTGCAGACGATCGCCGAGGAGTTCGCGAGGCCGGGTGTCGAGCTCGAGGTCAGGGTCGAGCCCGAAGAAGGCGGCGTCGAGCCGGAGCTCGTTCTGCCGCCGGCGCTGCGCCACGCCCTCGCCAACTTCATCGACAATGCCTGGCGGCATGCCGAGAGCCGGGTCGAGATCGTCGTCCGCCCCGGGCGGCAGCGTCTGACGATCGAGATCCTCGACGACGGTCCGGGCTTTCCGCCCGAACTCCTCGAATGGGTCGGCGAGCCCTACGTGACGACCCGACGGGGCGAAGGCGGGCTCGGGCTCGGCATCTTCATCGCCAACACCTTGCTTGCCCGGAGCGGGGCCGTGGTCCATTTTGACAACCGAACGAAAGGAGCGCGCGTGACCGTGGTCTGGCCTTTGGCCGAACTCGAGCGCGCGCAGGAGGAGCGGGACGGATGAGCCTCGAGCCGACGGGCGGACCGGGCGGCGGGGCGGCCGAGAGGGCGGGCCAAGCCGACGGACCGGTGCTCATGCTGGTCGACGACGATGCGCCGCTCAGGCGCAGCCTGCAGCGGGCCATGGAGCGGCGCGGTTTCCGCGTCTTCCCGGCCGAGAGTCTCAAAGCCGGGATCAGCCTCGCGCACACGATCCGGCCGGATTATGCGGTGATCGACCTCCGCCTCGAAGACGGCAGCGGGATCGAGCTCGTCAAGAAGCTCCGCGAGCTGCACCCGCAGGCCCGGGTGGTGATCCTGACCGGCTACGGCAACATCGCGACGGCGGTGGCGGCGGTCAAAGCGGGGGCGATCGACTATCTGGCCAAGCCGGTCGACGCCGACGACGTGATCGACGCGCTCTTGGCGACCGGCTCCGGCCTGCCGCCGCCGCCGGCCAATCCGATGTCCGCGGATCGCGTCCGTTGGGAGCACATCCAGCGGGTCTTCGAGCAATGCAACCGCAACGTCTCGGAGACCGCGCGGCGGCTCAACATGCACCGCCGGACCCTGCAGCGGATCCTCAACAAGCGGGCACCGAGGGAGTGAGCCGGGGCGGCCGGGCGGCCGCCGAGGATCGGGGGGGGCCGAACCAGATGACGGGCGAGCGGCAGATCGGTGCCGACGGGGCCGGGCCGGTGCGGGTGCTGGTGGTCGACGACGAGGCGCCCTTGCGACGCAATCTGGTGCGTGCCCTGGAGCGCGAGGGCTTCCTGGTGGCCACCGCGGCGAGCCTCAAGGAGGCCTACGACGTCGCCGCCGAGGTGCTGCCCGACTGCGCCGTGCTCGATTTGAACCTGGAAGACGGGCACGGGCTCGAGCTCCTCCAGACGCTCAAGGATCTGCGGCCCGGCTGTCGGGTCGTCGTGTTGACCGGCTACGACAGCATCGCCTCTTCGGTCGTGGCGCTCAAGTCGGGCGTCGCGCACTATCTCGCCAAGCCGGTCACACCGGAGACGGTGGTGGCGGCGCTGCGCGGCGAGCTCGAAGAGCCCACCGCGGCCATCGATCAACCGATGTCCGCGGATCGGGTGCGCTGGGAGCACATCCAGCGGGTCTTCGAGCAGTGCAACCGCAACGTCTCGGAGACCGCGCGGCGGCTCGGCATGCACCGGCGGACCCTGCAGCGGATCCTCGCCAAGCGGGCGCCGCGTTGAGCCGGTGGGTCGCCCGTTCCGGTCGGGCGCTCAGGTTCGGCCCGACAGCGTCTCGAACATGACGACGTAGCCCCGGCGCTGCGGGTCGGCTTGACCACCACCGAGCCCGATGGCGAGCGCTTGGCAGGTCCGAACCTTGCCGGGTGAGACGTAAGTGGCGTTGAAGCCGGCGCGGCCGAGGCGGCCGTCGACCAGGCTCGACCACATCTCGTTCATGTTCGGCCCGCGCAGGATCATGATGTTGTCGAGCCGCTTGCCGAGCGTGGCCTTGGGATCGAGGTTGAGCCAGAGCGCGAAGGCCCGGTTGAGCTGCTTGATCTGGCGTTCCGCGTCGAGCAGCAAGCTGGGGAGCGGGCAAGCTTCGAGCACGCGCGCGAGATCGTTGCTGTTGCCGGCGAGCGACAGCCGCTCGAGTTCGCTCTGCAGCGTGCTCGAACGGAGCCGGGCGTGGACCAGGGAGAAGGTCCGCAGGGTCGAGGCGAGGTTGGTCCGGTCGGGCGTCGCCGCCGCCACGTCGTTGATCAAAGCCGACAGCCGGATCCCGCGCTGGTCCGCCACCTCCTTGAGGTAGCTCCAGAACTCGGTCTCGAGCTTGATCGAGGTGCGCACCTCGCCGATGCGCATGGTCTTGCGGATCATCCGGCGTGCCCTTCGCTTGTGGGAGCGTCCATGCGCACCCCGATACACCAGCCGTGGCGCCCGTGCGATTGAGACAGAAGATGAACACGGATAGACTAATAGTGCGTTAACAAACACACGCGTTGACGCTAGCGTCTTCGCCGACCGGTCTCGCTCGCCTGGAGGGTCCGCATGAACGCCCCGGCCGCCCCGACCTCCGCTCCCGCGGCTCCGGCCGCGCCGGCCCCGGCCCCGGTGGTCCTGGCGCAGGCCGGGCCCGCTCCAGGCGGTCCGGTCGGTGCCACCGGGCCGGCCGGAGCGACCCCGCCGCCGGCTGCCACCGCCGCTCCGGTGGCCGGCCGGGTCGAGCTCCCGCCGCCGCCCCCGGGGCAGCCGGTCGAGGTCAAGGTGCTGCCCGGCATGCGCCTCGCCCTGCCCGACGCCCAGTTCCTGCCCCCGCAGGCCAAGTACCTGGTCCAGGGCGACGATCTCATCATCGAGACGGCGAACGGCGGGGTGCTGACCCTGGACGGCTTCTTCGCCGTGCCGAACGCCACCATCTCGGTCGCCGGCCGGCCGCCGGTCACCAACACCTTCTTGTTCGAGAGCGCGGTGGTCGACGCCGCCGGGCAGACCATCATCCCGACCGCTCCGCCCGCCGGGCCGCAGCCCGCGACCCCTGGCAATGCCAGCTTCTCGCCCTACGCACCGGGCGACATCGGTACGGGTGTGCCGATCACCGGCCCGCTCGATCCGACCGAGCTGTCGCGCGGGGTCCTGTTCGAGGAGCTGCGGACCTTCGGCGCGCTGCCCGGAGAGGAGGGGGGGGCACCCCGGCCACCACCCCCGACCAACACCCCGCCGACCGTCACGCTCGGCTCGACCGTGACCGCCTCGATCGTTGCCGACCCGATCGGCTTCAACCCGCCGGGTAACCAGCCGCTGCCCGTCACCCGCGAGGGCGGGCCGATCGACGAGGCGGCGGTCAACGGCTTGCCGCCGGGCTACGTCACGGCCGACGTCGACCGCGAGGTCTCGATCGTGTTCACCGGCGAGACGGCCGGGCTCGTGAACGCGTTGGGGGCGTTCCGGATCGGCCCGGACGGTCGGTTCGCCGATCCCCGGATCGTCTTCCCGCAGGTCAACGACCAGACCGATCCGCCCGGTTTTCCGGGCCCGCCCGGCCCGCTCACGCCGGGCGACACGGTCTCGTTGGGCGTGCTGCCGGCCGGCTCCACCCTGGGGCTGTTCGTCGTCCAGAACGGCGGTAAGCTGCCGGCTGTCGATCTTTCGACCGGGCGGATCGAAATCCGCGATCCGGTCACCGGCGGCCCGGCCGACCTCGACAGCCTGAGCGGGCCGCCGCGCGTCGTGCACGTCGCGCCGAACGGGACCGAGACCGTTCTCCCGGTCGTCTTCTTCTCGGCCGATCCCGACCCCGCGACACCCAACGCCAACCCCCTCAATCCGATGGGCCTGGGGCACGTGATCTCGGGCTACGACAATGCGAGCGGCGACGTCGCCGCGGCGTTCGAGGACATACCGGGTCGGCTCGGCACGCGCTTCCCGGTTCCCGGGACGCAGGATCCGAGCGATCCGAGTCGGCCCTGGACGGGGCGTGCCGACCGCGACTTCAACGATGTCGAGATCGCCGTCCGCTTCGGCGAAGTCTCGCTCGGTGACGTCCTCTTCCTCGGCAACGCGTCGGGGTTGCTCGATGCCGCGATCGGCGATGCCGACGGGGATCGGATCGCGGCTGCCGCGGTCCGGCTGACCGCCGGGATCCGCCCGGGCGACACGCTCGGCTTGCGGGCCGGCGCCGACGCCAATGGCGACGGCTTCGTCGACGGGACCGCGATCCGCGTCACGCAGGTCTCGTCGAGCGAGCTCGCCTTCAGCGGGATCGACACGATCGAGAACTACGAGAAGGCCCTCGGGCTCGTCACCTTCACGAACAGCACCGGCACGATCGTCGCCGGGGTGCGCGACGTGACCGTGAGGGTCACCGACGAGCGCGGTGCGACGAGCGCGCCGGCCACGACGCGGCTCGTGATCGAAGACGACCGGGTCGTGCTCGGCGACAGCAACGACTCGTTCCTCGGCACCGACGCCGCCGAGGCGGTGTTCGGCGGCAAGGGGAACGACAGCCTCTTCGGTCTCGGCGGCAACGATCTTCTCGTCGGCGGTTCCGGGAACGACACGCTGAACGGCGGCGACGGCGACGACGTGCTGATCGGCCTCGGCGGTCGCGACGTCTTGGTCGGCGGCCTCGGTGCGGACCGGTTCGTTTGGACGGCGCTCTCGGACGGGTTCGACACCGTCGTCGACTTCAACAGCGCGCAGGGCGACCGACTCGATCTCGAGAAGTTCTTCCGCGGCACCGCCTTCGACCCGAGCGCGCCCGACGCCTCGAACTGGCTGCGCTTCGTGGTGGCCGATCTCGACGGCTCGGGCGGGCTCAACGACGTCCGGGTCGAGGTCGATCGCGACGGGACGGGCTCGGCCTACGGGTTCTCGACCGCCTTCCACGTGCTCAACCAGGTGGTCCCGGCGCTCGTCAACATCGAGAACGCCACGACCTTCGGCACGGCCTGAGCGCCTGGATCGGCCGGTCGGGTCCGGCCGGCGCGCCGAATGTCGCAGTGCAGCACGGACGGGCGCGACCCGCTTCGCCTTGTCGCGCGAGGGGGGTGCGGCTAGAAGGTGCGCGGTCCGCGCGGCCGCGCGAACACCGCACCCGCCAGCGAAGGTGAGCCATGGCACGGAGGAAGATCGCGCTCGTGGGCGCCGGCCAGATCGGCGGTACGCTCGCGCTTTTGGCGGCGCAGCGCGAACTCGGTGACGTGGTGCTCGTGGACGTGGTCGAGGGCGTGCCGCAGGGCAAGGCGCTCGATCTCGCCGAGACCGGACCGGTGGCGGGCTTCAACGCCGCGATCACGGGTTCCAACGACCTCACCGCCATCGCCGGGGCCGAAGTGGTGATCGTCACGGCCGGGGTGCCGCGTAAGCCCGGCATGAGCCGCGACGATTTGATCGCGGTCAATGCCGGGGTGATCAAGGGCGTGGCCGAGGCGATCGCCCGGCACTGCCCGCAAGCGTTCGTGATCGTTGTGACCAATCCCTTGGACGCGATGGTCTGGGTGATGCAGAAGGTCTCCGGCCTGCCGCCCGAGCGCGTGGTCGGCATGGCGGGTGTGCTCGACTCCGCCCGCTTCCGCTACTTCGTCGCGAGCGAGCTCGGCGTCTCGGTCGAGGACGTCACCGCCTTCGTGCTCGGCGGCCACGGGGATACCATGGTGCCGCTCGTCCGCTACACCACGGTGGCCGGGATCCCGTTGCCCGATCTCGTGCGGATGGGTTGGATTTCCGAGGAGCGGGTCGCCGCCATCGTCCAGCGGACCCGCGACGGAGGTGCCGAGATCGTCAACCTCTTGAAGACCGGCTCGGCTTTCTACGCTCCCGCCGCCTCGGCGATCACCATGGCCGAGAGTTACCTGCTCGATCAAAAGCGGCTCTTGCCCTGCGCCGCCTATTTGAACGGGCAATACGGTGTCCACGGCCTCTATGTGGGCGTGCCGGTGGTGATCGGCGCGGGCGGCGTCGAGAGGATCGTCGAGATCGCCCTCGATCCCGAGGAACGGGCGATGTTCGAAAAGTCGGTGGCCGCCGTGCGGAACTTGTGCGCGGCGGTCGTCCTTTGAGCCTCTCGACCCTCGGCACGGGGATCCGATGAACATCCACGAGTACCAGGCCAAGGCGCTGTTGCGCGAATACGGCGTCGCCACCCTCGAGGGGCGGGTCGCCTACACGCCCGAGGAAGCCGAGCAGGTCGCCCGCGAGCTGCCCGGTCCGGTTTGGGTGGTGAAGGCGCAGATCCACGCCGGCGGCCGCGGCAAGGCCGGCGGGGTGAAGCTCGCCCGCTCGATCGAGGAGGTCCGCCAGCTCGCCGACGCGATGCTCGGCATGACGTTGGTCACGCACCAGACCGGGCCGCAGGGGCGGATCGTCAAGCGGGTCTATGTCGAGCAGGGGTGTCGGATCGCCCGCGAGCTCTATCTGGGCGCGGTGCTCGACCGGACGACCGCGCGGGTGACCTTCATGGCCTCGACCGAGGGTGGGGTCGACATCGAGGAAGTCGCCAAGCACCGACCGGATAAGATCCTCAAAGTGGCGATCGACCCGGTGATCGGCTTCCAGCCCTTCCACGGGCGGAAGCTGGCCTTCGGCCTCGGCCTCAAGGGCAAGGAAGTGCAGAAGGCCGTGGCCTTCATGAAGGGCCTCTACGCCTGCTTCGTCGAGCGCGACGCGAGCCTGGTCGAGATCAACCCGCTCGTGCTGACCGCCGAGGGCGAGCTCGTCGCCCTCGATGCGAAGATGAACTTCGACGCCAACGCGCTCTTCCGCCAGCCGCGGATCGTCGAGCTCCGCGACCTCGACGAAGAGGATCCCCACGAGATCGAAGCGAGCCGGCACGAGCTCAACTACATCAAGCTCGACGGCAACATCGCCTGCATGGTCAACGGCGCCGGGCTCGCCATGGCGACCATGGACATCATCAAGCTCTACGGGGGCGAGCCGGCCAACTTCTTGGACGTCGGCGGGGGTGCGAGCAAGGAGCGGGTGACCGCCGCCTTCAAGCTCCTCTTGTCCGACCCGAACGTCGAGGCCGTCCTCGTCAACATCTTCGGTGGCATCATGCGCTGCGACGTGATCGCCGAGGGCGTGGTGGCCGCCGCCCGCGAGGTCAATCTCAACGTGCCGCTCGTGGTCCGCCTCGAGGGCACCAACGTCGAGCTCGGCAAGCGGATCCTGTCCGAGTCGGGCCTCTCGATCATCCCCGCCGACGACCTCGCCGATGCCGCGCAGAAGGTCGTCGCCGCCGTCCGGAAGGCCGCCTGATGCCCGTCCTCGTCGACGCCTCGACCAAGGTCATCTGCCAGGGCTTCACCGGTGCCCAGGGCACGTTCCACTCCGAGCAAGCGATCGCCTACGGAACCCGCATGGTGGGCGGGGTGACCCCGGGCAAGGGGGGCGAGACCCATCTCGGCTTGCCGGTCTTCGACACGGTGGCCGAGGCCAAGGCGGCGACCGGCTGCGACGCCTCGGTCATCTACGTCCCGGCGGCCTTCGCCGCGGATGCGATCCTCGAAGCGATCGACGCCGAGATCCCGCTCGTGGTGTGCATCACCGAGGGGATCCCGGTGCTCGACATGGTCAAGGTCAAGCGGGCGTTGCAGGGCTCGCGGACCCGTCTCGTCGGCCCCAACTGCCCGGGCGTCATCACCCCCGGCCAGTGCAAGATCGGCATCATGCCCGGCCACATCCACACACCCGGCACGATCGGTATCGTCTCGCGCTCGGGCACGCTCACCTACGAGGCGGTCGCTCAAACGAGCAAGCTCGGGCTCGGCCAGTCGACCTGCGTCGGGATCGGCGGCGATCCCGTGAAGGGCATGGAATTCGTCGACGTGCTCGAGCTCTTCCTGGCCGATCCCGGTACCGAGGGCATCGTGATGATCGGCGAGATCGGCGGCAGCGCCGAGGAGGAGGCGGCCGAGCTCCTCAAGCGCTCGAAAGTGAAGAAGCCGGTCGCCGGCTTCATCGCCGGGCGCACCGCCCCACCGGGCCGGCGGATGGGCCATGCCGGGGCGATCATCGCCGGCGGCAAGGGTGGGGCCGACGAGAAGATCGAGGCGATGCGTTCGGCCGGCATCGTGATCGCCGAAAGTCCGGCGGCGATCGGCCGGGCGATGGCCGAAGCACTCGGCCGCTGAGGATCGACCCGGCGCCTCGAGGCGCCTTTCGGCTGGAGGAGCGGGCGGGCATGGCGACACGACGCGAGCTCGAGCAGACCTCCTTCCTCTACGGCGGCAACGGCGCGTTCCTCGAGGAGCTCTACGCGCGGTACATCGCCGACCCGCAGCAGGTGGATCCTTCCTGGCGGGCCTATTTCGACGAGCTCGGCCCGGACAATCGCCAGCTCTTCGAGCGGGCGCGGGCCGCGCTCGAGCCGAGGCCCCGCGAGCTGCGCGTGGTCGCGGAGCGGGTGGGGGCTCCGGTCGCTGTGATCGCGCCGAGCCTCGACTCCCCGGCCATCAAGGCGCTGGTCCGTGATCATCTCCGGGTCATCATGTTGATCCGCGCCTACCGCGTGCGCGGTCACTTGATCGCCAAACTCGATCCGCTCGGGCTCACCGGCAACGACTACCATCCCGAGCTCGACTGGCGGACCTATGGCTTCACCGAAGCCGATCTCGACCGGGAATTCTACCTCGACTACGTGCTCGGCCTCGAAAAGGCGACGCTCAGGAAGATCGTCGAGGTTCTGCAGCGCACCTATTCCGGCACGATCGGCATCGAGTTCCTGCACATCCAGGATCCCGAGCAGAAGGCCTGGATCCAGGCGCGGGTCGAGAACCCGGCGAGCTTCACCGACGTGACGGCCGAGGAGAAGCGCGAGATCCTCGAACAGTTGACCGTCACCGAAGGATTCGAGCAGTTCTTGCACGTCAAGTTCCCGGGCACCAAGCGGTTCGGACTCGACGGCGGCGAAAGCGCGATCCCGGCGCTCGAGACGATCATCCGCACCGCGGCCGGCCTCGGCGTCGAGGAAATCGTGCTCGGCATGGCGCACCGCGGCCGGCTCAACGTGCTCGCCAACGTGATGGGCAAGCCCTACGCGGCGATCCTCTCGGAGTTCCAGGGGGCCGCGGTCTACGACCGGTTCCTGGGCTCGGGAGACGTCAAGTACCATCTCGGAACCTCGACCGACCGGACCCTTCCCGACGGGCGCACGATCCATCTTTCGCTCACCGCCAACCCCTCGCACCTCGAGGCGGTCAACCCGGTCGTCATGGGCAAGGTCCGCGCCAAGCAGCGCCAGCGCGGCGACACCGCCGAGCGCTCGCGGGTCATGGGCCTGTTGATCCACGGCGATGCCGCCTTCATCGGCCAGGGCGTGGTGCACGAGTGCCTCGAGATGTGCGAGCTCAAGGGCTACCGCATCGGCGGGGTGGTGCACCTGATCGTCAACAACCAGATCGGCTTCACGACGAGCCCGCACGCCTCGCGCAGCTCACCCTATCCTTCCGACGTGGCGCGCGGCGTGCAGTGCCCGATCTTCCACGTCAACGGCGACGATCCGGTGGCGGTCACCCGGGTGGCGCGGCTGGCCACCGAGTTCCGCCAGAAGTTCAAGAAGGACGTGGTCATCGACCTCTGGTGTTACCGCCGGCATGGTCACAACGAGGGCGACGAGCCGTCCTTCACCCAGCCGATCATGTACCGGAAGATCGCCCGGCACCCCACCGTGCGGCAGGTCTACGCCCAGGCGCTCGAGCGCGAGGGTGTCGTGAAGCCGGGCGAGGCCGGGGAGCTGCTGGCCGCGGTCAACCGCCAGCTCGAGGCGGCGCACGAGGCCTCGCGCACCTACAAGTCGAACCAGGCGGACTGGCTCGAGGGCGCCTGGAAGGGGCTCAAGCGGGCCCCCGAGGCCTACGAGCGCGGCTCGACCGCGGTGCCGATCGAGCGGCTCCGGGAACTCGGCGAGCGGATCACCGAGCTGCCAGAGAGCCTCAAGGTGCACCCCCGCCTCAAGCGGATCATCGCCCAGCGGCGCGAGGCGATCCGCTCGGGCGAGGGGATCGACTGGGCGACGGCCGAGCATTTGGCCTTCGCGACCTTGTTGGCCGAAGGCTTCGCGGTCCGCCTTTCGGGCCAGGACGTGGGACGCGGCACCTTCAGCCAGCGCCACGCGATCATCTACGATCAGGAGACCGAGGAGCGCTACGTCCCGCTCCAGACGATCCCCGCGGATCCGCACGATTTCGAGTGCTTCGACAGCCACCTCTCCGAAGAAGCGGTGCTCGGCTACGAATACGGCCACAGCCTTGCCGACCCGAACTGTCTGACGATCTGGGAGGCCCAGTTCGGCGACTTCGCCAACGGAGCGCAGTCCATTGTGGACGAGTTCGTCTCCTCCGGCGAGGTGAAGTGGGGCCAGCCGTCGTCGCTCACGCTGCTGCTCCCCCACTCCCACGAGGGGCAGGGACCGGACCACACGTCGGGTCGCCTGGAGCGGTACCTGCAGCTGTGCGCCGAGGACAACATGCGGGTGGCCGTGCCGACCACGCCAGCGAACTACTTCCACCTGCTGCGCCGCCAGGCACTGTCGCCGAAGAAGAAGCCGCTGGTCGTCTTCACGCCGAAGTCGCTGCTGCGCCACCGGCTCGTCGTCTCGGCCGTCTCCGAGTTCACCTCGGGCACCTTCCGGCCGGTCATCGGCGAGGCGACGGTGGACCCCTCGGCCGCCACCCGGGTGATCCTCTGCTCGGGCAAGGTCTACTACGACCTGCTGGCCGGGCGTGAGGAGCGGAAGATCATTGACATCGCGCTGGTCCGGCTGGAGCAGCTGTACCCCCTGCCGGTCGCGCCGATCAAGGCCGAGCTGGCTCGGTACCCGAACGTCAAGGACATCGTGTGGGTGCAGGAGGAGCCGGCCAACCAGGGCGCCTGGACCTACATCGCGATGAACCTGGTCGAGGAGATCCCGGGCCTGCGGCTGCGC